>CAZTZN010000280.1:0-4867 GCA_964617715.1 uncultured Armatimonadia bacterium | reverse complement strand
CGCCGCGGCCATCGATATGTTCATGCACATCGAGGCCGAAGCCGCCGACGGGCCGCAGGTGACCCTGTACAGCCACGATTTCGATGAGACCGAATATCTGGTGTTGGGAGAGGAGCCTGACATCGGCGCACGCATGAAGTACGTGCAGGCGGTGGCATGGCTGCTGCGCGAGCGGCTGCCGGCGGGGTTCTCGATGTGCGTGCAAAGCGATATCCCGATCGGGGCGGGGCTCAGCACCTCGGCTGCGCTGACCGTGGGCGCGCTCATGGCGCTCGATGAACTGTTCGATCTCGGCATGAGCCGCGATGAGATGGCGGAGATCGCCTACGTCGCGGAGCATGACGTGTGCGCGATCTCATGCGGGCGCATGGACCAGTACGCCATCGCGCACGGCGGCGTGACTTTCATCACCACCGGCCAGCCGGCGAGCGCAGAGGTGCTGCCGATCGATGAACTGCCGGTGGTGGTGGGGGACAGCGCGGAGCCGCGTCACGCCGCGGAGGTGCTGGGCCGAACCCGCGAGCGGCTGCAGCGCGGAGATGAAATCGTCCTTGACGCCTTCGAGAAACTGCATCAGTATACAGTGAGCGGACGTCAGGCGCTGGTGGCAGGGGACGCCGCTCGCATCGGCGAACTGATGAACAAGAGTCAGGTCGAGGAGAAACGCATCGGCGCCTCGACCGAGAAGATCGAGCGATTGTGCGCGGCGGCGGTGGCGGCCGGGGCCCACGGTGCGAAACAGATGGGCGCCGGCGGAGGGGGCTGCATGGTCGCGTACTGCCCGGGACGGCAACAACAGGTCGCCGCGGCCATCGAGGCCGAGGGCGGTGTGCCGTATATATGTAATGTGTTCCGGTGAGAGCAATAGTTGTGTCGCCGTGCCTGAGGATGCCGTCGGCGAGCCGAGCTGCGGACAGCACGGTTATCTGAGGGGAGCGGCCCGGTTGCGGTAGTCATGAAGAGACTTCTGGTGCTGACAATCCTGGTAGCGTGCGCGGTGGGGCCCGCGGGCGCGGATATCGTGGCCGAGATCGCCGGCCTGGTGCCGCGCCAGTCGCACTCTTACGCACAGGTCATGGCGACGCTGCAGGAGCTTCACGCCACGCCGCGGGTCGAATGCTACCGCATCGGCACGTCGCACGAGGGCCGCACGGTGGCGATGGCCGTGGTGCACGATCCCGAGTATGACCCGCGGAGTCTGCGCAAGATCCTGATCATCGCGCGCCAGCACGGGAACGAGCCGGCAGGGGGCGAGGCGGCACTGGCGCTGCTGAAGCATTTCGCGACCAGCGAGGGCCGGGCCGAGCGCGCGCTGCTCAAGCGGGTGGCGCTGCTGGTCATTCCGATGGCCAACCCCGACGGCTCGGTGCGCTCGCAGCGCCGCAACGCCGTGGGCGCGGACCTCAACCGCGACTGGGCGACGCTCAGTCAGCCCGAGACGCGGGCGATCGAGTCCGTGTTCCTGGACTGGCGACCGGATGTGGTCATCGACCTGCACGAGCTGCCCGCGCACTCCTCGCGCGCCGCCTACCGGGATAACTTCCTCGAGACCATCGGCACCGCGCCGACGCTGCCGACGGACCTGAGCGCCTTCTGTGGGCGGGTCAGTGCCCAGGTGTCGGTGTGGATGAAGCGTTACGGCGTTCCGCTCAACTGCTACTATGATACTCCCGGCGACGACGTGCGACTGTGCCACCGGCACTTCGGCCTGCAGCACCACGTCCCCAGCTATCTCTTCGAGTCCAAGACGGGGCGAGGACGAAGTCTGCCGGAGCGGGCGGCATATCATATCCTCGGCGTGCTGGTGATCGCCAACCAGCTCGCCTACCACTACGACGAGCCGAGACAAAGCGTCCAGGTCGCCCTGGCGCCGCAGACGGGCCCATCGGCGGAGGCCGGGACCACGCCGCCGGCGACTGCCGCACCGCCGCCGGTGACGGTGCGACTGGGCGAGCCGTATGATGATGAGCAGGGGCGAACCCTGCTGTGGGCGGAGGTCGAAGGGGAGAAGCAGTTCGCCTACGTGACCTTCGAGCTCAACGGTCGGGTGCTGGTGCTGACCAACCGTGAGCCGTATCGGTATACGCTGGACCGACAGGCCTGCCCCGACGGGCCGGTTGAGATCGCGGTACGGGCCTGGGACAGCTCCGGGCGCTGCATCGCCAGCGACCGCCGGACGCTGACTCTCGTGCCGGCCGGCGCGGCGCTGGGGCAGTAAGGGCATACCTTCATCGACACGTTCCACCGGGCAGACGAACGCGGCGCATAAGCCAGCAGTAACGCCGGCTACCGGGAGGGTGAGCTGAGCACCGTGGATCGGGAGCAGGCGCGGCAGAGGATCGATGAGCTCACCGAGCAGCTTAACTACCACAATTATCGCTACTACGTCCTCGACGATCCGGAGATCTCCGACCAGCAGTACGACGCGATGCTGGTCGAGCTGCAGCAGTTGGAGGAGCAGTTCCCCGAACTGCGACGCCCCGATTCCCCCACGCAGCGCGTCGGCGCCGAGCCGTCGGATGAGTTCGCCACCGTGGAGCATACGGTGCCGATGCTGTCGCTGGACAAATCGTTCAGCGGCCAAGAGCTCATCGAGTTCGACCGGCGCCTCAAGCGCGTGCTGGGCATGGATGAGGGCGAGCCGATTACCTATGTGTGCGAGCTGAAGATTGACGGCCTCGCCGTGAGTTTGCGTTACGAGGACGGGGTGTTCGTGCAGGGGGCCACGCGCGGAGACGGACGGCAC
This sequence comes from uncultured Armatimonadia bacterium, assembly GCA_964617715.1. Lineage (GTDB taxonomy): Bacteria > Armatimonadota > Zipacnadia > Zipacnadales > UBA5352 > JALGVA01. The sequence continues at coordinate 2,121 of CAZTZN010000280.1, read as the reverse complement.
GGCGAGGACATCACGCCGAACCTGCGCACGGTCCGCAGCATCCCCCTGCGCCTGCAGGGCGATCCCCCCCCGGTGCTGGAGGTGCGCGGGGAGGTCTATCTGCCCATCCCGGAGTTCGAGCGCATCAACGCGGAGCGGGCCCGCGCCGGCGAGCCGCTGTTCGCGAACCCGCGCAACGCCGCCGCCGGGTCGGTGCGCCAGCTCGACCCCACCATCACCGCCTCGCGCCGCCTGGACATATTCTGCTACGGCACCGGCGAGGTCGAGGGCCTGAGCTTCGAGACGCACACCGAAGAGCTGGAGCTGCTGCGGCGCTTCGGATGCCGGGTCAACCCGCATATCGCCACCGTCGCCTCGATCGAAGAGGCGCTTGCCTACTGTGAACAGTGGACGCAACGCCGTGCCGAGTTGGATTACGAAGTGGACGGCGTGGTGGTCAAGGCGGATCGGATCGAGCTGCAGGAGCGTGCGGGCGCGACCGCCCACGGCCCGCGCTGGGCGACCGCGTACAAATTCCCCGCCGTCGAGGCGGAGACCGTGGTGAAAGACATCGAGGTGACCGTGGCGCGCACCGGTCAGCTCACGCCGGTGGCGGTAATGGAGCCGGTGTTCGTGGACGGCTCCACGGTCAGCCGCGCGGTGCTGCACAACGAGGACGAGGTGGCCCGCAAGGACATCAGGATCGGCGATCACGTGATCATCCGCAAGGCCGGCGACGTGATCCCCGAGGTCGTGCGCTCGCTGCCAGAGAAACGCACGGGCCACGAGAAGCCGTTCGAGATGCCGCGCCGGTGCCCGGTGTGCGGCACCGAGGTGGTGCGGGAGGAAGGGGAGGCGGTGACCCGCTGCCCCAACCTCAACTGCCCCGCGCGGCGGCTGTCGTTGCTTTTGCACTGGGGCAGTCGCCAGGCCATGGACATCGACGGCCTAGGCGAAGCGGTCGCGCAGCAGTTGCTGGATCGCGGGTTGGTGGAGCGTCCCGAGGACCTGTATCGGCTGACCGTGGACCAGGTCGCCGAACTGGAACGGATGGGCGAGAAGTCGGCACAGAATCTGATCGACGCCATTGAGGCGAGCAAGACGCGGGGCCTGGAACGGCTGCTGTTCGCGCTCGGGATCCTGCACGTGGGCCGCACCGCCGCTCAGCGGCTGGCGGAGCGCTACCGATCGCTGCGGGAGGTCGCCGACGCCTCGCAGGAGGAGCTGGAGGCCATCCCGGACATCGGCCCCAAGATCGCCGAGAGCATCGTGGCGTACTTCGCCCGGCCCGAGAACGCGGATCTGCCCGAGCGGCTGGAGGCGCTGGGCATTGACACCACCCGGGCGGAGGCGCCGGCGCTGGCGGGAACTCCTCTCGCGGGCCAAACGTTCGTGTTCACGGGAAGCCTCGAGTCGATGACCCGCTCGGAAGCCCAGGAGCTGGTTGAACGCCTCGGCGGACGTGCTACCTCTTCAGTCAGCAGTAACACTAACTACGTGGTAGCGGGACCGGGCGCGGGATCCAAGCTGGAGAAGGCGCGCGCGCTGGGTATTCCGGTGCTGACCGAGCAGCAGTTTCTCGAGATGATCGGCGAGGCCGAAGGCGGGGACTGAGCGGCGGTGCGAACCAGGGCGGCGGCAGAGACGTCGAAGAGACCGACGAGGCCCCGCATGTGTCCTACTGCAAGGGTAAGATTTACCCGTTACTGGTTGCCGGTCATAGGATGGGCGGCGGTGATCCTGGTGGGGACCTCGCTGCCGCAGGTGCCCGGCCCCGACATCGAAGGGGGAGATAAGGTCGCCCATCTGCTCGCCTACGCAGTCTTAGGCGCGCTGCTGGCGCGCGCGTGGTGGTGGGGCGAGAGGGTGTCCGGCAGGCGATGGGCGCTGCTCACCATCGCCTATGGCGGCCTATTCGGTGTTATTGACGAATTGCACCAAATGCCGCTGCCGACGCGAACGGCGTCGGTCGGAGACCTGATGGCGGATATCGCCGGGCTGATAATAGGAGTCGTGGTGGTGGGGGCGTGGGTGATGGCGCACCGGCCGGAAGCGGACAGTACGCAGGGCCGACCCTGAAACCAAGGAGAGAGAAGACATGGCGGAAGCGCTGCACGTCGATGAGGCGAGTTTTGCGAGCGA
>CAZTZN010000279.1:0-4946 GCA_964617715.1 uncultured Armatimonadia bacterium | reverse complement strand
CTCGAACCCTGTGGCCGCCCACCCGCAACCCATCATCATGGCCGTCCCGTGGGCGTGTCTTCAGACGCCCCGCCGTTCCCGGATCACGACCAACACCAACCGCGGCGGCTCTGAAGACCCGCCCTCCGAACATCGCCGTTTGCCGTTCGGAGGGGCCGGTCGCCTGACCGGCCCTGTCGTCGCCGTCCGCCACCGCCCTACATCTCTCGCACCACCGCCCGCAGATGATGCCCCGCCCCCGCCTCGTCCTCGACCGAGATCACCTCGAACCGCCGCACCACCCCGACCGGCTCGCCCGCTTCATGCTCACTCGCCAACCCGTGAGCGACCACCAGCGTCTGCCCGTCCGCGGAGACCACAATCTGCTCCTCGGCGGCGCCGTTCCCGCCTATCGCGACACATGCTCCTTCCAGGAACCCATTCGTGCTGCTCACGCCAAGTGCCGTCTCACCCACCTGTGCATCCGCCGTCAGCGAGGCCTCCGCCGTCCGGATCGTCAGCCGATCCGAGGGCCGCAGGTCGGTCGGCTCCAGGTAGGCGACGCGCGTCACGGCCTCGTCACGCCCCAGCAGATCGTCATCACTGGCGGTGCGCGACCGCCCGACACGCACCGCGACCCCATCTTCGATCGCCTCGTAGGCCGGCGTCTTCGGCGCGCCGTCGTCGTCCAGCTCCACCCGCGGCCGCGCAATCGTCGCCGTTTGCGTCAGCAGCTCGTGGAAGATCGCGTCTCCCATCCACCCTCACCTCACTCAGATCGCGCAGAAATCGATCCTCCGGTAGCGCGCCACGACCTCATTCGCCTCCGCCACCAGCCGCCTGATCGTGTAGCCGTAGCGCCCCGCGGCCCCGTAGCGCACCGTGTAGTCGCCCAGGCTCACCGCCTCCACGCCGCCGGCCTCGCCGCCGTACTTCGCTATCAGTTCCGCCGCCACCAGCTTCGCCTGCGCCGCGACCACATCCGACGGCGTCGCCTCGTACCCCCAGTCCAGCCTCAGCTCGACGTTGCGCGTCCCCTCCGGAAAGCGGCTGCCGTAGCTGCTCGAGGCCGCCAGCACAACCGCCGCCTCTTCCGGATAGAACAGCCACTCGTCCTCTTCCAGCGCCGTCCCGCCCACGTTCACCGAGTGCACCTGCACCACCGGCGTCAGCCCCAGCGGCGCCAGCAGCAGCACCCGCGTCCCTGTGCCGTCCAGGGTCACCGTCTCGTCCGCGTGGAGCAGGAAATCCCGGCCCGCCGCGCTGTCCACCGCCGACTTGGTCGCCGCCAGCAGCGCCGCGATCTCCGCCACCAGCTCCTCCTCCGTCCCCCACTGGCTCGTGTCGTATGCTCGCAGCAGCGCCAGCACATCATCCGGCGAGCAGTACGAAGTCAGGTTCGCTGTCGTGAACACCCCGGACGCTACCATGCCTCCGACCACACTCCCTCGCTGTTGCGCACCCGCACCTTCCAGAAATACGTCCGCTCCGAGTCCAGCTCGTCCCCGTCATACTTCGCCTTGTGCTCTCCCGACAGCACCACGCCGCTGTCCCACAGATCGCCTTCGTTCGCGTCCAGCTTCGCCTCGGTCGAGGCTACCAGCACATGGTAGGCCGTCTGTTCCCGATCCTGCGGGTCCTCGTATTCCCACGACAGGTCCGGCCGCGGATCCGCCACCCTCGCCGGGTTCACCTTCCCCTCCACCTGCACCGCTCGCACTCGTGGCTCATCACCCTCCTGCGGCTGCGTGATCAGCCACGCGTACAGCTCCGGCGACGCATCGCCCGCGCTCGGCCGCGTGAACTTGAAGCGCAGCGCAATCTCCTCCACCGCTACGTCCGGTAGTCCCACGCCCTTCCAGGTAACGCGGCGCGACACCCCATCAACCACCGCGTCGCAGTCGTCCTCGCCGAACCCCGGCACTACGTCGCCGGTCTCGGCATCCAGCACCGCTACGCGTACCGCGCCATCCCTGGGATCGGCGTTGACCCGCAGCTCATCCCACATCTCGCCGCGGCGTCGCAGGGCGCTCGTTCGCAGCTCCCCGGTCAGCGCACCGTCCTCGAGCCGGTACAGCGCTTCCCCGTCCAGCCGAATCGTCGCGATGTTGAACTCGTTACCCACCTTGCCGCTGCGATACCAGTACACCCGTCGGTCCCCCACGCGCACCGGCACCGACAGCGGCATCAGATAGTTCCCGTCCAGCGGCGGCGTATCCCGCGGGATCAGCGGTTTGCCCAGCCATGGCCACAGATGTACCCCATCCTCCGAGGCGTACAGGCTCACGTTCGAGTTGGTCACCCCGCCGTCATCCACCACCAGACCCACCGTTGACGGCCCGAACCACTCCGGATGCGGCCAATGGAACCACCCGTACGTCGGCGCAATGATCTGGTTGCGCCACGGCAGCGTGCGCAGGTGTCGGAAGTCCCCCGTAACCAGACACGACAGCGGCCGCCCCAGGAAGTAGTCCACCTCGTCTCCGATGTTGTTGATCGTCTTGGCCCGCGCATACCCCCAGAACCGCTCCGACCGATGCCTGGCCCACGGATTACGCACAAACCGCGGCTCCAGGTCCCGGTTCGCCAGCACCGGAATCCCACCCCCCTCCGCCACCAGCTTGTCCTCCCCCGCCATCGCCGGCGTCAGCGGATTGAGCGACTCATCGAAGTGCCTGGCCGGGTCAAACGAGTACCGATCCGGCGCGCCCGTGAGCACGCACGTCAGCATCCCGTCCGGGTTGCCCACCGTCGCCGTGAACACCAGCGCCCACTCGTCCTCGTCCACCTCGAACACCGCGTTTATCATCCCCAGCATGTTGTAGAGCCTCGACCGGCCCGCCAGCACCGCCCGCAGCTCGTCCAGCGCGAACATCGGGTTGCGCGGATCCGGGTCATCCTCCCACACCACGTGCCCCACGTCCTCATCCCAGTGCCCCAGCACATAACCGACCCGCTCCACTCCCGCCTCATCGATGCCCACCAGCAGCGCCCGCACCAGCCCCGTGTCCGTCTCGTACTCCATCCAGCTCGGGCAGTACAGGATCGAATCCCGCCACGTGCCCGGAGCCGTGAAGCTCGCCGGGATATCCTCCGGCGTCGCGTACTGCTCGGGCTGCCGCGTCTCTCGCTCAACCCTGTCCACATGCGCCACGCGGATGCTTTCGCCCGTGTCCGCGTCACACACCAGGAAGGTGTCGTCCGTGCCCTCGGTCACCGCGTACGTGCCCGGCCCATCCATCTCAATGCGCTCGATCAGGATCGTGCACGTCCACTCAGGGTACAGGTTGTAGTCGCGCTTGCCGAAGAACACGTCCGCGTGGTTCAACGTATACGGATAGAGTTGCACCCGCCCGAGGTTGACGCACGTGTACCCCCAGCCCCCGCAGATCGCCGTCTCCAGCGTCGCGAACCGCTCCTCGCCCCACACTTCACTCAGGTTGCACTCCAGCCGATGCAGATTTCCCTCCGCCTGGAACGGCTCCACCCGCCTCGGCATCGACACCACGGCCACATCACCCGCCGCCGGCGCCTGCGACAGCGCCCCCTGCACCGTCACCGAGGTCTCACTCTGGCTGTTGCCCGCCACCTTCAGCTTCTCGTTCCGCGCACCACCGCTCAGTACCATCAGCTCCGCGCCCGCCCAGTAGTCGTCCTCATCCACCAGCGTGGCCGACCTCAACGTCTGCGTGGTGCATCCTTCCGTGCACTCGAACCGCCGTCGGTCCCCGGTGTAGTACGAGTGCGCTCCCACCCCGACCGGCAATGACCACGGTACCGAGTCCGGCGGTAGGTGCAGTCCTACGCGCAGGGTCATCGGCGCCGTGGGCGACGGCAGCCAGGGCGCCAGCGATGCGCCCACCGGGTGCCCATCGTTCGACGCATCCAGATCCAACCGCCCGTACTCATCTGCGTTCGTCTCCGTCAACATCCCCCACTTGGTCCGTTGCAGCACCGCCATCACGGGCACGCGGTCGTCATCACTTCCGTCGTGCGCCGGCATCCCCAGCCGGTAGCTAAACCGCTTCCCCTGATGGCGACTGGCCACATCCAGGCGGCAGTACTGGTCCGCGGCTCCCTCCAGACTCGCCGCCGGCGATCCCTCTGCCACCTCCGCGTCATACTGTTCGTCCCACGAGGCTCGAAACAGCAACGAACCCGTCCCATCCGCTTCAACCGGCACATGCCGACGACCCAGCTCGTGCAAGGTCGCAATCTGCTCAGCGCTCATGGCGTCATTCCAGATCGCCATCTGGTCAAACACGGCGTACGACAGCGCCTGCGTGTTCTCTACGCCCGGCCCGACCTGCAGCGTCGCCGGCGGCCCCACTGGAGCCGTTGCCGTCGTCACGGGCGAGTTCGCCACTTCTTCTCCGTCCAGGTAGAGCCTGAGCACACCGTTCCCGGCACCTGCGGTAAAGTCCCATGTGGCCACCACAAAGCGCCACGCCACCTCGGGGGACACCTCTGTCACGTTGGTCCCCGCACCGCCGCTGGTGGCGCTCCACGCCCACGTCTCCTGATTACGCAGAAGTGTCAGCTCATTGCCCTCATCCGCGGTCGCCTTGAAGACCACGCCACGCTGCTGCTCCGCCGAGGGGTGGTACCACACAGCCACGGTGCCTTTGCTTCCCTCGCCCAGTTCGATGTTGCCGATCGCCTCGTAGGTCACTGCCCCCTGCCTGCCCACATACAGCATCTGAGCAATTGCCAACTATCACACCTCCACCTGTCGCCCGGCCCATCGCACCGCCATCGGCCCTTGTACCATCCCTGTCGCCCTGTCTTTCGAGTCCGAGCCGCGCCGTTCGCGGGGCAGGTCACCTGACCTGTCCGCCCTCCGCCGTCCGCCTTCTGGCGTCCATCCTTGCCTTTGTCGTCGCCGTCGCCGTCTGTCGTTCGGAGGGGCCGCTCGCCTGACCGGCCCGCCGTTGCCGTTCGGCCGTTGCCGTTGTGCCCCCGGCGCC
>CAZTZN010000278.1:0-4970 GCA_964617715.1 uncultured Armatimonadia bacterium | reverse complement strand
TGATGGCCACCGAGAACCCGGTGCTGGTCACCAACGCCACCGGCTGTCTCGAGGTATCCACCACCATCTTCCCCTACACCGCGTGGAACGTGCCGTGGCTGCACATCGCCTTCGAGAACGCCGCGGCGGCGGCGGCCGGCGTGGAGGCGATGTACCAGTCGCTCAAGCGCCAGGGGAAGCTCGACCCGGACGCGGACTACAAGTTCGTGGCCTTCGCCGGCGACGGCGGCACCTACGACATCGGCCTCCAGGCCCTGTCGGGGGCCGTGGAGCGCGGCCACGACTTCCTCTACGTGTGCCTCAACAACGAAGCCTACATGAACACCGGCGTGCAGCGCTCGTCGGCGACCGTCAAGGGCACACACACCACCACCAGTCCGGCCGGCTCGGTCATCCCGGGCAAGCGCCAGAACCGCAAGGACCTCACCGAGATCATGGTTGCCCACGACATGCCGTATGTTGCGCAGACCATCCCCGGGCGCTGGCGCGACATCGTCAACAAGGCCGAGAAGGCGTTCAACACCCCCGGTCCGTGCTTCATCAACGTCCTGACGCCGTGTCCGCTTGGCTGGGGCGTTGACGGCAGCTTGACCGCCGAGATCTCGCAGCTCGCCGCCGACACCTGCCTGTGGCCGCTCTACGAGGTGGAACACGGCGAGTACAAGATCACCTACAAACCCAAGGAGAAGCAGCCCATCGAGGCCTTCCTCGAGCCGCAGGCGCGTTTCCGCCACCTGTTCCGCGGCGACGAGGGCGCCGCGGTGCGCAAGGCGGTCCAGGAATGGGTGGACTGGAAGTGGGAGCAGCTCCTGAAGAAAGCCGGCGAGGCGTAGCTCGGCCCGACCGTGACGCGAACTCGACGGGGCGCCCGCTTCGGGCGCCCCGTTTCTCTTACGTTGGGAGGCGGCACGCCGAGCCCGGCGGATGAGGGCGCCCGCCGTCCAGGAGTCGTCCGGGCTGAGCACGCCTCTCCTTCCTCGTGGGTCGCGGACACCCACGCCCGCGGCGATCGTGGCCGGTGTGGCGCCATCATTCATCAGACAGACGCTTCACGCGGAACATCGGCCCACGGTCGGCGTCAGGCAGAGGAGTTCGGACACCACGGAGCGAACCTGTGCCCGCCGACAAGTCGCGCTCTCCCCGAGTCTGCCATGATGCCGACATACCGCGCGGCCATCGTCACCACCCTCATTGCCCTGTCATGCGGCTTCCTCAGCGCCCAGCCCGCCGCCGAGCAGCAGGAGCTGCTCGCGTGGGTGCGCGTCCTGCAACTTCAGGGCCGTGACGCCCAGGCCATCGAGCTGTGTGAGATGATTCTGGCGCAGGACCCGCGTAACCCCGATGCACTGGCGCAACGTGGTGTCATTCGCCTGGGCCAGGCCGACTACGAGTCGGCGGAGCAGGACTTCGCGGCCGCTCTGAGAGCGCGCCCGGACTTCGCGCTCGCGCTGGCCGGCCGCGCGAAGGCGCGCCAGTCTTTGGGCGACACCGACGGCGGGCACGCTGACGCCTTGCGGGCCGCCGCCGTCTGCTCGCGCGCCATCGAGGCCGACGGCACCGACGCCCAGGCGTACTTCGTGCGGGGCCTCGCTCGCCTGCTGCTGGACCGGCAGGCGGAGGCACTGCAGGATTTCGTGACCGCCGGCGACCTTGACGACACGCTCGTCGAGGCGTACATGGAGCGTTCGCACATCTACCGCGCGGGGGGGCGTCTCGACCGGGCCCTCGAAGCGCTGACACATGCGGTGCAGGTGCGTCCCGACTGCGCCGTCGCGTACCTGGCGCGGGCGCGGGTGCGCTTCGAGGCCAATAGCTTCCTCGCGGCGCGTGACGACTGCGACCGCGCACTGCAGGTCAACCCGCAGTTCGCGCGCGCGTGGCACAACCGCGGGCTGATCGACCTGCAGATCGGCGACGTGACTGAGGCGGTCGAGGACCTCAGCCGCGCGCTCGAGGCGGATCCGCAGTATGTGAGCGCGCATTTCTACCGCGGCGAGGCCTACTACCGTGCGGGCAACCGCGCCGCGGCTCGCGCCGAGTGGGAGACCGCGCGCGCGATGGCCCCGGATGAGTGGGCCGGACGCAGCGCCGCGGAGATGCTGGGCAAGATCGACAGCGGCGAGCTCTAGCAGCGGCCCGCAGTCATGCCTTCGCCGTCCCGAGGGCGCATGTTCACCTGCGCCGCTGTTGGTCGTGACTCACGGCAACGGCGGCGGCTCTGAAGAGCCGCCCTCCGAACGGCAAAGGCGGCATGGGACCTCACGTCACTCTCCGTAGTCGGGCATGAACGCGGTCACGCGCATGGCCTCAACGACATCCACCTCGCCGGCAATCACCCTGCGCGCGGCATCGCAGCGCATGGGCACGCGCTTGCCCGCCGCCACGCGCTCGACCTCGACCAGGTCGGCGTCGCCGCCGACTATCTGCTGCAGCTCCTCATCGATCACCAGCAGCTCGTGGATCGCGGTGCGACCGGCGTAGCCGGTGCCGTGGCAGTCGGGGCAGCCGGTTCCGCGCGTGAGCGTATCCGGCGGCTCCTCGATGCCCGCGTGGATGAGCCACTGTCGCTCGGGCTCGGTGAGGGGGTGAGCTTCGGCGCAGTCCACATGGATCTTGCGCACCAGCCGCTGCGCCAGCACGCCCAGCAGTGTCTGTGCGATCAGGAAGCGCTCGGCGCCGACATCGATCATGCGCCGGAGGGTGCGGATGGCGTCATCGGTGTGCAGCGTGGTCAGCAGCAGGTGGCCGGCAAGCGCCGCCGATATGCACAACTGCAGCGTTTCGAGGTCGCGGACCTCGGCGCACAGGATCACGTCCGGGTCCTGGCGCAGCAGGTGGCGCATGGCGACCGCGAAGGTCAGCCCGGCCTTGCGGTCGATGGACACCTGCCGCACACCCTCGATGCGGTACTCGACCGGATCCTCGAGGCTGAACAGCGCCACCTCCGGCTTGACCAGCGACTTGAGCGCCGCATAGAGCGTGGTGGTCTTACCTGAGCCGGTCGGGCCGGCGACGATGACGAGGCCGTTGGGCCGGTGCAGCAGATCGTCGAAGCCCTTGCGAATGTCCTCGCGCATGTCGATATCGTCGAGACTGAGCATGGAGCCACCGGCGTCAAGCACCCGCATGACCACCGACTCCCCGTACAGGCTGGGGACGACGGACACGCGCAGTTGGTAGTCGTGGTCATCGTGGCGAACGTGAATGCGGCCGTCGTGAGGCAGCGCCCGCTCGGTCAGCGGCAGCTCCGCCATCAGTTTCAGGCGCGCGGCCAGCGGTTGGGCGACATACGTCGGCAGCACGATGGCGTCGTGGAGTACACCGTCAATCCGGTAGCGGATCAGCAGCCGCCTTGCGCCCGGCTCAATATGAATGTCGCTGGCTCGGCTCTCGATGGCCTGCTCGATTATCTTCTTCGCGATGCGCTCGATGGGCTCATCGGACGCCTGGACCAGGGTCGCCACGATGCGGCGCGCGCCCTCGGCCTCGGCCTGGCATGCCACGCACTGCGCCAGGTGCTCTTCGACTGCAACACGCCTGTCCTCATCCAGCTCGCCCTTCTCATAGGCGACCAGCAACTCGCGCACGGTCTCGCACTTCATGGCTCACTCCTCCTCGCACAGCGCCTCGCGCAGCCTGCGGCAGGCGTGGTGTATGCGTGACTTCACGGTGCCAACAGGGATACCCAGCAGCGCGGCAATCTCCGTGTGCGGCAGGTCCTCGAAGTGCGCCAGCACGAAGACGGTGCGCTGGGCCTCGGGCAGGGCGTCGATGGCGCGGCGGATGCGGAAGCGCTCGTAGCCCCGCATCAGCTCGCGCTCGGGCACATCGTCGGGCGCGGTCAGCTCCCGCAGCAACGCGCGCCCCTCCGGGCCGACCTGGTCTTCGAGCGCCACCACCGGCGGGCGGGAGTTGCGCCGGGTCCGCAGGTTGCGCCACCAGTTGCGCGCGACGGTGAACACGAAAGTGCTGAAGCGCGCGGTCGGCTCGTAGCGCTCGCGCGCCAGCCACACCCGGACGAGCACTTCCTGCGCGCCATCCTCGGCCTGTTCGCGATCCCAGGTCATGTGGTAGAGGAAGCGCTCGACCCAGCCGTGATGGCGGGCGGCAAGCTCGCAGAAGGCGTCCGGATCGCCCGCGCGCCCGGACCATCAGCTCTTCGTCGCTGAGCCCCGCCATCGGTGGTGACCTCCATGTACATTCAACAGCGAAGCGCAGGAGCGGTTCACTCGGAGATAGCGGCGCCTTCGGGCGCGTGGTAAGACGCGGACGGCCCCGCCCGCCGCCCTCACCGGCACTCCGGAAGTTGCCTTCCCTCCCGCCCTTGCCCGTCGTTGCCGTCGTTCCTTGACTCCCCCCGCGGGCGGTGCTATCCTGTACGTGGAGGCAACAACCGAGGCCCCGCATGGCACCATGTTGCCGCGGGGCTTTTCCGTCATTGAGCAGGGCCCCGGGAGGGCTCCGGGGCCCCGGAGGCAGGAGTGACCGACGATGGCCGAGACATCCACGTGGCGGACCAAGGTCGGACTCGCCGAGATGTTGCGCGGCGGAGTCATCATGGACGTGACCAATGCCGAGCAGGCCAAGATCGCCGAAGACGCGGGAGCGGTCTCCGTCATGGCTCTCGAGCGCGTGCCCGCCGACATCCGCAAGGAGGGCGGCGTCGCGCGCATGGCCGATCTGCGCATCATCGAGGAGATCATGGACTGCGTGACCATCCCGGTCATGGCGAAGGCGCGTATCGGCCACTTCGCGGAGGCGCAGGTGCTTGAGGCGATCGGCGTGGACTTCATCGACGAGAGTGAGGTGCTCACGCCTGCGGACGAGCACTTCCACATCGACAAGCACGCCTTCAAGGTCCCGTTCGTGTGCGGTTGCACCAACCTCGCCGAGGCTCTGCGGCGCATCGGTGAGGGCGCGGCGATGATCCGCACCAAGGGCGAGGCGGGCTCGGGCAACATCGTCGAGGC
>CAZTZN010000277.1:0-5022 GCA_964617715.1 uncultured Armatimonadia bacterium | reverse complement strand
CATGGAGGAGCGTGCGCTGAGCACCGAGACCGGCGTCATCTACTCGACGATGGCGGAGCGCTACTACCAGCATCCCGCCTGCGTCATCATGCGCATCGACACCGCGGGCGGGGCGGCCCAGGCGGTGTGGGGCGAGCATAACTGGATCTCACACGTAATCATCCACCCGACACGGCCCGACCTCATCCTGTTCTGCCACGAGGGCGGCAGCCATGTAACGCAGCGGATGTGGATCGTTGACGCCTCGGTGCAGCGCGGGCGACAGGCGCACCCATTGTTCCGACAGCACCTCAATGAGTCGTGCTGCCACGAGTACTTCACACGCGATGGCGATGTCGGCTTCCAGGTAATCGGCGAATCGGAGGGCGAGACGCTGCACTACAACTGCTTCGTGCGGCCGGATGGCGCGTGGTTGCGGCAGTTCCTGCTGCCCGGCCCGCGCCCCGGTCACATCCAGTCGAACTCGGACAACACGCTGGTGGTCGGTGACTGCGGCTATCTCGCACCGGATGACCGCGAGGGGCGCGCGTACATGTCGATCATCCGGCACGTGAACGGGCGTGGCGAGGTGACCCGGCTGTGCCGGCATGACACGTCGTGGACGACGCAACAATCGCATCCGCACCCCATCTTCAGCCCCGATGACCGGTGGGTGCTGTTCACTTCCGACCGGGGCGGGTCGTGCAATGTTTACATGGCCGATGTGACGGGCCTGTGAGAGGGGCGGTTGTAATGGCCGATGACACAGCGGTACTGCAGGTGGCGCTGGATTTCATCAACCTCAGCCAGGCGTTGCGCGCCGCGCGCGAGGCGGTGGCGGGCGGCGTGACGTGGGTCGAGGCCGGCACGCCGCTGATCAAGAGCGAGGGCATGGCGGCGGTGCGCGCGCTGCGCGGGGAGTTTCCTGAACTGACCGTGGTCGCGGACCTGAAGATCATGGACGCGGGGCGCACCGAGGTCGAGATGGCCGCCAAGGCGGGCGCGAACGTGGTGACCGTGCTCGGTGCGGCCTCGGATGAGACCATCGCCGAGTGCGTCGAGGCCGGGCGCAACTACGACGCCCTGGTGCAGGTGGACCTGATCGGCTGCCCGAGTCCGGTCGAACGGGCGCGGCGGGCCGAGGAGCTGGGCGCGGGCCTCATCGGTGTGCACACCGCGATCGACGAGCAGATGGTCGGCGCCGACCCGCTGGACACGCTGCGGGCGGTGCGTGAGGCGGTGAGCTGCCGCATCGCGGTCGCGGGCGGCATCAACTCCGAGACCGCTCCCGAAGCCGTCAGGGCGGGCGCGGACATCGTCATCGTGGGCGGGGCCATCATCAAGGCTCCGGACGCAACCGAGGCGGCGCGCACCATCCTGACCGCAATGACCTCCGGCGAGGCGATAGAGACCGAATTGTTCAAACGCGGCGGTGCGGAGGAGCTGCGCGAGATCTTCATGCGCTGCTCGGCCGCCAACATCTCCGACGCCATGCACCGGCGCGGACTGGTGCCGGGGATCTTCCCCATCAAGCCCGGTCTCAAGGCCTGCGGACCGGCGCTGACCGTGTGGACCTACCCGGGCGACTGGGCCAAGCCGGTGGAGGCCATCGATCAGGCCGAGGAGGGAGCGGTGCTGTTCATCGATGTGCGCGGCGAAGGCCCGGCGGTGTGGGGCGAAGAGGCCTCGAAGAGCTGTATCTCGCGCGGCCTCGCGGGCGTGGTGATCAACGGGGCCATCCGCGACACGCGCGAGATCGCCGAGCTGGACTTCCCGGCCTTCGCCGTCATGCGCACGCCCGCGGCGGGAGAGCCCAAGGGCATGGGGATGATCGGTGTGCCGCTTAAGATCGGCGAGACCGCCATCCGCACCGGCGACTGGGTCATCGCCGATGACGACGGCGTGATCGTGGTGCCCAAAGAGCAGGCCGTGGCCGTCGCCAATCGGGCCATGTCGGTCATGGAGCGCGAGCGGCGCGAGAAGGCGGAGATCGAGGCGGGAAGGACGCTGGCGCAAGTGGCCGAGCTCGAACGCTGGCACCAGCATGGCGAAGAGCTGCAGGGCTTCAAGCCGCACGGTCCCGAGGAGGATGAGGCGTGAACGGGATCGAGGTGGTGGTGGTCGGCCCGGGGGCGATGGGCTGCCTGCACGCGGCGCTGCTGGCCCAAGGCGGCGTGCGCGTGGGCCTGCTCGATCACCGAACCGACCGCGCCGAGCGCATCAACAAGCAGGGCATCATCATCGAGCGTGACGGGGAGCAACGAACCATCGCCGTCCCCTGCAGCGCCGACGCGAGGGATTTCGCCCCTGCACGGCTTGCGCTTATCTTCGTAAAGGCCTACGACACCGAGGCCGCGGCGCAACATGTCCGGCCGGCGCTGGATGAGGCTGCGAGCGTCCTGACCGTGCAGAACGGCCTCGGCAACTACGAGCGCGTTGCGCGCATCTTCCCCGAGCCCCAGGTGCTGGCGGGGACGACGACCACGGGTGCGACGCTGCTGGGGGAGGGGCGGGTACGGGAGGCCGGGCGCGGCTTCATGCAGGTGGGCTCGCCCTTCGGGGCCGAGCGTCGGGCGCGCGACGCCGCGGCATTGCTGGCGCGTGCCGGTCTCGACTGCGAGCACACCGCGACCGTGGATGAGGTGCTCTGGGCCAAGGCCATCGTCAACGCGGCGATCAACCCGCTGACCGCGCTGACCGGTCTGCGCAACGGCATGCTCGTGGAGCATGAGGAACTCCGTGAGATGCTGCACGCGGTCGCCGAGGAGGCCGCCGCCGTGGCCCGGCGCAGCGGCGTGTTCGTGCGCGAGGACATCGCTTTGATCGTCGAGAACATCTGCCGCCGGACGGCGCAGAATCGCTCGTCGATGCTGCAGGATGTGACCGCCGGTCGGCGCACCGAAATCGATTACATCAACGGCGAGATTGTGCGCCGGGCGGACGCCTGCGGCGTGGCGGCACCCTTGTGCCGGATGCTCACCGCCCTCGTGCACGGCCTCGAGACCCGAAAGGAGGAAGATGTATGATCATCGTCGGTGAGCTTATAAACGGCACGCGCGAGCCGGTCCGGGAGGCGCTGGAGCGGCTCGATGCCGATGCTATCGCCGCCCTGGCCGTGCGGCAGGTGGAGGCGGGCGCCGACTACGTTGATTGCAACGTGGGCCTGGTGGGCGAGCGCGAGGTCGAGCGGATGGGGTGGCTGGTGCGCACGGTCGCCGACGCGGTGGATGTGCCGGTGTGCATCGACACCGCAAGCCCGGCCGCGATGGCGGCGGGCCTGGCCGAGTACGCCGGCGACGAGCCGCCCATGATAAACTCGGTGACGCTCGAGGAGAGCCGGCTGGACGAGATGCTGGCCGTGCTGCCGGGGACGCGGGTGAGGGTCGTCGCCCTCGCTATGACCGACGACGGCGTGCCCGCCACCGTGCAGGGGCGAACGGAGGCCGCGCTGCGACTGATCGAGGCGCTGACGACGCGGGACATCGAGGTCGGCGATGTGTTCGTGGACCCCGTGGTCACCCCGCTCAGCGTCGATCCCTCCGGCGCGCGTGCGGCCTGTGACGCCATGCGTGAGATCTCGACACAGTGCCCTGACTGCCACCTCATCTGCGGGCTGAGCAACGTCTCCTTCGGACTGCCGCAGCGGGCGTTGCTCAATCGTGTGTTTTTGGCGCAGGCGGTGATGTGCGGACTGGACAGCGCGATTCTCGACCCCACCGACCGGCGTCTGCGCGCCACGCTCTACGCGGCCGAGGCGCTGGCGGGGCGCGATGACTGGTGCGTTGGCTACCTGCAGGCATACCGCAGGGGGATGCTTTAGGAGGCGACTGCCGTGCGTCGGGTCGTGCCGACTCCACTCGAGCTAATCATCGCGCGTCTGCCCGCCGATGCGGCGGTCTTCGTGCTCGGCTGCGGCGGCTGCGCCGCCCGCGAGCAGTTCGGGGGAGCACAGCAGTGCCGCGAGCTGGCCGAAGACCTGGCCGAAGCGGATGTTGAGGTGGCGGGCTGGGCGGCGCCGGATCCCGGAGAGGGTACGTGTGATCCCCAGGTGGCACGAAGGGTGCTGACCGAGCACGCCGACACCCTCGAACGCGCCGGGGTGATCGTGCTGCTGGCATGTCCCCAGGGGGAACCGGCGGTGGCGCAGGTCACCGACCTGCCGGTGGTGAGCGGGGTGCAGACGATCACCGGCACCACGACGGGCGGCGGTGCCATGACGGTCGAGGAGTGCACTTTGTGCGACGATTGCATCGCGCGAGCCGCCGGGGGCCTGTGCCCGCATAGCTTTTGCCCCAAGCAGCTCATGAACGGCCCTTGCGGTGGTGCCCGGGCGGGACGTTGCGAAGTCTTCCCCGACCGTCCCTGTGTCTGGGAGTTGATCTACCGGCGACTGAAGGCCGATGGCAAGCTCAAGCTGCTGGAACGCCGTCGCCAACCCATGAGTTTCCGGGTCACTCCCGAGCAATAAGCGGAGGCGAAGGCGGGTGAAGCTGACCGAGGTGGTGGCGGAACGCGGCTTCGCAGTCACCGGCGAAGTGGCCCCGCCCAAGGGCGCGGACTTGTCCGCGACGTTGGCTGCAGCGCGCCTGATCGCACGAGTTGCCGATGCGGTCAACGTGACAGACGGTCAGGGCGCGATGTTGCGCATGAGCCCGCTGGCGCCGGCGCGCCTGATGCGGGAAGCAGGCATCGAGCCGGTCTGGCAGGTCACCTGTCGCGACCGCAACCGCATCGCACTCCAGGCCGATCTGCTGGCCGCGCACGCGCTCGGCGTGCGCAACGTGCTCATCGTGACCGGCGACCACATGGTGCTGGGCGATCATCCCGATGCCAGATCGGTCTTCGACCTCGACTCCGTGCAGCTTCTGCACGTAGCGCGCGGACTCAACGAGGGCCGCGACATGACCGGCGCTCCGCTGGAGGCGCCTACCGACCTGTGCCTGGGCGCGGTGGTGGCGCCCGAGGCCGATAATGTGGAGCTTCAGATTCTCAAGCTGCGCAAGAAAATCGACGCCGGCGCCGAGTTCATCCAGACGCAGGCGG
>CAZTZN010000276.1:0-5038 GCA_964617715.1 uncultured Armatimonadia bacterium | reverse complement strand
CCCGCAGAGGAATCATGACCCCTCGCCCCGAAACCCGCCCCGACGCGCAATCGTGACCCCGGCCGCGCCGCCCGGGGTGTCCGCCGGCGAGGAAGATGCCTGATGCGCCCCAAGGCCTGGCTGCTGCTGACCCTTGCGCTCGTTGCACTCGCGCCCGTGGCGCGCGCCGCCATCGTCGAATCACCGCAGTTCGACCCGGAGACCATGATGCGCGTCTCCGAGATCAAGCGCGGCATGACCGGCTACGGCCTGACGGTCTTCCAGGGCGTCGAGCCCACGCGCTTCGACGTCGAGATTCTCGGGGTGCTGTCCAAGGCCAACCTGGGGGAGGACCTGATCCTCATCAGGATCACCTCGGGCCCGGTGGTGGAGCGGCAGTCGGGCATCATCGGCGGCATGAGCGGCAGTCCGGTCTTCGTGGACGGGCGGCTCATCGGCGCCATCGCCTACGGCTGGAGCTTCCTGCGCGAGCCCATCGGCGGCGTCACCCCCATCGAGTCGATGCTCGACTCGTGGATGGGCGGGCGGCAGACGCAGGCGGCGCTGCCCCGCGACCACGAGCTGCGCGGGGCGCGGCTCGCCGGGCGGTGGGTCGAGCGGGCGCGCGTGGACCCGAGCGGGCCGGCCTTCCACGACGCGCACACCATCAACCTGCGGCCGGTCAGCCCCATCGTCAGCGTCGCCGGGATGGGCGAGGCGGGCATGGCGCGGCTGAACGAGCTGCTCGCCCCGCACGGGCTCGAGACCGTGCCCGGACCGGGGCGGCTGGCCGAGGAGGTGCCGGTGCGGCTGCAGCCCGGGGCGGCGGTGGGCGTCACGCTCATGGAGGGCGACTTCGACGTAACCGTCACCGGCACCCTCACCTGGCGGGACGGTGACCGCATCCTGGCCTTCGGCCACCCGATGATGCAGATGGGGGCGGTGGAGCTGCCCATGACCACGGCGTGGGTGCACGGCTTCCTCCCCAGCCTCTCGCGCTCCAACAAGCTGTCGTCGCCCATCGCCACGGTGGGTGCACTGACCGAGGACGGCGCCTGGGCGGTGGCCGGGACCATCGGCGGAGAGGCGCCGATGGCGTCGGGGCACTTCACCGTCACCGACGAGGATCGGGGCATCACCCGCAGCTTCGACGTGCGGGTCGCTCAGCAGGAGCTGCTCACGCCCGGGCTGATGATGTCGGGGCTGGCCAGCGCGCTGGAGGCGACCTTCAACCCCGGCAGTGACGGCATCGGCACTATCGACTTCGAGCTGCGCGGCGACGGCGGGGCGGTCATCCGCCGCCGCGACGTCATCTGGCACCCCGGATTCCTCGGGCCGGTCACGAGCTGGATCGATGAGGCCATGTACTACCTCACCGAGAATCGCTTCGAGCAGCAGCAGGTCGCCGCGCTCGACGCGACGGTGACGCTCTCGAGCAGCGAGAAGCTCGCGTCCATCGAGCGGGTGTACACCGACGAGCACGTGGCGCGCGCGGGCGAGCAGCTCACGGTGCACGTGGTGATACGGCCGGAGAACAGTGAGCCCTTCGAGAAGGTGGTGCGCTTCGACCTGCCCGAGGACCTGCCCAAGGGCTCGATGCGCGTGGGCGCGGCGGCGGGCGACGAGGAGTTCAGCCTGAGGTCCTACCTGCGCCTGCTGATGCCGCAGATCGACAGCCTCGAAGACCTGGCCGAGATCATCGAGACCATGAAGCGCGCCGACCAGCTCTACGTGGCGGTGGCCTTGCCCCGGACAACCATCGGCATGGAGGGCACCGAGCTGCCGCGCATGCCGGTGAACGCGGTGATGGCGCTGTCCGCCGATGAAGCCAGCGACCTGACCGCGGGCTACGCGGAGATGAGCGAGACCTTCGCCAGCGACTACTACCTCCTGGGCTACCAGGTGGCGCGGCTGCCCACTGAGAACCGCATGGGCGAGCGCGGCAAGGTCAAGCCGCGCGAGTCCGAGAGCGGTGAGGAGTACGCAGCCGGCTACGCGACGCGCTCGGCGGAACTGCCGCACACCTGGTGGGCGGCCTCGGCGCTGGCCGCGGGCGCGCGGCCTGTGCAGGACGGCGATCTGCCGACGGAGGATCTGATCCCCGGGGATGAGCCGGAGCCGGTCGGCGAGGTGACCGAAGAGGGTGAGGAGGAGGCCGCGGAGGAAGAGGAGCAGCCCGAGGAAGACACCGGTGAACACCCCGAGCCGGACGGGGAGGCGCTCAGCCGCGGGCTGAGCAGCTTCTCGCACACGAGCGCCGCCGACTTCGCGAAGGGCCGCACCGAGGGCACGATGGTGCGCAGCGACGGGGCGGTGATGCTCGCGCCGCACTCGGAGGTCATCGCCACCGCACAGGAGCCGGTCATCTGGTCGCTGGTCGCCGATGGCGATGGCGTGTGGTTCGGGACCGCCAACCCCGGCCGGGTCTACCGCTGGCGGCCCGGTGGCGAGGCCGAGGTGGTCTGCGACAGCGGCAGCCTGCTGGTGCTGAGCCTGCTGCCGATGGGCGACGGCAGCGTGCTGGCCGGCACCGGGCCCGACGGCCGCGTGCTGCGCATCGGCGCGGACGGATCGGTGCAGGTCGCGTGGGAGCTGCCGGCCAGCTACGTGTGGGCGCTCGGGCGCGATGCCTCGGGTGAGGTCATCGCCGGCACCGGGCCCGACGGGCACATCTACCGCCTCGGCGAACAGGCTGAGCTGCTGGCGACCATCAGTCAGCCACACGCGCTGGGCTTCGCGCTCGACGGCGACCGGCTCTACGTGGCCGGAGGCGACGAGCAGGCGATGGTGTTCGAGGTCATGCCCGGCGGCCGCGTGCGCGAGGTCTTCGGCGCCGACGAGCAGGGCTGCACCGGCATCGCCGTGCTGGACGGTCGGCTGGTGGTCACCACCGCGATGTCGGGCAAGATCTACGTGGTCGATCCCGACGGCCGCGGTCGGGAGGTGTACTCGTCTGACGAGGATGTGATGCACCAGGTGGCATGCGCCCAGGGCTGGGCCTGGGCGGGCACGGCCGACGACGGGAAGCTCATCGCGCTCGACTCCGAGGACAACACGGCGGTGGCCCTGCGCGACCGGGTGTCCGAGCAGATCGTGCGCGTGGCCGCCGGCGACGGGGTGATCTACGCGGCCACGGCCGGCCCCGCGCGGGTGTGGCGCATCGACCTGCGGGTGGTGACGGAGGGCACCTACCGCTCGGCGACGCTGGACGCCAAGCGCCTGAGCCGCTGGGCGCGCATGGTCTGGGACGCCACCGTGCCCGACGGCGCCGAGCTGATCGTGGATGCTCGCTCGGGCAACAGCCAGGTGCCGGACGACGCGAGCTGGAGCGCGTGGACCGGGGCGATGAGCGCCTCGGGGGACATAGTGTCGGCGCCGCCCGCGCGCTATGCACAGTACCGCCTGCGCCTGGCGGGGAGCTGGGCCGGCGGGCCCGAGGTGCGCCGCGCCACGCTGCTCTACCTGCCGCGCAATCGGGCGCCGGAGCTGACGGTTTCCGAGCCCTCCGCGGGCGACGCGCTGCGCGGCGAGAAGTTCGAACTCAAGTGGGAGGCCGATGACGACGACAAGGACACCCTGGTCGCGACCATCTTCCTGCGCGCCGAGGGCGCCGAGGAGTGGACGCCGGTGGACACCGTCGAGGACGAGACCTCGTACGAGTGGGACACCACCGAGGTGGATGACGGGCATTATGCGCTCAAGATCGTGGTCAGCGACGAGCCCAGCAACCCCATCGGCGCCGAGCGCGATGAGGCCGTGATCGAGGGCATTACCATCGATAATACCTATCCGACGCTCGCACTGCTGAGCGTGCCGCGGCGCAACGAAGAGCAGCGCGTGGTGCACGGGCTCGCCAGCGACGCGCTGTGTCGCATCACCTCCATCGACTGGACCTTCGAGAGCGATGAGCGCTGGCGCGCCGCGCCGCCCGACGACGGCATGCTCGACTCGACGCGCGAACTGTTCACCATCAGCCTGCCCGAGATCCCCGACGGCGAGACCGGGATCAAGATCCGCCTGCGCGACGCGGCGGGCAACGTGACCGTCGAGGACGTGGCGCTGCTCGACCGGCGCCCGAGCGGTGACGAGGCCCCGCCGCCCGCAGTCGAGGGCGCGCGGGAAGAGGGCTGACGACGAGAGGAGCGGCCGTGGCGAGGAAGCTGCGCCCGCGGACCTGCCGGCGGGTGGATGAGCTGCTGGCCGCGTGCTACGGCGAGCGCCATCGCGAACCGGGCGAGCCGCTGGACACGCTCATCAGGACCATCCTGTCGCAGAACACCACCGATCGGAACTCGATCCCGGCCTTCGAGCGCCTCAAGGCCACCTTCCCCGACTGGCGCGCGGCGCTGGCGGCGGGCCCGCAGGCCATCGAGAAGCCCATCGAGCAGGCGGGCCTGGCGCCCACCAAGAGCCGACGCATCCACGAGCTCCTGCGCCGGCTCGATGGCGAGCGCGGCGAGCTGTCGCTGGCCCACGTATGCGCGATGGCGCCGGACGAGGCGTGGGAGTATCTGTCGGGCTTTCGGGGCGTGGGGCCGAAGACGGTGGCGATCGTGCTGCTGTTCGACTGCGGCATGCCCTTCTTCCCGGTGGACACGCACGTCTTCCGGGTGGCATCGCGGCTGGGCTGGCTGCCGGAGAAGTCCACGCCCGAGAGCGCCCACGACACGCTGCGCAAGGCGATCCCCGCCGAGCTTCACTTCCAGCTTCACCTGAACCTGGTGCAGCACGGCCGCGAGTGCTGCCGGCCCTCGCGCCCGGACTGCCACCGGTGCCCGATCGCGCGCCTGTGCACCGCGTGGAAAGCGGGGGAGGTCGAAGCGCGGGGCGACTGACACGGCTGTTGACGAAGGCGCATCCGGCCCATGGTGGCAGCACCGCGCCTCCGCCCGGCTGCAGGCTCGTGGGGAGATGATTGGGAGCAGTACTGGCGTCCAGCCTACCAGGCCGCCTGAGGCACACGAATCTGGATGCTGCCGTGACTGTTAGCGGTGCGACCGGCTAATGCAGGTAAGTGGGGGGAGCAGATATCACTTCTCACCCCGCGATCACACCTGCG
>CAZTZN010000275.1:0-5077 GCA_964617715.1 uncultured Armatimonadia bacterium | reverse complement strand
CCGTTGCCGTTGTGCCCCCGGCGCCCTCGCCGGGGGGCGGCCCGCAGGGCCGCTCCCGAACCCTGTGGCCGTCCGCCGTTTGTCGTTCGGAGGGGCCGGTCGCCTGACCGGCCCGTCGTTCTTCCCGCGCAGGTCGGGCATCCCTGTCCGACGCGCTTCGCCGTTGCCGTCTGCTCGCCGCTCGCCGCTCGCAGCCCGTCGCTCAGTAGTAGTACTGACTGTAGCTGCCCAGGCGCGCGCCGCGTTCCCCGACCGTCCAGTCCTGACTCTCGAACGGGAAGGCCTTGATCCCCAGGTTCAGACGCAGCTCGTCCGACGCCATGTCGTAGGTCAGCGCCGCCTGCCAGCAGTGCAGGTCGCGCGTGACCCGCAGGTTGAGCTGGTCCAGCTCGCCCCGGTAGCCGCTGTAGGTCGCGATGCCCTCCAGGCGCCAGCGCGGGTCGATGCGCCAGTCGAACTGAAGGTCGGCGTCGGTGAGCTGGTCGGCGTCGATGTCGTAGCGTGACGACAGGGCCAGGTAGATGTTCCACGGCGTGGCGTGCACCCAGCGCACCTGCACCGGCCGCCACAGCGCCTGCTCCAGGGCGTAGCCCGCCACCATCTCCAGCCGGTCGGTGCTCGACGCCGCCAGCCAGCCGCGCAGGCGGATCTCGCGCCACTGGTCGTCCACGAAATCGTAGCCGCTGCCGATGTCAAGGTAGGACCGATCGCGGGTCTGCTGCACGAACGAGAGCGTCACGTCATTGTACTTGCCCCCATAGTCGCGGCGCAGCGGAGAGAAGCCCTCCACCGTCGAGTAGCGGTGCGACAGGCGCGTGTTCCAGCCGCCGCCGTGTTCGCCGGTCACCTGCAGCGTGGTGCCCACGCGGTAGCGCGCCGAGCCGTCGTCGTAGAAGGCCTGGTCGAAACTGCCGGTGGTGGTCATGATGAAATCACCACCGAGGGAGGTGCGTCCGCCGCCCAGGTTGGTCTCGATGGCCGCCATCGAGATCTCGTCCTCGTCGGGGTACTGGACGAAGCGGCCCGCCTTCAAGGTGGCGCGCATCGGCACGGTGCGGAAGACGCTCCAGTCGCCCAGGCGCCGGCTGTCGGTGTTGAACACAATCTCGGGCAGCCGGTCGAGGCCGTAGTTCCGCCCCTGATCGCCTTCCAGCTCCCACTGCTGCTCGGCCGCCATGGCCCAGTCGAACCAGCTCGCGCGCTGCTGAAACTGCAGATTGGTCTCCAGCCACTCACTGACCGGCTGCTCGCCGTACTGGCTGCGCCGAACCAGCGCGCGTACGTCGGCGCTGGCGTCGCCGCCGAACTGCTGATGGTGGTTGAAGCTGGTGGTGGTGCGCAGACTCGAGGAGTACGTGCTGTCGGTGCGCGAGTGATCCACGGCCAGCGTGGTCGTGGCATTCTCGCCGCGGAAGCGTAGATGGATGTTGCCCGCCAGCGACTCGGTCGCGCCGTAGTAGCCGGTATTCTGCTGAAGGTTCAGATTCAGGCTCGAGGCAAACTCGTCGGAGATACGCCACTCCTCACGCACCCGGCCGCTGAGCGCCTCCTCGTCGGGCTCCCAGAACAGCGACAGCTCACCACTGTGCGGCCCGCTGCGGAAGTAATGATCCGCACCCAGCCCGATCCCACGCTTCTCGGTCAGGTGCAGGCGCACGTAGCTGTTGTAGGTGCTGCTGGTCAGATACAGGTAGGCCAGCTTGGCGTAGAAGCCCTCGACCGTGTTCTGCCCCAGCTCCGGGAACAGCCGGTTGTTCTGACTGTGCTGCGACAGCACCAGATCCCAGGGGTAGCGCAAGAGCGTGAAGCCGAGAATCTCCAGTCGGGGACGTTCGAGCACGATCTGGTCCTCACCGATCAGCCGGATATGATCGGAGTGCAGGCCGTAGTGCGGATGCTCGAGGTTGCAGCTCGTCGCCGTGCCGTCCTCGGCGTAGATGACCTCGTCGCCTTCGGCGCCGCTGATGGTGCGGGCGCGCACGTAGATCGGCTCGGCCACGCCCCTCTCGAAGAAGCTCGGCTGCAGCACCGTGCGCCCGCCCAGCACCTCCCACCGCTCGGTGTCGAAGTTGACGCGGATCAGGTCCGCGGTCGTCTCGATCTCCTTCTGCGTGATCTTCACGTTACCGCGGAATTGCCCCCAGACGCCGTCCTCGTCGATCTCCGCCTGGTCGCAGGTGATGACGAGGTCGCGATAGCGCACGGTGACGTTACCCCGCGCGACGGTGGCCCCCGCCCGATAGTAGACCTCGTCGGCGTCGATGAGGATGTTCTGCTCAGAAGGCTCGGGGCGCCAGTCGGAAGGCTCGGGCGTGCCCTCCCCGGCGGGCTCTCCGAGCGGCTCGCCCTCGGGCGTCACGTCGCCGGGAACCGTGCCGTCGGGGGTCGCGGTGTCCGGAGGCGTAGTGCGCGGAGTGGGTGGAGCGTCCGGGGCGGTCTCGTCCATCACGACCTGGGCGATGCTCCCACGAGAGGACGCGGCACCGACGGCCATCGGCGCGAGCATCAGCGCCGCGAGTGTCAGCCGCCGGGCTATGCGCAGGGCAATCCTCATTACGCGCTCCAGGTCGTATGCTCAGCGAAGTCGGTACACGCCGAGGGCGGCTGCGGCGATGAGGACTGCGTTCAGCGCCCAGGCGGCCACCGGCACGGGCAACACGCCGCCCTCGCCAAGCGCCCTGGTCCAGATCATGACCAGGAAGTAGCCGAAGGTGATGATCAGGGCGGCCATGATGCCCACCAGGCTCTGCCCGCGCGCGAAGCGCAGCGTTACCGGCCCGGCCAGCACCGCAAACACCAGGCACGACGCCACCATCGCCAGCCGCGCGTGCATCTCAAGGGCGTACGAACGCCCGCTGCCCGGGGCCATCTGCTCGGCGCGCTCATACTCCATCGAAAGCTCACGCAGTGACATCTCGCCCAACCCGGTGGGCCCCGCCAGGCCGCCCGCGGCGGCCGAACCGACCTGACGCAGATCGACCTCGACCCCGGCGCTGTGCAGCGTGGTCAACCCCGTGCCGTCGAAGTAGTAGAAGCGCGCACCCATCGGGTAGAGCCGGTCACCGCGAAACACCGCGCTCGGTGCGGTGAAGGCCAGCGGATAGTCGCCCGACTGCGACTGAAAGACGATCACGTCGCGCAGCTCGCCTGGAACCGGACTGCGCTCACCGACGTAGATGGTTATGCCCTGGCCGGTGTCGGTGAAGCGTCCCGGCTCGAAGGCCAGTGACTGGCGGCGCAGCACCATGTCGCGCACGAGCTGCTCCGCCCGGTGCCGCGACCACGGGACCGCGCCCTCGTTGATGGCGAAGGTGGCGATGCTGGCCAGCAGCCCCAGCAGCCACATCGGCGCGAGCACGCGCGTGAGCGCGATGCCGCCGGCGCGCATGCCCACGATCTCGTGATCGGACGCCAGCCGGTTGGCGGCCAGCGAACATCCCATCAGCACGGACACCGGCAGCGCCATGACCGCCGCACCCGGCACCTGTAGCGCCACGAAGTGCAACACCGACGGTAGCGGCACCCCGTGCTCCACGATCACCTCGACCACCGTGAAGAGCATGTGGCCGGTGATGAGCACCACGAATGCCACCAGCGCGACCGCAAACGGCCGCAAGGCCTCGCCCAGGATGTAGCGATCGACGATTCGCATGATAACACGCGGCGCCGGCGCGCCGCCGCACTATGTTTGAGCCTCCGCGCGCGCCAAAGGTTCCCGCCCCGGACGATGGCGGCCAGGGCCCCGGGCCCCGGCCTCCAAGGTCTTCGGCGCGCGCGCCGACGACTCCTCCGCTCCCCGGCGCGAGACGCCATCGCCACGAGCAGGGCCCCCCCCGTGGGCGGCGAACACTCGCCCGACGCGCATCCTGAGCCGATGTGGAGCGACGCCCATGACGTCAAAAGAACGCGTGATGACCGCCCTGGATTACCGTGAGCCCGACCGCGTGCCGATCGCACCGATGAGCTTCTGGGACGAGTTCACCCAGGCCTGGGCGGCCCGGACCGGCCGTGACCCCGCCACCATCGACGACCACTACTTCGTAGACATCGCCATTGTGGTGGCCGACGAGACGACCTGGCCGAGCCTCGCGGGCGACCTGGGCACCGAGGGCGAGTACAGCATTCAGCGCGATGGTTGGGGCCAGATCAAGCGCGTGCGCTCCGCCGGCTACTTCTTCGAACAGGTGGACGTGGGCTACGACGACAACGGGCGGCTGCGCTATGGCGAGTTCGAGCCGCCTGACCTCGACAGCCGCTACGCCGCCGTTGACGCCGAGATCGACGCCCTCAAGGACCGCTACTGCGTCTTCGCCAAGACCGGCGGCCCCTTCATCCGTACCGGCTTTCTGCGTGGAGAGCAGCAGTGGCTCATGGACCTCGCCGCCGACCCGCAGATGGCGAGCGAGATGGTGATGCGCACCGCCCACCACCTGACCGCCATCGGCCTCGAGGAGCTGCGCCGTTGGGACCTCTACGACACCGGCGTGTGGATCTTCGACGACATGGCCGCCACCAAGGGCCCGATGTTCTCGCCCGCAACCGCCGAGCGCATCCTCGCACCGGCCTGGCAACTGATGGTCGAGAGCTTCAAGGAGGCGGGCGCGGCCAAGGTCATCCTGCACAGCGACGGCAACATCGGCCCGCTGCTGGACCTGTTCATCGACCTCGGCTTCGACGGCATCAATCCGGTCGAGTACCACACCGGCCTGCATCCGCTCGAACTGCGTGAGCGCTACGGCGAGAAGCTGGCGCTGCTGGGCGGGTTGGACAACGCGCTGATCCTGCCGCGAGGCAACCCCGATGAGGTGCGCGCACATGTGCTCGAGGTGCTCGCCGCCGGCGTCGGCGGCGGGCTGGCGCTGGGCACGCACTCAGTTGCGCCCGACATCTCGGTGGACACGATGGAGCTGGTGCGCGAGGTCTATCTGGAGTACGCCCGGTATCCGCTGCGGCTCCCGTAGCGGTGTCGCGCACCCGCAGACGGCAAACGGAACGCGGCACCCGCGCCGCGCGGTTGTCTTCCGGAGGGCGGCTCTTCAGAGCCGCCGTCGTTGCCTTCCGTTGTCCTGGGGCACAC
>CAZTZN010000274.1:3991-5174 GCA_964617715.1 uncultured Armatimonadia bacterium | reverse complement strand
GCGGCCGCACGCGAGGACACCACCGCCGGTGTTTCCGGCCAGTAGCCGCCGCCGCACCACCTCCGACCGGGTATACCTGCCCGCTATCTGATACCGCCGAGAGGGCGAATAACCGTGCTGAAGGGACTGCTGCGCCGCGTGGGCAACGTGCTGCGCGGGCGCGTTACGCTGGACGAAGAGACCATCGAGGACCTCGAGGCCGCCCTGGTGCAGGCGGACGTGAGCGTGCCGGTCGCGATGGAGATCGTGGAGCGGCTGCGCGGCGATGCCGAGCGGGGGCGTGTGACTGATGACGAGGGCCTGCTTGACCTGCTGCGCGACCACGTCTATGAGCGGCTCGCGCCTTACGAGGGTGAGCTGAACATCGCCCCCGAACCGCCAACCACGATCATGGTGCTGGGCGTCAATGGGGTGGGCAAGACCACGACCATCGCCAAGCTCGCGCATCGATTCAAGTCAGAGGGCCGGAGTGTGCTCATCGCCGCGGGTGATACCTTCCGCGCCGCCGCCATCGAGCAGCTTCAGATCTGGGGCCAGCGCGTCGGGTGCGAGGTGGTCGCGCAGAAGATGGGCGCGGACCCGGGCGCGGTGATGTTCGACGCGCTCGATGCCGCGCGCGCGCGCGGCATCGACGTGGTCATCGCCGACACCGCCGGGCGCCTGCACACCAAGGTCAACCTCATGGAGGAGCTGCGTAAGATGGCGCGCATCGTCGAGCGCGCCACCGGCCGCCCGGCAGACGAGCGCCTGCTGGTCATCGACGCCAACACCGGGCAGAACGCCATCGTGCAGGCGCGGGAGTTCGACCAGGCGATCGGCGTGACCGGCATCGCCATCACCAAGCTGGACAGCACCGCCAAGGGCGGCGCGCTGCTGTCGCTGACCGCCGAGATGGAGATCCCGCTCAAGCTGGTGGGCCTGGGTGAGAAGCCCGAGGACCTGGTGCGCTTCTCGGCCCGCGAGTTCGCCGACGGCATCGTGTGAGCGGCCCCAACCTGGCGTGCACAGGGGTGGATCGATGGATCGCCTGACGCGCGCAGCCGTCAACGCCGCCATCGTGGCGGGAGCGTCCTACGCCGACGCGCGTTTCGTCACGAGGCGCACCGAGCGTGTGCGCGTCAAGAACGGATCCTGCGAGGCCCTGGTCGCCGACACCAACCAGGGCCTGGGAGTGCGGGTGATC
>CAZTZN010000274.1:0-3891 GCA_964617715.1 uncultured Armatimonadia bacterium | reverse complement strand
CGTGGGCATCGCCATCGGCCACGTCAGCGTGCTGCGCCGCCACCAGCACTTCGCCTCCAGCGAGGGCGCGTCGATCTTCACCGAACGCATCGAGACCGGCGGCGGCCTGGAGGCGACTGCGGTCGGCGCGGGCCTGGCCTGCCGGCGCTCATACCCGTCCTCGCACGGCGGGCAGGTCATGACGCGCGGCTGGGAGGTCATCGAGGAGATGGCTCTCCCCGAGCACGCCCCACGCATTGCCGCCGAGGCCCGGCGACTGCTGGACGCGCCCCCCTGCCCGAGCGGGACCATGGACGTCATCCTCGGCGGCGGTCAGCTCGCGCTCCAGCTCCATGAGTCCTGCGGCCACCCCATCGAGCTGGACCGCGTGCTCGGCACCGAGGCGTCCTACGCCGGCATGAGCTTCCTGACCCCCGAGAAGCTGGGCAGCTTCCGCTACGGCTCGCCGGTCGTCAACATCACCGCCGACGCCACGGTCCCCGGCGGGCTGGGCTCGTTCCCCTACGACGACGAGGGCGTGCCCGGGCAGCGCTCGTGGATCGTGCGCGCGGGTATCTTCACCGGCTACCTGACCTCGCGCGAGACCGCGGCGGCGCTCGGCCTGCCCGCCAGCAACGGCTGCATGCGCGCCGATGGCTGGGCGCGGCTACCGCTGATCCGCATGACCAACGTCAACCTCGAGCCCGGTGACTTGCCGCGCGAGGAGATCATCGCCACCACCGAGCGCGGGATGCTCATGGAGGACAACCTGAGCTGGAGCATCGATGACCGACGGCTCAACTTCCAGTTCGGCTGCGAGTGCGGCTGGCTGATCGAAGACGGGGAGATCGTCGGGATGGTGCGCCAGCCGACGTACACCGGCATCACGCCCGAGTTCTGGGGCTCGTGTGACGCCATCGCCGATCGGTCGAGCTGGCGGGTGTGGGGCATCGCCAACTGTGGCAAGGGCGAGCCCGGGCAGATCGCGCACGTGGGGCACGGCGTCTCGGCGGCACGCTTCCGCAACGTCCGCGTGGGGGTGGTCGAAGATGCGTGACGCGCTGATCATGGGCCGCGACGAGGCGCTGCGGATCTGCGAGCGCGTCCTGACCGCATCCACCGCCGAGCAGACCGAGGTCAATGTGATCGCCGGGCGCACCGGCCTCACACGCTTCGCCGGCAATCACATCCATCAGAACGTGGCAGAGGCCAACGTCGAGGTGATCGTGCGCGCCATCATCGGTGGTAGCGCGGGCGTCGCAGTCAGCAATGACATCTCCGACGCCGGCCTCGCCGACGTCGCCGCGCGGGCGGCCCTGCTGGCGTCGCTCAGCACGCCCGACGAGTGCTTCCCCGGTCTGCCCGAGCCGGGCGAGAATCCGCCGGCGCTCACCGGCTCGCCCGCGACCGCGGCCTTCGGCCCGGTCGAGCGTGCCGAGGCGGTACGCAGTTGCATCGGAATCGCACGCGACCACGCTCAGACGGCCGCAGGCGCCTGCTCGGCGGCGGTCGCCGCGCACGCCGTCGCCAACTCCCTCGGTGTCCGCGCGTACCGGGAGAGCACGCGGGCGAACCTGCGCATGGTCTTCACGGGCGAAGACAGCTCAGGCTTCGCCGAGGCCACGACGGCCGATGCCTCCACCATCGACGCGCCGGCTCTCGCGAGCGTGGCCGCCCACAAGTGCGCCCGATCGGCCGGACCGGCGTTCATCGATCCCGGGCGCCGGGACGTAGTCCTCGAGCCCGCAGCCGTCGCCGACCTGTTGTCCTTCCTCGCGATGAGCGCCTTCAACGGCCTCGCCTGCGCCGAGGGCCGCAGCCCGCTGTGCGGACGCATGGGTGAGCGCGTGTGCGACGAGAAGGTCTCGGTGTACGACGATGGTCTCGACCCGCGCGGGCTGCCGCGCGCCTTCGACTTCGAGGGAGTACCCTGCCGACGGGTGGAGCTGATCGCCGACGGTGTGGCCGCGAACGTGGTGCATGACAGCCGCACTGCCGCCATGACCGGGGCCCGCTCGACCGGCCACGCGCTCCCCCCGGGCAATTCGTGGGGGCCGGTGCCGAGAAACCTGTTCATGGGCACAGGCGCGGCGAGCCTCGAGGACATGATCGCGGCGACAGATCGGGGGCTGCTGGTCACGCGCTTCCACTACACGAACCTGGTGGACCCCGCGCGCGCCATCCTCACCGGCATGACCCGCGACGGCACCTTCCTGATCGAGGGCGGTGAGATCGTAGGCGGCGTGCGCAACCTGCGCTTCACGGAGAACATGCTCGAGGCGCTGGGCCGGGTGGCGATGGTCGGTCGCGATGCCGAGCTGGCCGATGGCGTCTTCGCCCCACCGGTGCTCATCCGCGACTTCCGCTTCTCGGGCGCCACCGAATTCTGACGGGTTGCGCGCACTTGATGGTGTCCACGGCCCTCACGCGGCCGCACACGCCGCCGGCTCTCGGGTCGCGCCTACTCGCTGTTCGAGTACGCTTCGCTCGGGTCGAAGCACTTCTCGCAGATCACCTGCCACTCGCCATCGCGCAATTCGCGGAAAAAGCACGAGCGGTAGCCCTCATGACACGCGCCGCCGGTCTGCTCCACGCCGAGCATAAGCACGTCGCCGTCGCAGTCGAGGCGCACCCAGTGCACGGTCTGCACGTTGCCCGAGGTCTCGCCCTTCACCCACATCTTCTGCCGCGAGCGGCTGAAGTAGGTGGCCCTGCCGGTCGCCACCGTCTGCTCGACGGCCTCCCGGTTCATCCACGCCACCATCAGCACCTCGCCGCTCTCGTAGTCGCACACCACCGCCGGGATCAGGCCCTGGTCGTTGAATTTCAGCTCATCAATGAACATGCGCATCCTCCCGTCTTCCGCCGCGGCAGTCAGACGTCGTCTCTCACGTCCGCAAGCGCGCGCCGCGCCTCCTCCAGCGACACGTCGGACCAGCGGCGGTACGCGTCGGCGACGGCGAAGGTCGGGCCGCCGCGCAGGTTGGCGCAGAAGATGCGGTCCACCGCGTGCACGATGCGGCGCAGCGCATCAGCGTGCGCGGTCGACACCGCCACGATGATCTGTCCCGCGCCCGCCTCGCGCACGGCCTCCGCCGCACTCAGCATTGTGTACCCGGACGCCAGACCGTCGTCGATCAGGATGATCGTGCGCTCGGACACATCGGGCAGCGGCTGGCGGCCGCGAAGTTCGGCGACGCGCTCGCGCACCTTACGCCTGGTGCGCTCGATGCCCTCACGGGCCTCGTCATCGCCGATGCCCAGGCGGGCCAGCATCGGCTCATTGAGCCGCACCGTCCCGTTGAAGGCCACCGCCCCGTAGCCCAGTTCGGCGTTCCATGACGGGGTGATCTTGCTGACCACCGCCACATCCAGCGGCAGGCCCAGCTCGCCCGCGACCACCGTCGCCACCGGTACGCCCCCCGCCGGGATAGCCAGCACCAGCGCCTCGCCGCCGCGGTAGCCCTCGAGCATCCCGGCCAGCCTTCGGCCGGCATCCGCTCGATCGGCGAAGACGCGGATGCGGTCGCGCAGTTCCGGCAGGTCACTCATGCGCCCGCCCCATGAATCGGCACTATGCTCGAAGCCGCCCACCGCCGCCACCTCCGCCGCGTCACAGGCGCACGGGCACACCGCGCTCCGCGAGCTGTTGCTTGACGTCGCGGATGGTCAGTTCGCGGAAGTGGAAGATGCTGGCGGCAAGCACCGCGTCGCATCGGCCGTAGTCGATCGCGTCGTACATGTGATCGATGGTCCCGGCGCCGCCCGAGGCGATGACCGGGATACCCGCGTGCTCCGAGATGCGGCGCAGCAGCTCGACATCGTAGCCGGCCCTGGTGCCGTCGGCGTCCATGCTGGTGACCAACAGCTCGCCCGCGCCCAGCTCCTCGGCACGGCACGCGTACTCCAGCG
>CAZTZN010000273.1:0-5188 GCA_964617715.1 uncultured Armatimonadia bacterium | reverse complement strand
ACCTGAGCGACGTCGATTACACCATCGAGAGCTTCGAGTGCACCGACTGCCCCAACCGCTGCGAGATCAACAAGGTCATCGTGGCCGGCGAGGAGCCGATGTACTACGGGGATCGGTGCGGCAAGTACGACATTCGCGACAGGGGTGAGGACATCTCCCACATCCCCGATCTGTTCCGCGAACGCGAGCGGATGCTGCAGCGGGCGTACGAACCGGAGCATGAGATTCCCGAGGACGCACCACGCGTCGGGATCCCACGTGCCCTGCTGTACTTCGAGTTGTTCCCGTTCTGGAAGGCGTTCTTCTGTGAGCTGGGCGCGCGGGTGGTACTGTCGCCGCCCACCAACAAGCGCACGGTGCACCGCGGCGCCGAGCGTTCGGTGGCCGAGACGTGTTTCCCCAACAAGGTCAACCTCGGCCACGTGCTTGATCTGCTCGAGGACGCCGACATCGACTACCTCTTCTTGCCCAGCGTGATCAATCTGCCCTGCCCGGACGAGCGCATGACCGACAGTTTCGTATGCCCGTACGTGCAGAGCGTGCCCTATCACATCAAATCCTGTATCGACTTCGATCAGTACGACGTGGAGCTGCTTGAGCCCTACCTGTGGATGGCGCATGGCGAAAAGCACGCCGCACAGCAACTCGCCGAGGTCGGCCGTAAACTCGGCGCCGGCCCGCGTGAGGTGCGCCGGGCGGTCCGGAAGGGTTGGGAGGCCCTGGAGCGCTTCACCGAGCAGGCACGGGAACGCGGCCGCGAGGTGCTCGAGCAGCTCGGTGATGACGAACGCGCCATCGTCGTGGTCAGCCGCACCTACAACGGCTGCGACCCGGGAGCCAACCTCGAGATCCCCCAGAAGCTGCGCAAGATGGGCGAGCTGGCCATCCCCATGGACTTCCTGCCGCTCGACGAGGTCAGGCTGCCCACCGACTGGTTCAACATGTACTGGCGCTACGGCCAGAAGATCATGGCGGCGGCGGACATCATCGCAAATGACGACCGGCTGTTCCCGCTGTATCTGACCAACTTCGGCTGCGGCCCGGACTCGTTCATCATGCAATTCTTCCGCGAGCGTGTGGGTGAGAAGCCGACGCTGATCATCGAGGTGGACGAGCACTCCGCCGACGCAGGCATGATCACGCGCTGCGAGGCGTTCCTGGACTCGCTCGAAGCGACCCGGGGGCGCGAGTTCGCGAAGGGCCGCCACCTGCGTCCGCTCACCATCGACAGCGAGTCGCGGCGCACCATGCTCATTCCCAACATGAGCACCCACGCCGACGCGCTGGCGGCGGCCTTCCGGGCCCAGGGGATGCCCGCCCAGGTGCTTCCCGAGCCCGACGAAGAGACGCTGATGTGGGGCCGGCGCTACACTTCGGGCAAGGAGTGCTTCCCGGCCATCGTGACCACCGGCGACATGGTCAAGTTCGTGAAACGTCCGGACTTCGACCGCGACCGCTACGCCTTCTTCATGGGCGGTTCGGGGGGGCCGTGTCGCTTCGGGCAGTACAACACACTGCAGCGCATGGTGCTCGACGACCTGGGCTTCGAGGACGTGCCCATCTACGCCCCACACCAGGGCCGGCGGTTCTTCGATGACCTGGGCATAGTCGGCCGGGACTTCCTGCGCGTGGCGTGGCGAGGCATGGTCGCGGCAGACATTCTGTTCAAGGCGCTGCTCGAGCTGCGGCCCTACGAAGTCGAGCCCGGCGCGGCCAACGCCGCCCACCAGGAAAGCCTTCATGATCTGATCGAGACTATCGAGAACCAGGGCGACCTGGTCCAGTCGATGGTGCGGGCGCGCATGCGCTTCGAGAGGGTCGCCATCGATCGTTCGCAGCCGCGGCCGGTCATCGGTCTGTCGGGCGAGTTCTACGTGCGCGCCAACGCCTTCAGTAACCAGAACCTGATCGAGAAGATCGAGGCGCTCGGCGGCGAGGTGTGGATGGCGCCGGTGTTCGAGTGGTTCCTCTATCGCAACTTCCGCCGCGACATGCGCGCCGGCCTGCAGGGGGACCTGCTCTTCCGGGTAAAGAACCGCATCGAGGACCAGGTCATGACGCGTGACGAGCGCGCGCTGGCGCGACCGTTCGAGGGGCTGCTGCGCAGCCTGCATGAGCCGACCACGGGGGAGGTTCTGGACATGGCAAGCTGCTATCTGCACCGCTCGTTTGAGGGCGAGGCGATCATGACCGTGGGCAAGGCGGTGGACTTCATCGAAAAGGGCCTGCACGGCGTGGTGACCGTGATGCCGTTCACCTGCATGCCCGGCACGATCTCGCACGCGATCCTCAAGCGCGTGCGCACCGACTACGGCGACTTCCCGTTCCTGAACATGGTCTACGACGGCAACGAGCAGGCGACGGACCAGACTCGGCTGGAGGCGTTCATGCACCAGGCGACGCAGTTCATGAGGCGCAACGGCCCGATCCACGCCGACCGCGAGGAACTGTCGGCGGCGAGCCATTAGGGGCGGGGCACGGCAATCTGGCCGGGTCAGACGCGTGGGAGGCGAATGGCGATCTGACGCGGGAGGCGACCGATGCGAAGCCCGTGGCGGCGGTTCTCAGCCATAAGGGCGGAAGGCGTGGCGGGTGCACGCCATGACGCCCAGTGCGTCTTCCCCAAATTGCGCGCGCGCCTTGAGGCCATCTCGGACCTGCCGCCGGCCGAGTGGCGTGTCCTCGATGTGGGCTGCGGCTACCGCTGCCCGAACGTGATGATGTTCACGCAGCTCGGGGTACCGGCGGTCGGGCTCGACGTGCTGCCGGCGTTCTTCCGCAATGGGGCGTTCGCGCGGTGGCGCAGCGAGCCGGGACTCCCGTTGCCGCGACGCATCTGGCGCTTTGTGCGGGAGCGGGTGTACGCGGGCGCGTACTACGCCGAGCTTGCGCATCTGACCGGCTCGCGCGTGGACCACGGCGCGCTGCAACTCGTCAGGTATGATGGCGGAGCATTCCCCTTCGCCGATGGGAGCTTCAACGTCATCGTGTCCAATGCGGTCCTGGAGCACGTTGCCGATCTGCCGGGCTTCGCCTCCGAGGTGGCCCGGGTCCTGTCTCCCCGCGGCGTCTTCGACATGCTCTGGCACAATTACTACTCGCTGTCGGGCAACCACCTTCCCGACGACGTGAACGCCACGCACCCTTGGGGCCATCTCACGGGCGCGACCAGTGCGCCGGACACCGCGGGCCTCAACCAGGCGCGGCCGGAGGACATCCGCGCCGCGTTCGAGGGCGTGCTGGACGTGACGCACTGCATCCCGGCGGACGCGGAGCACACGCTTCAGGGCGAGCCGGGCTTCACGCCGGAGGGAGCGGAACTGCTGACCGGAGATCTGCGGCGAAGGCTGCTCGCGGACTACCCGGAAGACCTGCTCCTGGCGCGAGCGTTCGTGATCCAGGGTGCGGCGAGGTCGTAGCCAGTCCGCCCTCAGCGCCCGGGCAGCCAGCCCACAGCGTCAGTGCCCGCCCCGTTCCTGCAACAGCCGCCTCGCCAGCGCCAGCGCCTGGGTGCGCGTGGTGATCTCGCGGTCGGCGTAGGCCTCGGCGATGCGGTCGAGCAGCTCACCCACCAGCGGGCCCTCGTCGAGGCCCAACGCGGCCATCAGCGCGCTGCCGTCGATGAGCGCCGGGCGCGCGCGCTGTTCTTGCAGCCATTCGACGTAGCGCACCAGCATGTCGTCGAAGATCTCATAGATGCGCCTGCGCTGCTCGCCCCGGCTGGCCGGCCCGCGGCAGGCCGCGCGGTCGGCGGCGGCCAACAGTAACAGACCCACGGACGCGGGCCCGGCGTCGCGCATCAGCCTCCGCACAGCGCGCGAGGTCACGACGTGCGAGAGAGCGCGACCCTCCGCCTCGGCCGCCAGCCCCGCGTTCACCAGCTCCAGCGGGCGCATATGCAGGCGGATCATGCGCACCACCTGCCGACGCAAGTGGGTGGGCAGCGACGCCGCCCGGGCCATCGCCAGGAACGCCTCGGCCCCCGCATCGGCGTGGCCGATGAAGCGCACGCGGCCATCCTCAATGCTGCGGCATTCAGGCTTGCCGACGTCGTGGAAGAGCGCGGCCATGCGCACTGCGGCGCAATTGCCCGGCTCACCCAGCCACGTTCGCACCGTCTCCGCCGAGCGTGGCAGGACCAGCTCGGGCTCATTGATGAAGCGCTCCACCTCGTTCAGCGTGAGGAGTGTGTGCCCGAGCACGTCCAGATGGTGATAGCCCCCCTGCTCGACCCCACGCATGGCCGCCAGCACCGGGAACAGGTCCTCGAGCGCACCGATCTCCTCGGCGAGCTGAATCGCGTCCGCCGCGTGCGAGGCCGCGAAGAGCTTGAAGAGTTCCTGGCCGATACGCTCGCCCGCGACCGTCCACACGCCCGGCGCCAGCTCGCGCAACCATCGTGCGGTGTCGGCCTCGATGCCAAAGCCAAGCTGTGCCACGAAGCGGAAGCCGCGCAGCACCCGCAGCGGGTCGGCTTCGAGCGCATCGCGCGAGGGGGCACGCACCAGTCGCCGGTCGAGGTCGTGGGCGCCGCCCGCAGGGTCAATGAGGTGGTCGGCGCCGCGCACATCCCAGGCGATGGCATTGATGGTGAAGTCGCGCGTGCACAGATCGGCCTCGATGGTCGGAGCACGCAATTCGACGAAATCGAGATAGCCGTCGGGGTCGCCGGGGCGCACAATTACCCGGGCGGTCGGGAGGTCCTCATGGAGGATGACCAGGCGCAGGTCATGCTCGGTCGCGAAACGGCGGGCCAGCTCGATCATGCCGTGGCCCGCCACGTCCCAGTCGCCGACCTCGCGCCCGAGCAGCACATCGCGCACGGCGCCGCCGACGAGAAAGGCCTCCCGCCCGGCGGCGGT
This sequence comes from uncultured Armatimonadia bacterium, assembly GCA_964617715.1. Lineage (GTDB taxonomy): Bacteria > Armatimonadota > Zipacnadia > Zipacnadales > UBA5352 > JALGVA01. The sequence goes on along the minus strand of CAZTZN010000273.1, from coordinate 326 downwards.
GGCGAGCGATGACAGCTCACGACGCAGCGGCTCTGCCCGCCACGCGTCTGCGAGCGCGGCGACGTCCGCCGCCTCGTGGTCGGCGCGTTCACAGGTCATCGTTATCGATGGGCAGCCCGACCGCCCGGCGCAGCGCGCGCACCTGAGCCGGAGTGAGGGCCCGCACATCGCCCAGCGACAGTTCGCCGAGTCGCAGCGGGCCGATCGCCATGCGCTTGAGCCGCCGCACTGGATGCCCGATGGCCGCGCACATGCGCCGCACCTGGCGGTTGCGGCCCTCGGTGATGATGATGCGCAGGCGGCTCTCGCCCCCGCCGGTCGCGATG
>CAZTZN010000272.1:0-5189 GCA_964617715.1 uncultured Armatimonadia bacterium | reverse complement strand
GACACTTCGTCATCATGGGCATGCTCTGGGCCGTCTACGGCCCCAATGCGATCGTCTCCGGGCCTATCCTCTCGGGCTTTGCGCTCAAGATCGGCCTCTCACAGGCGCAGGTTGGCTTCCTCGCCAGCTTCGTCAGCCTGTTCGGGCTGTGGCAGCTCGTCGCCTCACACCTGACGCGCACCATCGGCAACAAGCGCCGCTTCTGCGTGGCCTTGGGCGTCGTGGAGATCACTTCAGCCAGCCTGGTGCTCTCCACTGCCCTGCTCCCGCAGGGCACGCGCTTCTACGCCATGGGCGGGCTGCTGTCGGTCGCCTACCTGCTCGGGCACACCGTCAACCCGATCTTCAACTCCTGGTTGTCCAACGTGTTGCCCGCGGAGGTGCGCGGCTCCTACATCGGCCGACGCATGATGCTGATCTCCATCACCAGCATCGTCTATCTCTACGCCGCCAGTCGCTGGCTCGACTGGCGGCCCGGGCTGCCGGGCTTCGCGGTGGTCTTCGCGGTCGGCTGGGTCGCGGGTATCCTCGGCTACGTCATGATGGCGCTCACCCCGTACCCGCGCGTCACCGTGGAGGAGCCCCGCGGGCTGGCGGGCGCACTCGCGGGCCCGCTACGCGATAGCCGCTACCGGGCGCTGGTGCTGTTCATGGTCACCTGGCTGGGCTCGGCCATGATGTCGGGCGCGTTCTACTCGGTCTACATGCTCCAGGATCTGGGGATGTCGTACTCGCAGGTCGCCATCTACACCAACCTCACGCTGCTGCTGATGATGACCTCGTACGGCATCTGGGGCGGCTTCGTGCAGCGCTACGGTTCGCGCCCCATCGCGCAGCTCAACATCGTCCCGTACGTTGCGGCGGTCGCCATGTGGGCCTTTATCACCCCCGCCAACTACGTCTGGCTGGTGCCCATCCAGCGCATCATGGCCGGGTTCTGCTGGTCGGGCGTGGAGATCGCGAACTCCACGCTCCTCTACAAGATTGTGCCGTCGGGGCGTGAGAACAGCTCATACTTCGCCAACTGGATGACCTTCATGGCGGTGGGTGCGGCAGGTGGGCCCTTCATCGGCGGACTGATCCGCGGCGCATTGCCGGAGGCCGGCATCGATCTGCTGGGGCTGCACTTCGCGCCCCTGCAGGTGGTCTTCGCCATCTCGGCACTGCTCTGCATTTTCCCGGTGATCCTCTCCTTCCGCCTGCGTGAGATCGAGGCCACTTCGCCCCTCTACCTGCTGAGCCAGTTCCGCGGCAACCTGCTGGGCTACGCCTACAATTATGCGATGTACAATGTGGCGCTGAACGAGGACCGGCGCGCCGAGGCCGCGCGCGGCCTGGGGCGTTCGCACACGCCGCTGGCCATGGAGAAGCTGGTGGATGCACTCGATGATGTCAGCCCGCACGTGCGCAGCGAGGCGGCGCGTAGCTTGGGACAGATGGGCCTGGCAGAGGCGGTGCCGCCGCTGGTGGACGAGCTGCACGATGACGAGTCAGACATCCGCCCCGAGGCCGCTCAGGCGCTGGGGCGTATCGGCACGGCCGGCAGCGTGCAGGCGCTGATTGAGGCGCTCGACGACGGTGATCCGCGAGTGCGCACCTCGGCGGCATTGGCGCTGGGGGAGATCGGCGGGGATGAGGCACGGCTGGCCCTCTATGAGCACCTGACCGGGACCTTCGAGAAGTCCACCTTTGCGGCGCTGGTGGATGGGGCATCGCGCACCGGCGACCTGCGCATCGTCGAGGCCGCGCTGGCGCGGCTGTCCAGCTTCCGCTCGCCGGTGCTGCGTATGCAGATCATCAACGGCGTGTGCCGCGTCCTGGGTGAGCCGCGGCACTTCTACCGGCTGCTCATGGCCGATGCTCTGACCCGCGCCGGGATGATCGACAGCATGACCGCACGCATCGTGCGGCTGGTCCGGCGCGCCCCGGGCCTGGAGCACAACGCGCGCCAGGCGGCGGTGGCGCTTACGCGCATGTTCCGTGCGGCGCTTGCCGAGGACGACTTCGTGGCCGCCGCCGAGCACGCACGCAAGCTTGCCACCATCATCACCGCCTGGCCGGAAGCGCCGGAAGTCTCCCGCCAGGCCGCCGTCGCGATCAAGACCTATCTCGACACCGCGGCGCCCGAGCTGCTCACCGAAGAGGGCGCGATCTTCCTCGTGGTGTGCCTGACGTCACTGGCGCGCTATCTGAATGGGTAACGCGGGGCATTGTCCCGGTACAGCAAAACGCCGGGGACCGGATGGCTCCCGGCGCTACAGTTCGTGATGGTGGACGGGAGGGGATTCGAACCCCCGACCTCCTCCGTGCGAGGGAGGCGCTCTCCCGGCTGAGCTACCCGCCCACTGGATTTGCATCTTACCGCGCCGCCCGCCCGGCTGTCAAGCTGCACTTGGGCGCAGCTCGGCTTGCTCGCAGATCGTCGGTGGCAGGCGAGGGCGCCCGCCCTCCGTGGTGTTCAGGCATGTTCCTGTGGACGGGAGCCACGCTCGCCCGCGTTGAGGTGTATCGCCCGCCAGCAATCCTGGCCCTCATTCTTCGGCGCGCGCCGCTACTGCTCGGTACCCACCACGAAGGTCGCCTCAATCTCAGCCGCCGCGCCCGACACCGAATACGCCACCGCGCGCAGGGTGTGCTCGCCCCGGGCCAGCTTCGACGTATCGAAGCCGTGGGGCCGGCCGTCGGTGTCGCCACCCAGGTAGTAGGGGTAGCGGCGCTCGGTATTCACCGGCTCGCCGTCGATGAGGAACTCGACCTTGCGGATGCCCCAGCGGTCATTCAACGGCAGCGAGACTGCGATGCGGCCGGTCACCGGTTCTTCGGGCAGGCCCTCGAAGTCGCACATCTCCGGTGGCGCCGTCGGGCACTGCGGGTCCTGGCCGGTGGTCATCGCGCGCAGCAGCTCGAAGAACCGGCGCTTGGACTCGGTGTTGATACCCCAGCGCACCGGGGGCGTCTGATAGCCGTCGCGGTAGTTGTTCGTGCCCTGCTCGAAGTAGCCCCAGGAGGCGTGGCTCTCCGCGCACGCGCACAGGCAGCTCACGTCGGGATGCGCTTCGTTGAACACAATGGGCCTGGGCGCGGCTGCGAACACCGGGTTGGCGCGGATCTGCGCGATCATCTCCCGGTGACGCTCGTCGCTGCAGCCGTTCCCGTGCACCAGGATGAAGTCCATCGCCCGCAGGTGCTCATCATCGTGCATCCCGCCGCCGCCCAGGCTGGTCGAGCACAGCAGCGTGAAGTCCTCGGCATAGGCCACCCGGCTGCGCGCGCGGATGCGCTCCATCAGCTCCAGCGCGCTCACCTCGCCGGTGCGGCTGCGGATGCGCGTGGCCTCGTTGGCGACCTCGATGAGCACGTGCCGGTAGTTGCGCTCGGCCAGCCAGTCCACGAACTCATCGGCCATCCGGCGGATAGCGTCCGGGCCCTCCAGGTAGCGGTAGTCCATCCCGAAGTAGGCCAGCCCCACGATCGCGACCATGCGCAACTCGGCCGCGCGGTCGAGGATGCGCTGCAGCCGCGCCATGTACGCAGGCTTCAGGCGCCCCTGCGGGTCGTACGCTGAGTTGATGTACTCATCGTACGGGAACGGCCTGCGGTAGATGTGCCCGCCGCCCTGCAGATTGATGGTGAACGCAAGCAGTCCGTACTCGCGCCAGGCGGACATTGCGGCTACGAACTCTTCGGTATTGCGCTCGGGGTCCCACTCTCCGGTGTCGGGATAGGCCCACAGGGCGCGGGTGCGTGGGTTCTCGTCGTCGAAGATGCCCTGGACCATGCGGCTGTTGAACAGCAGGCCCTCGATGCTGTGGCCGTGGTAGCTCATGTTCTCGTACGTGAGTCGGCCGTCGATCAGGAAGTCCTCGCCCCGGATCTCCACCACGGGCCGCACCTCCTGTGCCCAGGCTGAGGCAGCCAGCGTTGCCGGCACCAGTCCTACGAATGCGCGCAGATGCATCGTCATTCGTCCCTCATTCCATCGAGCGTCAGGCGCACCAGCATGGTACCGCGCGTCGAGAGCATGTGGCGCCCGTCGGGCGAGAGGCCCGGTATTGCGCTCTGCCCGCCAAGAGAGTCGACCAGCACCGGGTCGCGCGTGCCGTCCACCGGCACGGCCCAGGTGCTCAGCCGCGAGGAGTTCGCAACCGGCAGCGCATAGATCACCGCCGACCCGTCGGGCGTGAACACCGGCCCGCGTGGCTGCTCTCCGCTGCTGCAGAGCACTCGGGCCGAGGCGAAGTCGTCTGCCGGGCCGACGAGCAGATCGTAGTAGACAGTGCCATCCGGAGCAGGTCGCGAGCGCCGCACCGCCAGCATGCGCGTTCCGTCGGCGCTCCAGGCGGGCGAGAGATACAGCAACCTCGGATCGGTGCCCGCGATGGGCGTGGTCGTGCCCGTCTCCGGGTCGAAGTCCACGATCTCCCACCCGCGCCCGCGCACGTAGGTGCGCATGCCGATGTGCCCGGTGGTGGGAATCCAGGCGGCTTCGCCCAGGTACCGGTCTTCGAGTAGTTGCGTAACCTCGCCCTGCCCGTCGGCGGGTACCAACACCATGCGGCGCAACCACTGTTGGCGCTCCTGCCCGCGCACGGTGAGGGTCGTCTTCACCATCGTCAGCGCGAGGATGGACGCGCCGTCCGGCGACCACGCGATCGACTGCAGGTTGCCCTCGGTCGCCCAAAGGAGCCTCTCGTGCGGTGCGCCCACGGCTGAGATCACGTAGATGCCCCAACCGCCCGCGCCCCGCCCGCGGAAGGCAATGCGGTCACCGTCCGGGGAGTAGCTCGCCAGTGAGGCGCGGTCGATGAGTGAACGCACTTCGGTGATCACAAGCCCGGCGCGCAGCAGCCAGGAGCGGTTCGACCATGGGTCGAGCTGCAGATAGCGATGCCAGGCGTCCCGGGCGCTCTGCTCATCGCCGGCGATCGCCCGGGTGAGGCCGAGGTCGAAGTGCGCAACGGCGCAGTCGGGGTCAATCTCGATGGCGCGCTGAAGGGTCTGCAGCGCCCGCTCCACGTCGCCGGTCTCACGCAAGGCCGCGCCCATCACCGCATGCGCGGGGGCGTAGTCGGGCGCGACGGTGAGCGCGATCTCGGCGGCGCTGATCACGTCGCCGGCGGCATCCGGATCGGGCAGCGTCGCACGGGCCAGGCCGACGTAGGCCGGGGGGGAGTCTGCCTGCAGGTGGA
>CAZTZN010000271.1:0-5246 GCA_964617715.1 uncultured Armatimonadia bacterium | reverse complement strand
CGTGTGAGCACTATGCGGTAAACAGGCGGAGGCAGGGGACGCGATGCCTGAGACGATGAAGGCGGCGGTGTTGCACGGCGTGCATGACATGCGCGTAGAGCGGGTGCCGATGCCCGAGATCAGCCCCGAGCGCGACGTACTGGTGCGCGTGCGCTCGGTGGGGATCTGCGGGTCGGATGTGCATTTCTTCCAGCGCGGGGTCATCGGCAAGTTCCCGCTGTGCGCGCCCACCATCATGGGGCACGAGGCGGCGGGCGAGGTCGTTGAGGTGCTCGATGAGACCTGCGGCCTGCGGCCCGGCGACCGCGTGGCCATTGAGCCCGGCTACACCTGTCGGCGCTGCGAGTTCTGCCGCTCCGGACGCTACAATATGTGCCCCGATGTCGTCTTTCTCGCGGCACCCCCGGTGCATGGGGCGTTCGCTGAGTATCTCGCCTGGCCCTCGGACTTCTTGTTCCCGCTGCCCGAGAGCCTTTCACTCGACGAGGGCGCGATGATCGAGCCGCTGGCGGTGGGAGTGTGGGCGGCCCGGCGCTCCGGGGTCAGCGCCGGCGACAGCGTGGCGGTGCTGGGTGCGGGGCCGATCGGCCTGACCACGCTGCAGGCTGCACTCGCTCACGGCGCCACGCGGGCGATCGTCACCGACCTGGTGGAGAGCCGTCTGGAGACGGCGGCCCGGCTCGGCGCGAGCGATGTAATCGACGCTGCGGCGACCGACGCGGAGGCGGCGATCATGGACCTGACCGGAGGACGCGGCGTGGACGTGGCCTTCGAGTGCGCCGGGACGATCCCGACCCTTCAGATGGCGATGCGCGTGGCCAGAAACAGCGGGACGGTGCAGATCGTCGGGATGCCGGCCGAGCAACACCCGCAGATTCCACTTTACGAGATAATCAATCGCGAGCTGGACGTGCGCGGGCTGTTCCGCTATGCAAACTGCTACCCGCCGGCGATCGCACTGGCGGCGGCCGGGCGGGTGGACGTGAAGTCGCTGATCACCCATCACTTCACCCTCGATGAGACGCCCGATGCCATGCGGTTCGTGGACGAGCACAAGGACGAAGTCATCAAGGCGGTCGTGCGGCCGTAGGACTCGGAAGCGGCTTCGGCCTCGCCGCTCCTAATAGAGTGCAGCAACAGTCGGGCGAGGGCGGGCATCACGGCTTCCGTCACACATGAAACGGTGCCGGATCGGCGGTACGACCAGCGCGCCGTGAGGTGAGACGATGGACTGGGAATCGATACAACCGCTGCTGCCCGGGCTGACCGTGCTGGTGGCTCTGACCGTAATCTTCTGGCTGGTGGTAATCCGGCCTACGAAGAAGAGCCAGCAGGAGCACATGGAGTTAATCAAAAGCATCGTGCCCGGCGATAAAATCATCACCGTCGGAGGCATCTACGGAAAGATCGTGCGCGTGCACGAGAACACCTTCGAGCTCGAGGTCGCGAAGGACGTCGTGATGACTTTCGACCGCCGCGCCGTGCGTAAGCGGCAGGAGGACGCATAAGCCGGACCGAGGCACCATGAGCGCCACCACTCTGACCATCGCCGTCGCAGCTCTCGCCGCGCTCACCATCGCGCTGGCGATCGCCGTTGTGCTGCTCTACCGCGAACAGCGGCGCATGCGCTTCGACGATCCCACCGCGCGGGCGGTAGCCGAGGCGCTGCGTGCGGGAGATGACGAGGCGGCGTTGGCCGAGCTGCTCGGTTACCTGGAGCGGTTGACCGAGCGGGTCAACGCTCAAGCGGCACACATGCGCGAGCTCGACGAGGCGCTGACGACCTTCCGTCGGCAGTCACGCGCACATCTGCAGCGGATCGGGCTGGTGCGCTTCGACGCCAGCGAGTCGGTCAGCGGACGGCTGTCGCGCGCACTGTGCGTGCTCGACGCCGAGGACAACGGTTTTTTGATAACGACGCTCTACGACCTCGAACACTCGCGTACCTTCGTGCGCGCAGTGGCCGCCGGGCGGACCGACAAGGAGTTGCTCGACGAGGAGCGCGAGGCGCTGAACCTGGCGCGGCACGGCGGGGCGCCCGCGCAGGCGCCGGGGGAGAGGGCCGATGGATGAGACCCTGTCCGACTTCGCCGCCTGGCTTGCGGTGGACCGGGGCCTTGCCGACAATACCGTGGAGGCGTATCTGCGGGATCTGCGCGACTTCGGCGATTTCTTGCGCGGACGGGGCGTCGAACGTTTCACGGACGCAACGCGCCAGGATGTCATCGACTTCGTGAGCTTCTTGCAGCGCGAGCGCGGGCTGGCGCGGACCACCATCGCCCGCAAGCTCTCCGGTGTGCGCGGGCTGTATCGTTTTCTGCTCATCGACGGTCGCACCGACGCCGATCCCGCCGCCGAGATCGATCTGCCCAAGCCCGCGGAGCGTCTGCCCAAGGTGCTCACGGTCGAGGAGTGCAGGCGACTTTTGGAGACGCCCGATCGCTCCGACCCGCAGGGCCTGCGTGACGCGGCGATGATCGCGCTGCTGTATGCGACGGGGTTGCGGGTGTCGGAGCTGGTGGCGCTGCGCATGCACGAGCTGAACATGGAGGCGGGGCTGGTGCGCACGGTGGGGAAGGGCTCCAAGGAGCGTATCGTGCCGGTGGCGCCGCTGGCGCTCCACCTGGTGGGGCGGTATCTGCGCGAGGCGCGGCCTCAATTCGAGCGGTATCCGGGGGAGGATGCGATCTTCCTCACACGCCTGGGACGCCCGTTCTCGCGCGGCGGGTTCTGGGCGCGGCTCAAGGAGTACGTGCGGCTGGCCGGGCTGCCTGAGGATACTTCGCCGCACACACTGCGCCACTCGTTCGCGACGCACCTGCTCTCGGGCGGTGCGGACCTGCGCGCGATTCAGGAGATGCTCGGCCACGCGAACCTGGCCACGACCGAAGTATACACGCATGTGTCCACGGAGGACCTGCGGCGCATCTACGACGACACGCACCCGCGGGCGTAGGGATTACCGGTTCCCGCCCGGCCACACCACAAGGACGCCGAGCTCGGGACAACTCGTTTCAGGTCCGGAGGGATGACCATGCTGCGCATAGTGCTGGTTCTTGCCGGCATCATCGGCGCGCTCACGCTGGCCGGTGCCGATGACTTCGTCGTAATCCGCACCACGGTGCCTGAGACGGCGGGGCTGGACCGCGTGCCGATGGTGGTCGCGACCGATGCCGAGGGGCTGCGCGAGGCCGTGGGGTTCGCCGAGCTGCCCGAGGGCGTGCTGTACGCATGCGAAATGCCCTCACAGCGCCCGGTTGACGTTCAACTCGACCTCACCCCCGACGGGCGCGCGCAGTTCAGCGGCCTGCTGCCGCCCGAGCCGCCGGGCCCGCGTGAGATTCGCGTGTGGCTGCGCAACGCGCCCCAGTCGCCGCCGGCGCCGCCGCAGACTCTGGCGGCGACGCGGGTGGGGGATAGCGTGCGGGTGCGTGGCGGCAGCTACGAAGTGTTGCACGATCCAACGGTCAACGGGGGACTGCTCTCGCAAATCACCTTCCTCGCGACCGATCGGACCTTTTCACCCCAGATCAACGATCGCGTCTACAGCAAAGAGCTGGGCGGCTACTACCTGCGTAAAGACGCCCGGCCCGAGGTGACCTTAGTGTGTGAGGGGCCGTACATGGCGGAGGTGCGGGTCTCCGCAATCTACACCAACGGAGAGGCCGTGCCCGAAAGCAACCCGCACGCCACCTACATCTTCCGCTACTGGGCGGGGCTGCCGATTATCAGTGTCACAGGCCGGATTGAACAGGACGCAGAGTTCTCCTGGAACGAGCTGCACTTCCTGGAGATTCACTTCGAGGACGACAGCTTCACCCAGTTCGCGATCGCCGATGCCGGAGCCGTTCAGGAGTTCACGGACGAGCAGAAGACCTTCCGCGGCTCCGGATGGGGGGCGTTGATCGGCGGCGGGGATGTACTGGGCCTCACCGGCAGCGTCATTGTCTACGACGGGCTGGGTGGATACGGTCGTTATCTGCATGGGCCCTGGACCCCGTGGTCGGCTACCGAAGAGAGTTTCCGGCGCTGGCTGTATGTGGACTCCGGCGAAGGCGCGCTGCAACGGCTTGACACCCTCGCTTCGCACCAGGTGGAAGCGAGGGACGGTGCCCTGCTCACGCAGGGGCTGGCCGAGTCGCTGAGCCGGCTGCGCGCCCGGGCGATGCTGTCATCAGACACCACGGAGCGAGCGGGGATCATGTGGCGGGTGTCGCTCATCGAGATGGCGGCGATGGCGGGAGCGCCGCTTGGGCAGGTGTGCACTGCGGCCGACGCGCTCCAGCAGGCGCTGGCGGCGAGGGCATGGCGGCAGTTCACCCCCGACCTGCCGGGCGGGCGGCTCTTGCTGGCTGATGACGGCCAGCTCGGCGTCGGCATCAGGATGACCGAGACCGGGCTGGAGCTGGTGAGCCTGTACGACATGCAAACCCAGCGTGAGATGCTGGCCGCGGCATCGGATCTGTTCGCGCTGCAGCTCAGTAACGCCGACGGCTCCACCGTCACCCTGGGCAGCTCCGAGGGATGGCAGCGGTGGAACGCACGAACCGCAGGCGGTGACGGCTCGGCGCAGATCATCATGACGCTGGAGGGCCCGCTGCATGATGGACTGGCGGCGATGCGGGCCGAGCTTACCTGCGCGATCAGCGGCGGCGCATCGCGCTGGCGACTGAGCGTGACGAACGATACGGCGTGGAGCATTGATCAGGTGGTCATGCCGGTGCTGCGTGGGGTGAGAATCGGGGCCGACAGCAACGATGACACGCTGTATGTCCCCCACGGCTACGGGCGCGCCTTCCCGGGCGGCACCGGGGCCCGCTACCGGGGCTACTACCCGAGCGGCTCGTGCGCGCTGCCGCTGCTGATCGTCACCGATGAGCGCAGCGGTCTTTACTTTGCGGCCCACGACACGGGGGCCGCGACGAAGCAGATGGTCACCGCGTCGGCCTCCTCAGGTGTCCCGCTGAGCTGTGAGGTGCCGGCGCCGGATGCTTCGGTGGCGGGCAACGATTTCGAGACACCGGGCGAGATGGTGATGGCGCGGGTTGACGGCGGTTGGTACCCGGCCACGCAGAAGTACCGGGCGTGGCTGCAGGAGAACGCGCCCTGGTGGCCGGAGGGCGATCCGGACTACGACCGCCCCGACCGGCCCGCGTGGCTCAACGACATCGCGGCGTGGGTGCTCTACGGGGGAGGGCCGGAGTCGGTTGTAGGGCCGACAAAGGCCTTCGCCGAGTTCATGGAGT
>CAZTZN010000270.1:0-5322 GCA_964617715.1 uncultured Armatimonadia bacterium | reverse complement strand
GGCGCATGTTTACATGCGCCGGCCGTTCACCGCCAACGACAACGGCGGCGGCTCTAAAGAGCCGCCCTCCGAACGACAACGGCCACGACAACGGCGGCCCGCGCCCTACATCACCGCCAGCCCGCACTCCGTGCAGATGGCGGCGAGGTGCGCAATACGCTCCGGAGACTGCCGCTGCGCGCCCGGCATCGGGTGCGGCAGGCCCAGCCACGAGTACTTGCCGCCGGTCGCCGGGTTGAAGGGCAGCAGCTCGATCCGCCCCACGCCCAGCCCCGCCACCAGGCGCGCGAGATCGCCGATGGTCGCCTCGTCATCGTTGACACCCGGGATCAGCGGCACGCGCACGATGACCGGCGCGCCGTCCTCGATGAGCCGCCGCAGATTCGCGAGGATCGGCTCGTTCGAGGCCCCGGTCAGCTCCTCGTGCGCCGCCGCGTCGGGGTGCTTCACGTCATAGAGCCACAGGTCCACGACCGGGGCCAGCCGCTCCAGCGTCGCCCACGGCGCGAAGCCGCAGGTCTCGATCGCCACGTGGATGCCCGCGTCGCGGCACAGGCTCGCGATGGCGTGGGCGAAGTCCGGCTGCGCGGTCGGCTCGCCGCCGGTGAGGGTCACGCCGCCGCCGGTGCGGCGGAAGAACGGCATCAGCCGCCGCGCTCGATCGGCGATCTCCCCCGCGCTGACCTCGCGCCCGCGCACTTCGATCGCGCCCGCCGGGCACGCTTCCACGCACGCGCCGCACAGCACGCAGCGCGCCCGGTCCTCAGGGTCGATCAGCCCCGGGCGCCGCGCGCGTTGCGGACAGACGTTGACGCACGCCCCGCAGTGCTCGCAGCGGCTCTCGAACCAGACGATCTCCGGCGCGCGTCGCTGCGACTCGGGGCTGTGGCACCACGCGCAGGTAAGCGGGCAGCCCTTGAGGTATACGGTCATGCGCACGCCCGGGCCGTCGTGGATCGCGGTCTCGTCGATGTCGAAGATGGTGCCGGTCACACCGCGCGCGTCGCCCGCCATCACCAGCCCAGCTCCTCGCGGGCGATGACCTCCTCCTGCGCCTGCGGACACAGGAGGACGAAGGGCACCAGGTAGCCGCCGATGCGCACGAACAGGTCGCGGTGCTCGTCGGGGCGCCTCTGTGCCGCGCGCATCTGCTCGGTCGAGGCGAGGTTCACCTGCATCTGATACGCGCCCAGGTCCAGCGCCGCCTCGAGCATGCCCTTGAGCGCATCCACGCCCTCGTCGGTGTCGAGCACGTTCGCCTGGAAGCGCACGTTGCAGGTGGTGCCGCCGAGCGCGCGCGAGTGGTCGAACTCGTCGGTGATCGACCGCGCCAGGGAGGGGAAGCCACGCAGGCGCACGCCCGTGCAGTTCATGATCGAGTTCGCCAGCGGCTCGCCCGCGAGGCGGCCGTCGGGGGTCGCGGGCGTGCGCGTGCCGTAGTCGATCCAGACGGTCCAGCCGAGGAAACCGGGAAGGAACGGCCCCCCCAGGAAGTTGGTGTTGCCCTCGATCAGGTCGCACCAGCCGCCCGCGACCTCACCGAACAGCCGGTTGCACAGCGGGTCATCGGTGCCGTGCTTGGGGCAGTCGCGCAGGATGGCGCGGCGCAGCTCATCGTGGCCGGCGAAGTTGTCGCGGATCGCCGACCGCAGCTCATCGAGCGTCATGCGCCCCCCCTCGGTCAGGGTCTTCACCGCCGCCAGCCCGTCCACGGTGTTGGACACGCCCACCGCCTCGGGCTGGATGAAGTTGTAGAGCGCGCCGCCGCGCGACATGTCCCGCCCGCTCTCGATGCAGCCCTCGATCAGGCACGACAGCAGCGGGAACAGGCGGTAGACCGACGTGAGGTACATGTCGCGGTTGCACTGCAGGATGGCGCCATCCACGGCGTGGCGCAGCACATCCATGAACGCCCGGCGCAGCTCCGCGTAGGTCTGCGGCGGAGCGTCAACCATGCGCGCGCTCTCCCGCCGCCATCCCAGCGGCGGGTCGGTCAGGCGCAGGCCGACGTCGGTGGCGAAGTCGTCGGCGTGGCCCTTCTCCGGGTGCACCCCACCGAAGAGCGCGTAGAGCAGGCACATCGCGATGTTCACGTAGGGCCAGGCCACATGCGGATTGCTCCGGCCCATGATCGAGGTCTCGGTGCAGGTGCTGGGCAGGTGGTCCACGGCGTGCTCGAAGGGCACACCGTGGCGCACCAGGCCCTGCGTGATCCGGTCGGAGTTGAACAGTGATGGCTGGCCCTTGCCGTTGCGCAGCAGCGCCACCGCGCGGCGGATGAAATCCTCGTCGATGTCGGCGTGCCAGGAGATGTCGATGCCCGGGAAGTACATCTGCACCCGGTCGGCCACCTCGAGGATGCGCCACGACAGCTCGTTGGTAGCGTCCGAGCCATCAGGCCTGCGGCCACCGATGACCAGGATCACCGCGCTCATCGACGGGCCGGAGAATTCGTTGCACTTGATGAGGAGCTGGGCGAGCAGGTCCTCGGCCGACTCCTCGTCGAGCGTCCCGGCTTCGCGCTCGGCCTCCCAGAACCGCCACAGCCACTGATCGAGTCGCCCGGGGCCGAAGCAATGGTGGTGGCCCGAGTTCTCCAGCGCGCAGGCGAGGAACATGAACCAGCCGAGCTGGATGGCCTCGCGGAAGTTGCACGGGGGCTCACCGGCGATGTGCCGGCACACGCGCGCGCTCTCGCGCAGGTCCTCGGCCCAGGCCGGGTCCTCTGCCTCCTCGGCCATCTCCGCCGCGAGGTCGGCGTAGCGCTCGATGAGGTGCTGCAGGCCGCCGAGGGCGATGCGCGCGCTCTCGTAGAAGCGCTGCTTCGCGGGAGTCTCGGGGTCATCGGCGCGCAGGGCCGCCTCGGCCTCGTCGATGCGCCGCATGATCCCGCCCAGGCCCTCGCGGCAGGCGGTCGGATAGTCGGGCGCCATGTGGCCCTCGGAGCAGAAGCCGCGCCAGTTCTCCCGCGCGAGATACTCGCGGGCCTCCCGGATACGCGCGGCGGTCTCCTCGTCGGCGTGCGTGCTGGGGTGCCACCCGACCAGCCGCTCGCCCTCGCGGATGCGGATGGGCATCTCGGCGAACAGCCGCGCTTCCGCCTTCGCGATGCGGACCTCGCGCGCGGTTTCGCCCGCGAGTTCACGCCAGGCCCCGGCCATGATGAGGTCGCGCTCGTCGTAGTTGGCCGCGGTCGCGAGCACGTCCTCACGCAGCGCCCGCGACCACGCCGAAAGGCCTTGCGGCCCGACCGGCCGCGGCAGCGGCTCGGTGCGGCTTCGGTGGATAGTCGTCGCCATCACGATCTCCTCGCGCGGTCACGAGCCGTGGTCCTGTCCGCAGAGCGTCATCAGCTCCGCCTCGGCCGTGGCCGTCTGCTGCCGGCCGGCCGCCGACAGCTCAGTTGAAGACTGAGCGCTGCTCGTGGATCAGCCGCTGCTGCTCCTCGGCCCACGGGTCGAGGATCTCGCGCAGGTACCACACCTCGTCCGGGTTCTCCTCGGCGAGATTCACCGACTCGCCGAAATCCTCGGCGATGTTGCTCAGCCACAGCTCCGGCAACGGCTGGTCCGAGTCGCGGAAGTTGCCGCCCATCACCAGCTTCCAGTCGCCCCGACGGATGGCCGTCTGGCCCGCGAGGTGCCAGGCGATCCAGTCGTGCGGATTCTCCGCCCCTCGGACGACCATGTCAAGCAGACTCACGCCATCGAGGTCGTACTTCGACGGGTCGCCGCCGGCCGCCTCGAGCATGGTCGGGAACACGTCCATCATGATCCCCACCTCAGAGCTGACCTGCCCGGGGGCGATGGTGCCGGGCCAGCTCATGATCGCGGGCATGCGCACGCCGCCGTCCCAGACGGTGCCCTTGTGGCCCTTGAGCCCGCCGGTAGTGCCGCCGTAGTAGGGGTCCTTCGTCCCGTCGAGCCAGTTGCGGGTCTCCCGCGACGGGCCGTTGTCGGACGAGAAGAAGATGAAGGTCTCGTCCCGGATGCCCGCCTCCTCCAGCGCCGCCACGATCTCCCCCACGCCGTCATCCACGCAGGCGATCATCGCCGCCATCGCCTGCTTGTCCCCCGGCAGGTGGGCGAAGCGCTCCATGTACTGTGCGGGCGCGTGCAGGGGATAGTGCGGCGCATTGTAGGAGGTGTAGAGGAAGAACGGTTCGCCGTCGCGATCGCGCTCGCGGATGAACTGCACCGAGCGGTCGGTGATCATGGTGGTCATGTACTCGCCATTGCGCCACACCTCGCGCCCGTTCTCCCACAGGTCATGCAGCGGATCGATGCCGCGGGCCTGCGCGTAGTAGAACAGGTGCGAGTAGTAGTCGATGCAGCCGGCGAGGAAGCCGAACCACTCGTCGAAGCCGAAGTTGTGCGGCTGCGAGCGCTCGGTGACGCCCAGGTGCCACTTGCCGAAGAGCGCGGTGGCGTAGCCCTCCTCACGCAGCGCCGAGGCGATGGTCGGCTTGCCGGTGGGCAGGCCTTCGCTGTCGCGTCCGCCCGGCAGCACGCCGTTGACGCCCGCGTGGTCGGGGTACTGGCCGGTCATCAGCGACGCGCGCGAGCCCGAGCAGACCGCGCAGTTCGAGTACCAGTCGGTGAAGCGCACGCCGCTCTCGGCCAGCGCGTCAAGGTGGGGTGTGCGCACGTGTGTCTCGCCCATGCACGACAGGTCGCCGTAGCCGAGGTCGTCGGTGTAGATCACGATGATATTGGGGCGGTCGGCGGGCATGGCATCGGTCTCCTCTCAGCCGGGCTGGTCGGTCCGCGCGTAGCTTCGTGGCGGAGGCGCCGTCTCCTGCCGGCGACCGCGTCGTTGCCGTTCGGCCGGTGCCATTGTGCCCCCGACGCCCTCGTCGGGGGGCGGGCCGAAGGCCCGCAGCCGTCGCCGTTGGCGGCGTCCACCCCTACCTCCGCACGATCGCCGCCATGTAGTCGCGCGGCAGGCGCAGCTCGACATAGCGCGCGCCGTCATGCTCGACGACGGGCGCCGCGAAGTCCTCGACCTCGAGCCCGTCGGGCCCGTAGACGTGCACCTCGAAGTCGGAGGCGTCGCCCCAGCCGAAGTTGCCCGAGGTGTTGGTCAGGATGCGCTCCTGCGCAATGATGTAGCCCTCATGCAGCTCCATGGGCGTACACGGGAACATCTGCGCGGTGATCGACGGGTAATCCACCGCCACCTGCGAGTGGTAGAAGTAGTAGAGCGACCCGTAGGTCAACTGCCGGCGCATGCCGTTGACGCAGTCCTGCATGGTGCGCTCGGACAGATGGTCGCCCAGGCCGATGGGCGTGTAGAGGTGCCCGCGCCGCAGGTTGCTGACCG
>CAZTZN010000269.1:0-5341 GCA_964617715.1 uncultured Armatimonadia bacterium | reverse complement strand
GCTATGTGGTGCCGACCGAGCCGTTCGCGCCCGACGAAGCCACGCTGCTGCTCGACCACCTCGACGACCGCTTCCGCCCCGATGGCGAGGATGCCGAGACCCGAACGGCCGTGATGGCCGCGCCCGGCGACCGGCTGGGCGGGCTGCCGACCATCGGCTGCAAGTTCGTCGAGGGCGCCTTCGGCGCAGGGCTGCAGGTGGGCGTGGTGGGGGCGCGCCCGTGCTCGGAGATGCTGCGCGCGTGGGGCGTGGACGCCTACAACCTGTGGTCGTGGCTGCCGCGCCAGCAGCAGGACGCGCTTGGTTGGCCGCTGCCACTGTTCACCGAGCCTGAAGGCATCGACCTGCCGCGCATGAACGCGGCCTTCGATGAGGCGGGTGTGCGCACATCCACCTACATGGGGTACATCGGAATCGGCGCGCCGACGCGCTGGAGCCGCCAGTTCGGCTACGAGTGGCGGCGCGAGCCCGTGTCCAGCCAGCCCAGTGAGCCGCCGCCGGGGCACTCCTACCTCGACTGTTGCGGCAACGCGCGCGGCTACGCCGACTACCTCGCCGAGGGCACGCGCTGGCTGCTCGAGGACCAGGGCTTCGACGGCTGCTACACCGACGGCAATGCCCACGTCTACCCATGCCGCAACACGCATCACGGCTGCGGGTACTACGATGACGATGGCACCCTGCGCCCGACCTTCCCGGTGTTCGGCACGCGCAGGTACCTCGAGCGCATGTACCGCATCATCCATGAGCACGGCCCGGGCGGCTTCCTGGTCAACCACGTCTCCTACAATATCTTCATCCCGACCATGAGCTTCACCGATGTCTACTACACCGGCGAACACGAGCACTACGAGGACCTGCTCAAGTGCCGGGTGCGCTGGCAGGGGACGCAGTGGGGCATCTGGCCCATCCTGCTGGGCGCCGACTCACACACCTACGAGCCCATGTACTACACCTACGCGCTCCTGCACGGTACCTCGGTCTGGGTCGAGGGCCCGCTGGGGCGCAATGACATGCTGCGCAAGACCGTCAACCTGTGGCGTACCTACGATGCCTTCGGCTACCGCGAGGCACAGTGGATCCCGTGGTATCGCGCCGAGGAATCAGGCCTGGCGCGCGCCGACGATGATGAGGTGAAGGTCAGCCTCTACGTCCGCGAAGGCGAGGGGGCGTTCCTGATCGTAGGCAACCTGCGTCCTGAGGTGACCGAGTGCGCGGTTGCGGTTGACCTGGCGCAGATGGGTCTGGGCGGGAATGTGCGCGCCTGGAACGCCCTGAGCGAGCGCGATCTGCCGCTGCAGGACGGGCGCATCGCAGTGCGCCTGCGTCCGAACAGCTTCGTGCTGGTGCGGCTGGAGCCGCGGTGACGGCTACGGGGCCTCCGGGAACAGCCGGCAGCGCCACAGATGCGCCTCCGAGCCGTAGTAGAGCACACCGTCCGCGGTGACCGTGAAGCCGTGTGCGCTCGCGATCGAGGCGTGCCGCGCCAGCACCCGCGCTGAGTGGTCCGCGGGATCAATGGCCCAGACCGCATCATCGACCAGGCCGATGATCAGCCCCTCAGGGCCCACCGGCTGCTCGTGCAATGACGGGAAGTGCGGCCGCGCGCCGGGCAGCTCGCCGATGAACACTGTTTCGCGCTTCACCGGGTCGTAGCCAACGTAGCGATAGCCATCGCCGGTTGACGCCAGAAAGTAGACGACGCCCGTCTCCGCACGCACCGGCGCCGCGTAGGATTTCGCGCCGGGGATGGGCTCATCCACGTGCGTGACTTCCTCGTCAGCGCAGCTCCACAGGAAGATGTGGCCCACGGGGTCGCTGGGGATCGAACTGGTGCCGCCGTAGTTCGAGGTGGCACACAGCAGTTCACCGGTCTCGGGTACGGGCGCGCAGCCCATGACGCTCTGTGCGCCGACAGGGTCGATCCACCAGGTCGCCTCGGGCGGGTCGAGCGTCACCCGGCACAGGCCCCCACCAACGTGGCCCTTGATAGGACGGGTGCCGATGTAGTAGTTGCCGTCGGGGCCCTGCACCCACTGCAGCGGGCGTTCCTGATTCTGGCCACGCGCGAGGGCGATGTTGTCATCCTCGCCCTCGGCGGCATTCGGGTTCCACAGGTTGATGGTCGCGCCGGTGTATGCCGAGAGCAGCAGCCCCGCGGGGGTCCCGATGATGTCGTAGACCTGGATGCGGCCGCCGCTGCGCTTACCGTGATCGACCATTTCTCCGGTCGCGGGGTCATACGAGAACACGCGCGCCGGGAAGCCGTTGCCGCCCCAGATCTTCCCGTCCCACTCGGCGGCCACACAGTAGACCATCACCCTGCGCCCCCGGTATTGCGTCTGCAGCTCGCGCGTCTCGCCGGTCTCCATGTCGGTAAAGGTGATGACACCCTCGGAGTTGATGCCGCTCACCATCTCGGAGCCCGCGGTAACCTGTCCGTCGGCTGCGGGGGCCTGGTCAACCGGCTCGATGCCGGTAGGGGTACACAGGAAGGTGGCGGCGCCCGAGCGGCCGTAGACGTTGCCATCGGCGGCCTTCCACACGCGCGGAGAGCCGGTGCGCGTCGTAAGCTCCTCCGGCAGGATCTGCGTTGACTCGCCGGTTGCGGCGTTGCAGGCGTACAGCTCCTGATGGTTCAGGCCCACCGGGCAGTACACGATATTGTCGTCGCTCACCGCCACCGCCGGAAACACATACTTGTTGCGCGCGTCGCTCGGCAGGCGCCCGACCTCGCCGATCTCGCCGGTGTTGGTGTCCACCCAGACCAGCGTTGCGCGCGGGTAGCTGCCCACCCAGAAGCGCCCGTCAGGGCCCATCGCCCCCGCAGAGAAGTAGTAGGCGTTGCGGGCCGGGGCGCCCAGGTCAGTCACCTCGCGCGTGGCCGGATCGATGCGCACGAAGTGGGCATCGGGGCGCCCGACATACGCATAGATGTTGCCGTCGTGCCCGACGGTTGGTGACACGTGCGAGGAGCCGAACATCGACAGGTCGATCAGAAAGTACTCGCCGGTGTCCAGTCGCACCCCGAACAGACCGAGGAAGTCGGGGGCTTCGTGCCGAGCCCACGCAATCCAGTAGCCATCGGGATGTCGTGTGGTGAAGGAGAGCGCGTGCCCGGTCTGCATGACAGGCACACCGAGATCCTCGAACACATAGTCAGCGGCGCGCGCCGTCACGGGAGCGAGCAGACACGCCATCAGCGCCACAGGTGCGAGCTTCATCGAAGCCTCCATCATTCGTTGATCGTGCCACGGAAGGCGCGTGCCCTTACTTCGTCAAGGCTCACGACGATGGTCGAGTCACGCACCTCGACCGGCCGCGAGCCGTAGGCGGTGAGTTCATAGACCGGCCCGCTCATGCCCCGCGGGAGGGTCACCGTGCACTGCACCGGGCCGGGCGTGTCGTATTCGGCCACCAGCAGCACGGCCTGCTCGCCGTCCTCGATGGCGCGCAGGCGCACGCTCTCGACATCGCACGAGCCTCTCTCCAGCGGCGCCCCGTTGACGATCGTCTCCTCCACAGGCGTGAGCATCGCCACCACGTCGGCGACCGCGCGCATGTCGGCGGCGTCGAAGCCCGCCGAGGTGTAGTAGGCCGCACCGCGCCCACCGCCCAGCAGCACCTCGAGCAGGATGCAGCGCAGCGTCTCGGCGTCCATCTCACCCAGGTCACCCGGCTGCAGCCACGGGACGATGTCACTGCGCGGCATCAGCGCGCGGTTGCGCCGCACTTCGTCGCCGATCCCCGCGGGGCGGAAGCCGTAGAGTGAGGGCATGGCGACCTGCAGCAGGTCCGGATAGAGCACGCGCCAGTCCCAGATGTCGTGGTAGACCTGCTCAGGCACAACATCATAGGCGCCGGCCTGAAAGCTGGCCTCGGGAACAAGCTCGCGAATGCGCGTGTGCACCGCCCGGTAGAACTCCGCCCCCTGGTGAGCGATGAAGTCGTCCCACTCACCGCCGAAGTCCGCGAACGCCGCCCGGCAACGGGAGCACTGTTTCGCGCCCGCATTGCCGCCCGCGGGGCCGAACCACGAGCTGAACACCTCGCAATCGTAGAACAGCCACTCGGCCTGCGTCCATGAGTAGCGGCGGGCGACGTTCTCGACCTCCTGCCGCCACAGCTCGCCACGGTAGGACGGGCACAACCAGCGCGCAGGACCGTCAGGGAGCCGGCAGGCGACCTCCGGGAACTCCTCGCGCTGGCCCCACACGGCGTGCAGCGGGCTGGAGTTGTTGACGACGTCGAGGCCGGCGTCGCGGCACTGCTGGATCGCCGCGAACAACTCGACATCATCCTCCTGCGCGTAGCGGGGGAAGATGGGCACCGCGGTGAAGCCGCAGGAGCGGTAGCTGTCGATGAAGTCGGGCCACTTCTGCCAGAACATCTGCGTCATCCACGCCATCGAGATGTGCAACAGCCGGGGAGTCTGCACCGGGTCGATGTGCACCGCCTCGATAGTGTAGGGTTCGGGCTGCTGCACTCCGCCATCCCAGCGGCAGCCCAGGCGCATGGTGCCGGTCCAGCCATCGGGCTGGGTGGTCTGCAGGAAGATCGTGCCCCAGTTGGTGATGTACACGCCGCGCGTGGCCACGAAGTAGCGCGTGAAGTCGCCCGCTTCATCGCTCACCGGCTCGGTCTCGAAGTCATCGACGACCGTCCCGCCGAAACGCGGGTTGAGCAGGAAGCGGCGCAGCGTCACGCCCGCGGGCAGGTCCACGATCAGCTCACAGGCCTTGCCGTTGGTCTCCTCCGGGCGGTTGTCGTAGCCGTGCACGGTCTGAAAGCTCTGCAGATTGTCGCACGCGTAAACGCGCGGCCTGGGAAAGAACGCGGTCACGCCCCCCGGCGTGAAGTTGTGCACCAGGAAGTCGCCCTGATACGGCGTGCCTCGGTCGGCGTCGGCCACGTCGAAGTCGCCCGCGAACACCCACAACTCGTCGCTGGCGATGAACGAGGTCTGTCCGCGGATGGCGTAGCCCACGTAGCGGCCGGCGGTGTGCAGGCCCTGGAAGCGCAGTGGATAGGTGTACGCCACGCCCTCCTCCGGCGGCACGCCGAAGCGCTGCAGGTCCTCGTCACTCAGGCGGTTGAAGTGCCCGACCTCGCGCCACTGCTGCGCGTCATCGCTGACCAGCGCGACGACCTCGTCCGGGAACTTCAGCCCGCCCTGCTCGGCGCCGCCCAGCAGGCGGATGCCGATCTCGTCGATGGCCGCGACCTCGCCCAGGTCTACCTGGATGTCCACGGTCACATCGCCGTGCCAGGCGACCGCGTTGGCGTCGAACCAGATCCTGTCGGCCGGGTGCCAGGTGATGAAGCCGTCGGTGAGGTCCTG
>CAZTZN010000268.1:0-5429 GCA_964617715.1 uncultured Armatimonadia bacterium | reverse complement strand
ACCTACGGCTGGAACGGCGGCTGGACCGGCGAGATGTGGCTGATCTGCGACTACGCCGGCCTGCAGCCCGAGGTCATCTACGATGAGACCATCGAGCGCGACGGCCTCGACGCCTACAGGGTGCTGGTGATGCCCGACTGCGATGTGCTCACGCGGACGGTGGTGGACGCGGTGCACGCCTTCCAGGCGCGCGGCGGCATCGTCATCGGCGACGAGAACCTGTGCCCGGCGATCACTCCCGACATCCTCGTGCAGACACACGCGCGCGACAAGCAGGCAGATGTGGCGCGGGCGCTCAACGTCGAGAAGGCGCAGGAGCTGCGGGCACAGCTCGACCCGCACTACCGGCGCTACGCCGACTCCTCCACGCCGGACGTCATCCCCTACGTGCGTAGCTACGGCTCGACCGACTACCTGTTTGCGGTCAACGACCTGCGCGAATACGGCCTCTACGTCGGCCACCACGGGCTGGTGATGGAGAACGGCCTCCCCACCGAGGCCACGCTGACCATCCGCCGGAGCGGACACGTCTATGATCTGGTGGCACATCGAGAAGTGGAGGCCGCGGCCGGAGACGGCGCTCTCTCGATCGACCGGCAGTTCGGGCCCTGTGAGGGCTGCCTGCTCATGGTGACCGAGCGCGCCGTGCAGGGCGTACGGGTGAGCGCCCCCGAGGAGGTTGCGCCCGGTCAGAGCGCCACGATCGTCGCCGAGGTGCTGGGCGACGACGGCCGGCCGCTCGACGCCATCGTGCCGGTGCGCGTGGACATCCTCGACCCGAACGGTCACGCCGCCGAGTTCAGTGGCTGGTACGGAGCGAAGGACGGGCGCGTGGAGATCACGGTGGATATCGCCGCCAACGACGTGCCCGGAACCTGGCAGGTGCGGGTGCAGGAGCTGGCCTCGGGTCGCACCGCCACCGCCTACATGCGCGTGGCCGAGTAGCGCCGCAACATCCGCACCGACATCGGCACGGGGTCGGCCATTGTAGCCGGCCCCGACCGCTTCCGGGCTCGCGATGCGACGGGCGAGGGCGCCTGTCCCCACGGCTCGCAATCGTGGGGCGGGCATCCTGCCCGCCACACGTGCGATGCCGACGGCCCGCCGACAGGAGTGTCGGCGGCACCGGACGGCAACGGCCAAAGCCTGCGCCGCGATACGAGGGCCGGATGTCGCCTCGACACGAGAGCCGAGACGCCCCCTCCCGCGTCAGCCCTCCGCCGCTTCGAGCGCCCGCACGGCTTCGAGGTAGCGCGTCGCCTGGCTGACCGCTCCCGCGAGCGCGCTCAGATTCGCGTCGTTGGCCGGGTAGCCGCCGAGTGCGCCGTCCGGGGCGATCAGTGCGCGCACACGCGGCTCGAGGTCGGCGATGCGTCGGCGCAGTTCGTCGGCGCTCGGCGGGGCGCTCTCGGCCGCGATCAGGCCCTCGCGTCCCAGCTCCTGCAGCCGCCGCCAGCGCGCCGCGAAGCCATCGACGCCCCAGTCGCCGAACTGCGCGTAGCCGGGGTAGAGCACCTCGCGCGTGTAGCTGATCTGCGGCTCGGTCTGGCTCCGAGCGTAGATCGGCCGGCCGGTGTACGGCTCGTAGAATCGGGCCCACTCACGCGGGCCGGTGCGCGATCGCTGCAGCCACGCCAGCGCGGCCGGGATCGGCTGAAGGTAGCGCGCCTGGTCGGTGAGCAGGTAGATATCGATCAGCAGGCCGATGGCGTGGGCCGTGGGCAGGCCGCAGACCGAAGGTGGCTCGAATACGCGGCCCCACGCCGGCCTGCCGTCGAGGGAGTACTGCTGCGCCCAGCCGGGCGCGGGCTCGGGAAGCTGCCAGTGCACGAAGAAGTCACCGGCCCGGCGGATGGCATCGAGGTAGCGCTCATCGCCGCTGCGTCGGTAGACCGCCATGAGCGTTTGCGTCTGGCTGATGGTCACGTAGTCGTTGAGCATGGGCAGGCCGGTCCAGTAGCGCTCGGGCCGCGGCCACACCGAGGGCCACGCGCCGCAGTCGAACTGCGCCGCAAGCAGGAAGTCGGCGGTCGCGCGCGCGGCCTCAAGATACTTTTCGTCGCCGGTGGCGTCATAGACCGAGAGAATGGCCTGGACCGCCGAGCGGTCGCGCGCGTCGCGGAAGGTCACCTGCGCCGGGAAGGTGTCATCGGAGCCGAGATGGTGGATGAACGGGCTGTGCGCGTAGCCGCGTGAGGGCTGGCGCGCGGCGATCAGCCAGTCGGCGGGGACGCGGGCGTAGTCGAGGTACTTGGGGTCGCCGGTCACGCGCCAGGCGCTCAGGTAGATCGCGATGTGAGTCTGCGCCGGTCCCCAGGCGGTCGCATGGAACCGTCCCTGGGCGACCTCGGCCGCGGCCAGCGCGTCCACGGCCTCGCGCAGGACCTGCCCGACCTGCTGGTAGACATCGGCATCCTGCGCGGAGGTCGCGACGCAGATCAGCATCAGCAGCACACACGCTCCTGCCCGGTTCATCGGGAAGCCTCCTCGTCGCCGTCCCTCAACCGTTCGTCATCGCCGGTGCGCTTCCCGGTTCCCGCCCGCTTCCCCAGCAACCTCAGCCTCTCCGCAACGAACAGGTCCAGCCCGCCGATGCCCAGTCCGACCAGCGCGCCCGCAAGCGTGTCGAGCACATGGTGGTTGCCCACGTAAGGGCGCGCATAGAGACTGAGGATCCCCAGCGCGATCAGTGGTCGGCGCAGGCGCGGGAAGGCGACTCCGAACAACAGCACCGCCTGGCCCCACAGATGGGCATGCGCCGAGGGGAACAAGGGCCGGTCCCAGCGCGGACCGAGGGTGCGGATCTCAGGCATGTAGATGAACGGGCGCGGGCGGTTCCACAGCTCCCGCAATGCGGGCATGATGGCGGATTCGGTCACGATGGGGCCGATGATGAAGATCAGCGCGAGCAGACGCGTGCGCCTGCCGCCGAAGATGAGCATCGCGATCGCGGCCAGCAGCCACGCGATACCGCCGTCGCCGAGGTAGGACACGCCCACCAAGAGCGCGTCGAGCGCCGCGTTGTGATGCTGGTTGATCCACAGCGTCGCCGCCTGGTCGATCTGCAGGATGCCCGTCATGGCGCTCTCCCCGAAGTCGGGCCTGCGGTCGGCGATGGGTTCGCCACGCGCACGCAAGTGCCCTGTCGGGGTTCGAGGCCGTCGCCGCGCCCGTCGTCCATCGTTGCGATAGCCGTCGGCACAGCCGCTCGTCCTGCGCCAGGACCTGACGTCGCGAGCTGAGCGTGGCGGGCGAGGGGCGCCCGCCGTCGGGGTCAGCGGTGCGGGCGGCGCCGCGTGCAGGTTCCTACGCGTGCCCGTCGAAGTGCCTCGACACCAGGCCGGCGCCACTACGCATGATCACAGGAGGAGCGACCATGCGCGAGTTCAAGCTCTTCATCGACGGACAGTTCGTGGACGCAGCCAGCGGTGAGACCTATCAGTCGATCAACCCGGCCACCGGGGAGCCGGTGGCCACGGCGGCGCAGGGCGGGCCCGCGGACGTGACCCGGGCCTGCGAGGCGGCCCAGCGCGCCTTCGACGGCGAGTGGGGCGCGATGACCTGCGCCGATCGCTCGGCGATCCTGGCGAGGGCCGCGGACCTCATCGAGGCGCGCGCCGAGGAGTTCGCGCTGCTCGAGACGCTGGACGTGGGCAAGCCCATCACCGAGGCGACCAACATCGACGTGCCCGCGGCGGTCGGCTACCTGCGCTGGTACGCCGACGTGACCGACGCGGCGGTCGGTGAGCACATCACCATCCCGAACGCGGGACAGATCGATTTCACCCTGCGCCAGCCCTACGGCGTGGTCGGGGGCATCGCCCCGTGGAACTTCCCGCTCTTCCTGGCGATGCTCAAGATCGGCCCGGCGCTCGCGGTGGGCAACGCCATCGTGTTCAAGCCGGCGTCTATCACGCCCATGACCTCGGTGGCGGTATGCGAGTGTTTCGCCGAAGCCGGACTGCCCGCCGGTGCGCTGAACGTCATCACCGGCCCGGGCAACAGCGTCGGTGAGGCGCTGGTAACCGATCCCCGCGTGCAGATGGTCTCGTTCACGGGCTCGACCGAGGTGGGCCGCCGGGTCATCGAGCTGTCGGCGCGCAACATCACCAACGTGTCCATGGAGCTGGGCGGCAAGTCGCCCAACATCATCTTCGATGACGCCGACTTCGACCAGGCGGTCGCGGGCGCGGTCTTCGGCCTGCTGCTCAACAACGGCCAGAACTGCATCGCGGGCACGCGCCTGCTGGTGCACAAGGGCATCTACGACGACATCTGCGCGGCGGTGGCGGAGAAGCTCGACTCCCTGCGCGTGGGCGACCCGATGAATCGGGACACGCAGCTCGGCGCCATCGTCAGCGCGGAGCAGTTCGACAGGGTCATGGGCTACGTGCGCGCGGGCAAGGAGCAGGGCGCGACCGTGGCCGCGGGCGGCACGGTGCCCGAGGGCGACGAGTTCACGGGCGGCTGGTTCCTACGCCCGACGCTGCTCACCGACTGCACGAACGCCATGACGGTGTCCTGCGAGGAGGTATTCGGCCCGGTGCTGGTGGCGATCCCCTTCGAGGACGAGGAGGATGCGATTCGCATCGCCAACGACACGGTCTACGGCCTGGGTTCGGGGGTGTTCACCACGGACGCCGACCGCGCTCAGCGTATGGTGCGGGCGCTGCAGTCGGGCACGGTCTACGTCAACACCTACAACCAGGTCTACCCGCAGAGCCCGTTCCCGGGCTGGAAGCAGTCGGGCACCGGGGTGGAGCGGGGCATCGAGGGGCTGCTGACCTACACGCGCTTCAAGAACGTGATCTGGGACATCTCCGGCGAACCGATCGGCTGGTTCGAATAGGCCCACGTGCGGTGAACCGATGGAGTGAGTCTCGGGCGCCGGGCACCAGTGGCGGCCGCGATGGCGGCACGCTGATCGCTGGGCGCAAGTCGTCTTCCCCTTGACGAGTTGGCACGCAATCCGTTAGCATTTAAGCAGATACTGATATGTCCGAGCGAATGATGGACGCGGAGGAACTGGCTCAACTGTTCAGCGCGCTGGGCTCGGACACGCGCATTCGCATTCTGCGCGAACTCGAGGAGCGCGCATTGTGCGTGGGCGCACTGGCGATGCGGCTGGACGTGACTCCAAGCGCCATCTCCCAGCACCTGACGGTGCTGCGCAACGCCGGGCTGGTCCGATCCGACAGGCAGGGCAGCTTTGTTCACTACCGCCTCACCGAGGATGCCCGCGCACGCAGCCGGGCCGCCCTCGATGAAATCATGCCGGAGCGACGCACGCGGGAGGGAAGAGACGATGTGTGACTGTCGGGGCTGTCGGCATCCTGAGAAGCTGAAGGGGAAGCCGGGCGAGTGCTCACCGGAGCAGATCCGCGAGTGCCACGGTGAGGGAAAGGAGCATCCGTGTGCGGACAAGGCCG
>CAZTZN010000267.1:0-5437 GCA_964617715.1 uncultured Armatimonadia bacterium | reverse complement strand
ATCGCCCACCGGGAAACCGCAGATCTCCAGCGCCCGCTTCACGCACGCCGGGTTCGCCGCGGCGAGGAAGCACGAGTTGAAGAGCGGCGTCAGGCGGTGGTGCAGTTGCGCCGCTCGGACGACGTCGCCGTTGTGGAACGAATCGATCATCTCGCCGATCTCCTCGGCCGCGATATGCGCGGCGACCGAGATCACCCCGACGCCGCCGACCGCGAGGATCGGCAACGTCATGCCATCATCGCCCGACCACACGCGGAAGCCCTCGGGCGCGTCGGCGCAGATCGCCGAGATCTGGGCGATGTCCCCGGAGGCCTCCTTCACTCCGATGATGTTGTCCACGTCCTCGGCCAGCCGCAGGACGGTGCCGGCCTCGATGTTCTTGCCGGTGCGCCCGGGCACGTTGTAGACCACCACGGGCAGGTCGGTCGCCTCCGCACACGCGCGGAAATGCCGGTAGAAGCCCTCCTGTGACGGCTTGTTGTAGTAGGGCCCGACCAGCAGGATGGCGTCGATGTCCAGCTCCGAGGCCTTCTGCGTCAGCGCGATCGAGCCGGCTGTGTCATTTGAGCCGGTTCCGGCCATCACCGCGACGTCATCGCCGACGGCGTCGCGCACCACGCGGAACATCTCCAGCTTCTCCTCGGTGGAGGTGGTGGGCGACTCACCGGTGGTGCCGGAGACCAGCAGGTCCGAGCCGGCGTCGGCCAGGCGTCGCGCCAGCTGTCCCAAGCGGTCGTAGTCCACCTTCAGATCGTCGTCGAAGGGCGTGACCATCGCCGTGATCAGGTTCGAAAGGTCGGGCATCTGTCTCACCTCAGCGGTGGTAACAGTTGAACGCCACGCCGGCCGGGGCGCGGGCCATCACAGCAGCCCGCGCTCGATCAAGCCCTCGGCTATCTGCACGGTGTTGGTCGCCGCGCCCTTGCGCAGGTTGTCGGACACGCACCACAGGTTCAGGCCGTGCTCCAGGGTGGGGTCCTCGCGCACGCGCCCGACCAGTACCGCGTCCCTGTGCTCGTCGAGCAGGCAGTCGGCCTGCGTCGGGTACTTCAGGTTCTCCGGATCATCGATGACCGTCACGCCCGGCGACTGCACCGGATCGCGCAGGATCTCCAGGGCTTCGGCGCGCGAGAGCGGCCGCTCCAGCTCGATGTTGACCGCCTCGGCGTGGCCGATGACCACGGGCACGCGCACCGCCGTGGCCGTAATCGCCATGTCGGGCTCGTCCAGGATCTTGCGCGTCTCTTTGACCAGCTTCATTTCTTCTTTGGTGTAGCCCGTCTCCTCGAAGGCATCGATGCGCGGCAGGCAGTCGAAGATGATCGGCTTGTCGAAGATGCTCGGGTCATGCACAACCGGCTCGTCTGCGGCATACTGCCGCACCTGCGCCTCAAACTCGCGCATCGCGCCCAGGCCCCAGCCGGAGACCGACTGATAGGTCGAGACCACGACTCGCCTGATGCCGGCCGCGCGGTGCAGCGGCGCGAGCGCCACCACCATCTGGATGGTAGAGCAGTTGGGGCTGCAGATATGCCGATTGTCCTCCCCCACGGCGTCCATGTTGACTTCGGGGACGATCAGGGCGTGGCCCGGCTCCAAGCGGAAGTCACTGCCGTTGTCGATGACCCACGCGCCCGCGGCGGTGGCGACGCCGCCCCACTGCACGCTGGCGCCCTTGGCGCCCTCGCGCCCGGCGAAGAACACCACATCGAGGCCCTCGAAATGCTCTTCGGTCACTTTGCGCACCAGGAACTGCTGGTCCGCCAGCACCTCAGTGCGCTCGTGCGTGGCCATGACTACGAGTTCGCCTTCAACGGGGAAGTTGCGCTCACGCAATACCCGGATGATCCTGTCACCGACCGGTCCGACACCGACGATCCCGACACGATAACCCATCGTCTGCACCTGCTTGTGTGTGAGTGAGATTGTGTGATTGCATGTCCGGGGTCCGCAGGGCCGCCGAATCACGTATTGAGCAGAAGTTGCTCGAGGCCGTAGACCAGGCCATCGAGCCCGCGCACCTCGCGGATGGCGAGCAGCACGCCGGGCATGAAACACTCGCGTCCGGTCGTGACATGCTCGATGGTGAGGGTCTCACCCGGGCCGCCGAAGACCACGCGCTGATTCGCGATCACCCCGGCCATGCGGACGGCGTGGATCGAGATGCCTCCCAGGCTCCCGCCGCGCACACCATCGAGGCCGAAGTGTTCGGTGACCTGTTGCGCGAAGTCCTCGCCGCGGGCGTCACGCATGCGCTGTGCGGTGGCCATCGCGGTGCCCGAGGGGGCGTCGAGCTTGTTCTCGTGGTGGCTCTCGATGATGGTGGCGTAGTCCATCAGGGCTGCGGCCTGGGCGGCGAAGGTCATCATCAGGTTGGCCCCGATGCTGAAATTGGGGGCGATGACCGCGGGCGTGGAGTTGCGCTCACACAGCTCCCGCACCTGGTCGATCAGGCTCTGGGTGAAGCCGGTGGTGCCGACCACGCACGCGACGCCGGCCTGCAAAGCTGCGGGGATGTTGTGCATGAGCGCGCACGGCTGAGTGAAGTCCACCATCACGTCAGGCTGCCAACGCGCGAGGCCCTCAGTCACTTCACCGACGATAGGCTCATCGGGTGCGCCGGCGACCAGCTCCGACAACGCCGTATCACAGTAGCCGGGGTCCACGCCCCCGACCACCTCCATGTCGTCGGCGCCGGTTACGGCCTGAACGACAGCGCGTCCCATGCGGCCGCCGGCGCCGGAAACCAGCACTCGTATCCTGGACATTGCTGCGGCTCCTTCCCGCCCACGGACCGGGCCCCTGTCACGGCGCGTGAACTTGTTACTTCGCCGTCGTGGCTTCGGACACCTTCCGCAGGGTACGCGGGCAGGCCGGAGCCCTGCGTGGGGCTCCGGCCTTGGCTCGACGGATCCGGCACGCCGATGTCGCCCGAGGGCGCCGGTCAGCGCTTCTTATCGCGGAAGTAGGCGCCGGAGGCCGGAGGCTCGTCACCTCCGCTGTCGCTGGGCCGTGCGCCGGCCTGCGGGCTGCCGGAGCGATCGCGTCCGCCACGGCCGCCACGGTCGCGCCGGCTGCGGTCGCCGCGGTCACCGCGGTCACCGCCGCCGGAGTCCTCGCCGGCCTTGCGCTCGAGCAGCGCCTTGCGGCTCAGGCGGATCTTGCCGTTGGGCTCAACCTCCATGACCTTGACCGTGACTTCGTCGCCGAGCTTGAGCACATCCTCAACCTTGTTGGTGCGGGAGTGCTCGATGTCGGAGATATGCAGGAGGCCGTCACGGCCGGGCAGCAGCTCGATGAAGGCGCCGAAGTCGGTGATGGTCACCACCTTCCCGGTGAAGACCTCGCCGACCTCGACCTCGCGGGTGAGATCGTAGATTTGCTCGCGCGCCGCCTCGACCTTCTCGGGGTCCTCGCCGAAGATCTTGACCAGCCCGTCGTCCTCGATGTCGATCTTGACTTCAAGCTCTTCCTCGAATTTGCGGATGGTCTTGCCGCCCGGGCCGATGACCAGGCCGATCTTGTCGGTCGGGACCTGAACGGCGATCATCCGCGGGGCGTAGGGTGACATGGCCTCGCGTGGCTGGGCGAGCACGGCATTCATGGCGTCGAGAATCTGCAGGCGTGCCTCCCGCGCCTGCGCCAGTCCCTCGGCGAGCACCTGATCGGGCAGGCCCTGGACCTTGATGTCGAGGTGCAGGCCGTTGACGCCGTTGGCGGTGCCGGTCACCTTGAAGTCCATGTCGCCGGAGGCGTCCTCGAGGCCCTGGATGTCGGTGAGCAGCATGTAGCTGTTCTCGTTCTCGTAGAGCAGGCCGACGGAGATGCCGGCGACCGGGGCCTTGATGGGTACGCCCCCGTCCATGAGCGCCAGCGAGCTGGCGCAGGTGGAGGCCATCGAGCTGGAGCCATTGCTCTCGAGCACCTCAGAGACCACGCGTGTGGTATAGGGCCAGTCCTCCTCGGGCGGGAGCATCCGCTCAAGGGAGCGCTCCACCAGTGCGCCGTGACCGATCTCGCGCCGGCCCGCGCCGCGCAGCGGGCGCGCCTCGCCCACGCAGAAGGGCGGGAAGTTGTAGTGATGGGTGAAGCGCTTGTACTCCTCCTCCTCAAGCGAGCGGATCAGCACCTGATCGCGCACCGCGCCGAGGGTGAGAGTGGACAACACCTGGGTCTCGCCGCGGGTGAACAGGGCCGAGCCGTGAGTGCGTGGGAGCACGCCCACCTGCACATCGAGCGGCCGGATCTGGTTGGGGGCGCGGCCATCAACGCGGCGGCGCTCCTCGAGGATAATCTTGCGCATCTGCTTCTTCTGGACCGCGTACATCGCCTCTTCGATCTGCGCCCCGGCGTCCTCGACGTCGCTGAACTGCTCGGCGAGCTGCGCGGCGATGGCGTCGAGGTCTGCCTGGCGCCCCGCCTTGTCGGGCGACTGGATGGCCTCACGGATCTCGTCGGCCCGCGCCTCCACCGCCGCCACGATCTCCTCCGAGGGCGCCCACAACGGGTAGTCGCCCTTGGGCTTGCCGGCTTTGGAGCGCAGCTCCTCCATGGCGTCACAGACGGGAAGGCAGGCGTCGCGGGCCATCTGGATGCCCTGGAGGACGATCTCCTCGGGCACCTCGTCGCCGCCCAGCTCGACCTGAAGCACGCCCATGTGGCCGGCGCACACGGTCAGCTCCATGCGCGCCGCCTCACGCTGCTCGAACGAGGGGTTGAGGATCAGCTCACCGTCGAGCCAGGCGACCTGGGCGGCCGCGAACGGGCCGGTCATGGGCGCGGGCGAGAGATGCATGGCCGCAGCGGCCCCGATCATCGCCACTATCTCCGGCGAGTTCTCGTTCTCGGCCGAGAGCGCGGTGCAGATGACCTGGGTCTCGTTGCGCAGGCCCTGGGGGAGCAGCGGACGGATGGGACGGTCGATGGCGCGAGAGATGAGCGTCGCGTCGGTGCCGGGCCGGCCCTCACGCTTGAAGAAGCCGCCGGGAATGCGGCCCACGGCGTACATCTTCTCTTCGAAGTCAACGCGCAGGGGGAGGAAATTCGCGGTCGGGTTGGGCTGGTCCTCGATGACGGCGGTGCAGAGGATGACCGTATCGCCGTAGCGGGCGACGACGGCCGCACTGGCCTGCCGTGCCATCTCGCCGGTCTCGAGCCTCAGCTCACGGCCGGCGAAGTCAACGGAAACGACCTGTTTGTCGAACATGTAGATCAACAGCCTCCTGAGGTACACTACCCTCGGGGAGGCTCAAGGGAAACGCGAGGAAACAGGGAAAACAGGCGGCCTGGTGCGACCTGCTTTCCCTGATTCCCCTCGCTCCTGATCCTCCGGAGGGGAGTGACCTTGTAGGTGCGCCCTCGCTGGGGCGGTTGGGTGCGTATGCCAGCGTATTGTAGCCGAATCAGGGCGCAATTGCAAGGCGGCGCGAAGTGGTGT
>CAZTZN010000266.1:0-5494 GCA_964617715.1 uncultured Armatimonadia bacterium | reverse complement strand
CACCGCTCGCAACTTCTTCGGTCCCATGGGCGTTGACGAAGAATACCGCAAGCGGGGCATCGGGGCGGCGCTCACCTTAGCGTGCATGCACGCGCTGGCCGAAATGGGGTACGGCTACGCGATCATCGGCGCGGCCGGCCCCGAGGAGTTCTATACGAAGGTGTGTGGGGCTGAGCCCATAGCCGACAGCAAGCCCGGCATCTATCGCTGGGAGAGCGTGGACTAACCGTCCGCGGGCAGGGGATTGCGGCGGTTCCACTCCATGACCGCGCGATACTTGGGGGTGTCATCGTCGGCGTACTCAAGGAGCCCCCAGGACCCCCACTTGCTCCAGCGGCCTACGGAGGAGAACAGGCAACACAGGCCGCCGCCGGCCTCGCGCCAGGCGTCGAGGTAGCGGGTGTATAATTCACCCATACGCGGGTGACGGTTGGCGGCGTGAAACAGCCTCATCAGCGCCTCGTTGTTCTCGCCGCCTCGTATGCCGACCAGATGCTGTCCCGCTTCGTAGGCGATGAATTCGAGCCCGAACTCATCCGCGACGGCCTTTTGCGCATTTATTCTCTCGATGGCGCGAGGAAGCACCTGTCGCTCCAGCTCCTCCAGCACCTCTTCGACGCTCCATGTCGCGACCACGTCGCTGTCGAGCTCGCCCCCTGGGCGCGGGGTGAGGCCGAAGTAAGGAGCTATCGCCAGAGCATCACACCAGCGGTATGCGTTCTCGAATTCGAGCTTCTGCCGCGATACATGGGGGTTAGCCGCCTGGGTCGCCATGCAACGCACCAGGCGGTCGGTGCCACCGAAGACCTCCTCCCAGATAGCGAAGATCTCGACCGATCGTCGCGCCGAGTAGCGCCATCCCGCCTCCCACGGTTTATCGCTCAAGCCCAGCTCCAGCCCCCTCTGGTTGGCGTAGCGGGTCTGTTCGAACATGGAGTTCCAGACCTCGTTGGAGTACTCCACGTAGACGGTCAGCCGCGGGTCGAGCTCGCGCCGTACCTGCTCGGCGAAGCGGCGCACATAGTCGTCATCGGCGCGATGGGGCATACAGAACCACGGGTTGACGCCCAGGCGATTGCACAGCGCGATCATGATCTCGAGTGGGACACCTTTGACGGTCCAGGTGGCGTCATCGATACGCGGTCGATCCTCCCAGCTTTCGATTTGAGAGCCGTTGGTGCGCATCCAGTCCATGAAGCGGAAGGTGTTGAAACCGGCCCAGCGCGCGAGGAAGTCGGGGGTGAAGACCTGCTGGCGGTAGGTATCCTCGAAGCCGGGCATGACCACACGGATGTTGCGCACGTAATTGTCCGGGTTCACGGATTTGAGGCGCAACCAGAAGCCGCCCTTGCTGCTGTCCACGTCGAGAACGATACGACCGGGTTCGCTTGATACCACAGTGGCTGCTCCCCAGAACTCGATCTCGCCCTCGCCGTCGTAAAGGCAGGTGTAATGGCCGGAGGGGTAATGTCCGCCCGGAATGTTGCACAGAGGTGTGTCCGCCCAGCATCCCTCCTCGAGGCGCATGACCCAGCCGTGCTCATCAAGCAGCAGTTCCGGCCCCCGACCCCAGTCGGCGCCCTCCCGCTGGCTGATCCACCGCCGCGACAGTCGAAACACATCCACGAAGGGCAGTTCGGTGTTCCAGTCGGACAGGCCGGCCAGGTTGATGCCGAGCCGACTTTGCGCGGGCGTCGGCTGATCCTGTACCGCCGCTTCACCCGCCATCAGCGCCGCCGTCAGCAGGAGGACTAACCACGCAGGCCCCCATCGACGCCCGGACATTCCCGCGCCTCCCTATAACGCATCTGTCTTCACGGTACCCGCAGCGCCACCAGCTCCCCGCCCCAGGCCGCGATGACCACCGCCGAGCCCGCACCGCGCAGATCGCCCGCGCTCAGCGCACGCGGCCGGCCCTCCGCTCGATAGCCGCCGAGGATGCCGCCTTCGGCGCTCAGAAGGTAGACGGTGCCGTCATCGCAGGCGGCCGCCAGCGCGGTGTTGAGCGTCACCAGATCCTGCACCTGCTCGGGCAACCGGGTGCGCCACACCGGCTCGCCGGCGCCGTCGAAGCCGTAGACGCTTCCCGACTCCGAGGCGATCGCCACCACCGTGCCCCCGTCGCCGGCTGACAGCGCGACGATCGCCGTCGGCGCGCCGCCGACGTTGGCCTCCCACAACTTCTCCTTTGCGCCGCTCAAGGCGCGAATGATGGCGTCATCGGCGCCGAACAGCGCCTCCGGACGTCCGTCGAGATCGAGGTCAATGGCCGCACAGGCGGGCCAGTTCGGTCCGCCGCCCACCGATCCCATGATGCGGCCGTCCTGGTCGAGCACCTTGGAACTATAGTACTCCGTGCCCGCGAGCACCTCGTCGTAGCCGTCGCCGTCGAGGTCGCCGGTGGCGCAGACGGTGCTCGCGTGCGTGGTGTTGCGTCGCCACAGCTCGGTCCCATCGCCGTCGAACCCGTAGTGATGCCAGTTGTCCGAGCCGATGACGACCTCCATGGCCGGGTCGTCATCAAGTTGCGCGCCGCACACGGAGGCGACCGACCCGGAGCGATGGTGGTAGGGTTGAATCTCGACCTCCCACAGCAGCTCGCCCGCGAGGTCGTAAGCGCGCAGCTTCGCGTCATCGGCGCCGGAGAGCAGCTCGGGCGTGCCGTCGCCGGTGATGTCGATGAAACGCACCGCGCGGACCATCCCTTCGGCCGCGCGCTCCCAGACGACGCGTCCGTCGGCGTCCAGAAGCACGGTGCGGCCGTTCTCGGTGCCGGCGGCGATCTGCGCGGGCGCGCTGACGCCCCACAGGTCGGTGCAGATCACGGAGCCGCCCAGGTCCGCCCGCCACGCAACCGCAAGCTCGCGCGGCAGCTCGGGGCGAATCAGCGGGGACGGTGCCGGGGGAGGCGACGCGGCCTCGACGAGCGATCGCACCCAGGCGGCGACGGCGTCGAAGTCGGCGTCGTCATCACCAGGCCGGATCTGCAGGTCATCGCCGTCGGCGGTGCAAGTGAGGCCGGGGATGCTGACGGCGGTGGCATCGCCGAACATCGCCCCGCTCGCCGAGACGGCGAACATCCTTGCGTCAATACGCGCCTCGTCCTGCCGCCACGGCCCGAGGCCCACGATCATCGGCTCCCGACCGCCGACGATAGCCACGACGTTCGGTGCGATCGTGCGCACCGAGAGGCGCGGCTGTGCCTGCTGGTCGGCCTGGAAGAGGTTCACGAAGCGGATACTCTCGCCCGCCGCCAACGTTGCCTCGTGATC
The DNA here is from genome assembly GCA_964617715.1 of uncultured Armatimonadia bacterium. GTDB lineage: Bacteria > Armatimonadota > Zipacnadia > Zipacnadales > UBA5352 > JALGVA01. The sequence goes on along the minus strand of CAZTZN010000266.1, from coordinate 2,222 downwards.
CTGGTGCAGCACCTGCGTCAACTTCCCGGCGAAGGGGTAGTCGGCGTAGTAGCCGCGGTCGCCGCCGTGGCCGCGGTCCCAACTTGTGCGCAGCGACAGCCGCGCACCGTCGGCGTTCTCGATGTGGAAGAATTCGCCCTGCTGCTCAACATCGAGGCGATTGCCCACCAGAGCAACGTCGCCGAGCGTGCGCCATACGCAGGTGGCGCGGAAGTCGCCGGGCTCAAGCGCGGTGAGTTCATCGAAGACCACGAAGAGGTCATCGGCGCTCCAGAAGATGCTGCGCGTCCAGTCCGACCATGCGTATTGCGGCGCCCGGGCCTGCACCATGGCGAGGTCGCCGAAGTCGGCCTCGCAGGTCAGCTCGCTCAGCGGCGGGATGGCGGTGGTCTCGCCGTTGCGCGACAGCATGATGGAGTTGTGCCACTTGGGCGTGGCGCGGATGTAGTCCATGTCACACAGCCACAGCCGCCCGTTGTCGGTGTAGCGGATGATGGCGTTGGCGTCATCGTGGTCGTGGATGCCCGCCGAGATGCCGTCGAGCATCAGGTAACTGTCCCGCACGTCAAAGCCCGAGCGGAAGACCGCCTTGTCGAGCGCGCGCTCGGTGGGGACGTTGCCCACCGCCGCGTTGTCGTCGAGGTAGTATGCGTAGACGGCCGGGTCGAGGATGAAGGTGGTCAGGCCGATCTGATCGCGCGGCTCCTCGGCCTCCCCCTCCCAGTTCCAATAGCCCAGAGCGGCGGCTCGGCGCGCCTTTGCATCCAGCCGCTGCACCAGCCAGCGATAACGCGGATCATCGTAGTAAAGCGAGGCGATACGCAGCAGCGCACGGGCGTTGGAGCCGAAGGGCATCCAGGCGTCGCCGAAGGTCGCCTCATCGCCGAAGTTGTCGTGGCAGGCGATGGCCAGCTCGCAGGTCTTGCGCAGGGTGCCGGAGGTGAACAGGTCCAGGTCACCGCGCACCAGCGCCCACTCTTCGGTGTGGTTGATGGTGATCCACTGGTAGTTCGCCGAGTCCTCGAGCGGCTTGTATATGGTCTCCTGCCCCTCGAAAAGGTTGTCCACCACGCGCCGCCACCAGTCCGCCTGGGGCATGTTGTAGTGCGACCCGAAATACTGCGCGGCGTAGGCGATGCCGATGGCGGGGTGGGTCTGATGGTTCCAGGTCGGCCCCTGAATGCCCCGGGCCTCGCGGGCGATGGGCTCGCGCATCTCCCAGAACTTCATGCTGTCCTCGACGATCCGGCGCACCCACTCCGCGGCCATCAGCCGGTCCTCGTCGGTGAAGGCCGGGCACTCTTCGACCTGGTCGAGGGCGGTCACGATCGCCTGCAGCGTGAAGGTGGGCGGATCGACGCGATGGCTCTCGTAGTAATCGCGCAGCACCCGCACCAGCGCCGCGTAGGCCCTGGCGTTGCTGTCGCCGCCGCCCAGATAATAAGCGCGTGCGTAGTTGCCCGGCCGGCCCGAGGCGGACTGATACTGATAGGCGCCGACGAAGGAGTTCAAGTAGGCTTCGAGGTCCTGCGCCGCCTGCGCAATTCGTTCGTCGCTGATCGGCCCGAAGTTCGTGCGGTCGGAGACCCAGTCGATGGTCACCGGCAGCGTGATGTCATCACCGGGTTGCAGACGTTCCAGCAGCGCCTCCGCCGCGGCACGGCAGCCTTCGGGGTCGCTGCCCCCTAAGTAGACCACGTTCGTCCCGTGACCCCAGGGGTCGTGCACAGTGCGCAGCTCATGGCCCCCCGGGCCGGGGTAGGCGCCGTCGGAGAAGATCAGGCCGCGTGCGTAGAGGCGCAGGGAGAGCGGACCCGTCGCCAGGTTGCCGACCATGATGCAGGTGCCGGCCGCCAGGTCCTCCTCGGTCGCCGTCTCCTCGTCGATGATCGGAAGCGTCACACCGGTGCGTGCCGCGAAGCGCTCCGCGAACTGCTCGGCCACCTCCCGGTACCGGGGCACGCGCGGCAACAGCAAAGTCGCCGCCGCGGCGCCGTCTGCGATCAGCGGCGTCTCCCGGTAAATTACGCCCGGCGACACCAGAGGCAGCGACTCCTTCGATTCCTCGATCTTTTCGACCAGGACACGATCGAGCGCGACGCTCCCGCCGATCGCCGTCAGGCGGATCTGCGCCTCCCGTCCGACCTCACCGCTCGCCACGGCGATGCCGATCTCGCCCCACGCGCCCGCAGGGGCCAGGTGCCGTCCCACGACCTCGCCCG
>CAZTZN010000265.1:0-5638 GCA_964617715.1 uncultured Armatimonadia bacterium | reverse complement strand
CGGCGGCTCTGAAGAGCCGCCCTCCGAACGTCCTTGGTCATCTCACCGAAGACGCCGCTACGGCGGAGTGATGGGCGGCTCGTCGGCGACACACGGCGGCGATCTCCTCACGTCACTCGCTCAGCGGCGCGATCATCTCTCGTCATGTCCGCCTTTGCCCGGGGCACGCGGCGCCCTATGAGATATCGACCGACGCCACGAAGATGTCGGCGCGGCCCTGGGAATCCCCCGAATACCAGCTCAGCAGCATCTCTCCGTCACCGAGGTAGTGGTATCCCGCGTAGGAGTTGTCGCCCGCCCGCGGTGGCGCCCACTCCGGCGCGGGCAGCACCAGCAGCTCCTCGAGTTGCCAGTCATCGCCTACGCGGTAGAGCCGCGTGTCGCGGTAGCTGCCGCCGCCCTCCGCCTCGGGCCGGGGTTCGAGGTAGCGCCCCACCACGTAGAGCCGCCCATCGGCCTGACCGAGCATCGGCCCGCGCACGTCCAGCGGCTGGTCGTGCTGCGTCCACTCCGCGTAGGGCGGGCGCGCGGTCTTGAAGGGCGTGCCCGCGCCGCCGGCGTCCTCGCGGCGCACGAAGGCCACCAGCGTGCCGTCGGGCAGGAACTCGATGTCGGTTTCGTTGGCGTACTCGCCCTCGTGGATCATCGACACGAACTCCCACTTCATCATGTCGGTCGAGCGCCACAGCGCCGAGTGCTCCAGCACGCCCTCGGGCGGGTTGGTGCAGTGCAGCGCCACCCACATCGCGCCATCGTGTTCGCGGGGACGCCAGAAGCGGTGATCCACGGGCTCGAGGATCGTCCCCGCCGACCAGGTTACGCCATCGGCGGTGCTCCAGCCCACGCTCTGGAACCGCCACGCCGCGCGCCCGCGATGCTCCTCGCGCGGCCACGGCTGGGTGCGCGTGGGCCCGAGCACCCACAGGCGTCCCTGCCAGACCGCGAATTTGGGGTCGCGATCATCGAGCACGGTGGACAGCACCGCGACCTGCTCCCAGCGCTCGAGGTCGTCCGACGCCATGACGCGAATCACGCCGTCCATGCTGGCGTGGCTGGCGCCGGAGCGGAAACACACGTACCAGCGGCCGTCGAAGTGCTTGAGGTCGGTGAAGGCGTTATGCCGACCGTCCGCGTACACGGTGCGCAGCCAGTTGATGCGATCGCCCACAGCGATGCCCTCTCTCGACGGACGTGCTCGGAAGTGATACCCAGAATTCCTCGGGGCCGGCGTCGGCACCTGCAGCGGCAGGAGAGCCTCCCGACGTTCAGCCCTCCGAGGTTGGACGTGCAAGTTGCGGAATCCGGCATAGTTTCCTCGGACAGCGGGGAGGAATCATGAGGTTAACGGTCGAAATAGCATAGGAGTGCTCTATTCCTGTACCGGAGGTCTTTGACATGAGACGCGGCTTCACCCTCATCGAGTTGTTGGTGGTGATCGCGATCATCGCGATCCTCGCTGCGATCCTGTTCCCGGTCTTCGCGCGGGCGCGCGAGAAGGCGAAGCAGGCCAGTTGTCTGAGCAACCTCAAGCAGATAGGCCTCGCCGTACTGATGTACGCCCAGGACTACGACGAAAAGCTGCTGTTCGCCGAGATGATAACCCCGGGGCCCATGCGCAACCGCTACGTGCGGTGGTACTACCCCAACGACGACAGCGTCACCCAGAATCTGCTCTACTGGTCCGATCTGATTCAGCCCTATGCGAAGAACGAACAGTTTTGTATCTGCCCCTCCAACCCGAGGGACTGGACAGGGTACAGTTGGAACATCCATGTGGGATACTGCGGCAATCACCCTACGCGTACGACAGCAGAGTACACCGGGTACCCGCTGTCTGACATAGAGTATCCGGCTGAGACCCTCGTCCTTCTGGACCACTCCAACATCGGCAGGGGCCCGTGGTATTACAACTTCATCGGTTGGCCGGGGTCGGTATATGACACGCCGGAATGCTGGCAGCCCGGCGTTCACAACGGCGGCCAGAACGTGATTCTGGCGGACGGTCATGCCAAGTGGTTCCAGTATCCACAATTCCGCGACCTCAGTGTGGGCGGGCGGTTGCGCTGGAGACCGTAGCCGAACGGGGCGGGGGGATCCGCCGCCGGACCGCTTCGGCGCGAAGGTTGCGGGTCCCAAAGGCTGCTTGCATCAGTGGGGGAGCATCTGCCGGTGACGCAAATGGTGTTCTGTTCAGGGACACAGGAGGGGTGACAATGAAGCGGGGCTTCACGCTCATCGAACTGCTGGTGGTGATCGCGATCATCGCCATTCTGGCGGCGATCCTGTTCCCGGTCTTCGCGCGGGCGCGCGAGAAGGCGCGCACGGCGAGCTGCCAATCCAATATCAGGCAGATCGCCATGGGCATTCTGATGTATGCCGACGACCACGATGAGACCTTCCCGATCCTCTATCCGGAGCCCTACAATTACGCCAAGGTGTGGAGCTACTACGTCAAGCCGTATATTGCGGGCCGCTCGGGGACAATCAGCACCGACGACATCTTCAAGTGCCCGAACGTCCGTGGCTACCAGGCCAATACCGCCTACGTTGCCTACGGCATCGCCCGCTACTCGATCGCAGGCAGCCCACCCTATGACACCACACAGAATCGTCCGGGCAGGCAGTCGGACTTCCAGCAGCCCTCTCGCACCTTGCTGGTGGCCGAGGCCAATTACCAGCACTCCAGCGACCCACCGTTGACCTACCGGGGATGGTACTACTGTGCCCGGGGCAATGTGGCCGGGCGCCATAATCTCAACGGTCCGGACGAGCGCCTGGATGGGCAGGCCAACATCGCCTTCGTGGACGGGCACGTCAAGCTGCTCCAGGCGAAAACCTTCAATCGCTGGCCCTACCCCGACTACTACTGGAACGAGCCCTGGAACTACAGGAAGGAAGATCGCCCCGACGTGTACGACTGGTTCTAGGCACTGACACCGGGGGATGTGTACCGGAACGGGATCCCGGCGCCGCACGTCAACTGCGCGCAGGAGCCGGGCCTTGAGGACATGGCGGCGGCGCCGCCCCGACCGCAGGGGCGGCGCCGTTTCGAGTGGGCGGGAGGATATGCAGCGTCACGCGGTCCAGTCGAGGATCACCGCACCCGCCCGTCCGCGATCGGCCATGAGCATCTCGTAGGCCGCCGGGGCGTCCTGCCAGGCGAGGCGATGCGTGATGATATGGTCGATCTTCACCTCACCGGCGGCGATCAGGTCGAAGAGCAGCTCGGTATTGCGGTGCGGCGTCCATGGGTTGTAGGGCGTCGCCACCTGTGGGTGCGAGCCGTTGTGCGCGCCGATGATGGTGTGGCTGGGCGAGTTCACGTAGTCGTGGAAATCGAACTCGGTCTTGCCGCGCGGGCTGGACAGGATGACGATGCGCCCCTGGCGGTGCAGCAGGTCCATCTCGCGCGGGATCAGCGCCGCCACGCCGGTGACCTCGAAGATGCAGTCGGCCATGCGCCCCTTCGTGGCCGCGGAGACCTGCTCGGCGAGGTCCTCGGCTGCGCCGTCGAGCACCAGGTCGGCGCCGCCGATCTGCGCGAACTCGCGGCGCATCGGCGACAGGTCCACGCCGATGACCGGCCGCGCGCCGTCGAGGCGCGCGAGCTGCGCCACGAACTGGCCGATGATCCCCAGGCCGAAAACGATGACCGCCTCGCCCATCTGCAGACCGCCGCGGCGCACGCCGTTGAAGGCGATGCGCCCGAGCATCCACAACGTCGCGACCTCGTCACCGACGCCGTCGGGGATGCGGTGCGCCTGGGCCGGCGGCAGCGTGATCCAGGCCGCATGGCCGCCGCCGCTGGCGACGCGATCGCCGGGCTGCCAGCCCTCGACCTGCGCGCCGACCTCGACCACCTCGCCCACGTGTGAGTAGCCCGGATAGCACGGGAAGCTGGTGATCTGGTCCCACTTCGAGCCCTCGGGGAAGTCGGCCATGAGCATGGTCAGCTCGGTGCCGGTGGAGATGGCGGTCCTGGTGGTGCGCACGAGCATCTCGCCCGGGCCGGGCGTGGGCATCTCGGCGGGCTGCACCTCGACCCGGCGGACATCGGTAAACACGACGCGGTGGTTCATGGCTGGTCACTCCCGATTGTCGGCTCAGGGGCATCAGTGTCGGCCGAGGCCTGGACTTCGAAGATGCGCACGAAGAGGTCGTCGTTGTGCCGGTTGTGCTCCTCGTGGACGAGCTTCAGGTCGGGCTCCCATGCAGGTTCGTCTTCGAGGAGAGGAGCCAGTTGCGGCCGGTACTCCATCAGATTGCGGGAACTCACCACGATGAAGCGCGCGCCCCTCATGCGGGCATACTCGATTACATGTTCGTACGAGGTATATGGTATCTCCTCGCCGCGCAGACCTGAGTAGAACGTGACCGTCGTCTTGCGCTCGAAGACGAGATTATCAGGGCTCCCGTAGTCGCGCAACCAGCGGCCGGCAGCTTTCTCCTCGGTTGGGATCTCGCCGTTGAATGCGGCCTGGACGAAGTCGAGGTCGGGTTTGAGCTGGAACAAGCTGGCGAACACGACGGCGATGATAGCGCCCTTGCGGACGGCTCGGGGCACGATCTCTCCGGCTTGCGTGGTTCGGCTGTACCATCGACCGAAGTTCACCGTCCCGGCGCCCGCCCAGCATAGGGCGACGACGAGGTAGGGCAGAAGGTGTCTTGGGTGGACCAGTTGGGCAAGCGGCGCCACCGTGAAGAAGAAGAGCCAGGCCGACGCGAACAGCGCCTCGGTTCGCCATCTGCCAACTCGCCAGCGGCGACCAAACAGGCCCAGACTGACTAGGACCCACAACCCCAGATCTATCGTGCTTGGCAGCACATCGGCGATCTGTGCGTGGAGGTTGTGGACGTACCTCTTGACTTGGTCAACCACCGTCAGGTCCGGAGGGCTCTCGCCCAGCTCCGCCAACCACTCCGGCGGTAGTCGACGGTTCACTGCCTCACGGTACGCCTCCGGGTCGTCGGTGACAGTTGGATCATATTGCAGGAGCGCCCCAGGGGCTCGATACTCAAGTTCCGCTCGTGCATAAGGGAATCCCTTCGACGCAATCGCCAGGAGAAGTGCAGTCACCACGAATCCGAGCGCAATGAATCCGAGTGCACGGAGAAGCCGGCCGACACCGGTGCCGTCTGAGGCGATTGAGATGGCCAGCGCGCCGACAGCGGCCACGAGGAACACGAGCCCATCCGTGCGGATGGCCGCCGCGTACCCGAAGCACGCTCCGCCACCAGCGAGCATGCGCCAGTTGAGGTCGGTTTGGTCGGCAACGGCCAATAGCGCCAACCCGCCCAGTACCAGGAGCAGATAGGGGCTCTCCGTCATGCCATCTGTTGAAGCCTGGACCAGCCGGTGGTTGACCGCGGCGAGAGCCAGCGCCCCCAACGCCGCGCCGTCTCCGTACAGCCTCCGGACGCAGATCCAGATCAGAGGGAGCAGCAGAATCCCCCACAAGAGACTCGTAGCTTGCGCGGCTCGTTCATTAGGCACGCCGATGAGCATGGTGCAAGCGACCATGGCCACGTATCCCGGACGCAAGCGTGGGCGTTCGCCCTCCAACATACCCCGAGCCTCGGCCGTGTAGCTGCCCGCATCAGCATAGCCAATGTGGGTATTGAGCACGAAGACACCGAC
>CAZTZN010000264.1:0-5655 GCA_964617715.1 uncultured Armatimonadia bacterium | reverse complement strand
CCCGCCTCGTTCACGGCCGCGACGCGCGCATCGAGCCGCTGGAACTCGGCAGGGCTCACGGCCACGTGCTCGGGGTCGGTGAAGACCATCTCGCCGCCGGGCCAGCCGCGCCACTGCGTCGTGACGAACTGCGTCACCGAGAAGCCCTGACCGCGGCGCGTCGCCAGGTACTCGGCCCAGTCGGCCTCGTTCGAGCACAACGCGCCGTTCCACGCCGTGTCCCCCAGCCAGAAGAACGGCGTCTCGTCCGCCCACTCGAGATGCGCGCCATCATCCGAGACGCGCAGCGGACCGCGCGCGAAGACCGGGTTGTCGGTCGTCTGCTCGACGCACGTGAACTCGCCCGTGACCCCGTGCAGACCCGCGTTGGCCGCGTCCGAACACACGCTGCGCCAGCGCCAGGTCCCTGGCTCTCCCGGCGCGAAGTGCACGCGCCAGGTGCTGCCGCCATCCCAGAACGCAGGCCGGACATGCTCCGCCCCCGAGGGTGCGGTCAGCGTCACCGTCACCTCGACGTCCCACAGCGGATCGGCGTACTCGCGCGCGCTGGTGAGCGCGCCCTCCCAGACCTGCCAGCGACCGACCTGCGCCATCGCGTCACACCTCCCGGCCCAGCAGGCAACCAGCCAGGCCAGCGCTACCAGACTGTGCACACGTCCATGATGGGTCATCTGCCGACACTCCTGCCAGGCGTGCTGATCCGCATGTAGTTGACCTCCGAGGCGCGAGAGAGTTCCCGGCCGGGCTACCCGATGGTGTAACGCTCACCGTCGCGAGAGAGGGGTACCTCTGTGTCGCCGACCAGCGCGCGCGTGATGGGCATGCGGCTGCTCGACAGCACCATCAGGTGCACGTTCGCCGGGGCGAGCGCGGGCGCGTGGGGCTCCAGCGACTGCTGAGCGCGCACGTGGATGGTTCCCGGCTCCTCGCCGCGCCAGACGGCCACAGTCAACGGCTCCTCGCCGCCGACCTGCAGCAGCGTCTGGCCGTCAATCGCCAGCGACCGCCCCTCCTGAATGTAGAGGTACTTCCATTCATCCGCGTCGAAGGCCATCGCCGCGAAGGCCCCGTCATGCGCGATGGTGCTCTCCCCCACCGTGACCGGGCCGCCGGCGGTGATCAGCGCGAGCGTCCGCCGGCCGATGCGTGCGGTCAAGCCACGAGCGCCGCCGTCGAGCGGCGTAACGTCATCGATCGGCTCGCGCACGATCTCCAGCGCAGCGCCTTCGATCTCGATCGCAGCGTCGTCCCACCACACCGAGCCATCGCCCGAGTAGTAGAGCCCGATGTCCATCTCCACGGCTCCCTCGGGCACCGTCTCGTCCAGCGCGAGCAGCGTCCAGTCCTCAGGCGCGACCGTGTCGGTGCTGCTGGTGGTGAAGCATTTGCGGGATGTATCCCACCAGTGGATGGCGAGGCGGGCGCCGTCGCGCGTGGTGTCGGCGGTCCGCGCCCAGGCACGCACGTGCACGACGTTACCCGGCTGCACGTCCAGGCGCGGGCCGTAGTAGTATCCGCTGCGGTCGATGCGGCCCGAGGCATTGCCCGAGTGCGCGACCGTTTCGTCGATGACGTGGTTGGGCAGGTCCTCGTTGGCGCGCGGGCGCCAGCCGGTCATGCCGCGCTCGAAGCCCGCGTTCTGCAGCACGCCCCCCTCCTGGTCCGAGAGCTGCGGATACAGCAGCGTAACCACCCGCGCCTGCCGGGTCGCGGGCGTGGTGGCGCGGATGAAGCGGCCGTACTGCTCGGCGCCGGGGTACGCCGTCTCAGCGGTGGTGATCCCCTGCGGACTGTGCAGGAAGCACTGCAGTTGCCCGCGCAGGCCCAGAATCGCCCAGCGGTCGCCCGCCACGCGCTCGACGGCACTGTTGGGCGCCGCCTGCAAGGTAATCGTGTACTCGTGCGGCTCAGGAGCGGCGATGTCGTCCACGATCACGTAGCAATCCGGCTTGAGGTAGAACGCCTGCCGGGCGAAGCTGTCGAGCACGTGCAGCTCGTCGGTGTTGTAGGTCGGTGCGGCCTCGCCACGGACGTAGTCGAGCGCCGCGCACGAGAAGAACTGCTCGATGCGCGCGCCCGCGCGGTGGACCTGGTCGTGGCCGGGTGAGGGGGTGGCGGTGTCCTCCAGATAGCCGTCATCGATGTCGAGCACCAGCGTCGAATGGCCGATCGCGCCCTGGGTGAACTTGGTCGCGGGCGGGTTGTAGCGGGCACGGTATCCGCGGTCGGCGGTGAGCCACTCCCCCAGGTAACTGAGCACGATGGCGTTGGAGTCGAAGTGTGCGTGGCCGACCGAGGTCTCGGGCGGGCCGGACTTCATGCACAGGTAGGGGGTGTGCGGCTGGTAGCCGGCTTTGAGCGCGACCAGGCCGGTATCAACGAGTGCCTGTGAGGGGTTGAAGTCGGGCTGCTGCGGGTTCAGCTCGTCCACGTTGAGACGAATGAACTGGTGGATGGTCGCAGGCCGGAGCATGCCGATCTGCTCAAGGTACCAGGCGGCGGCGGTGTCCCCGCTGTTGGCCAGCACCGACATGGTCTCAGGGTAGCCACGCACCGGGCTCCCGTCCCCGAAGGTGGGCATCTCATGGCCGTCGGGGGTCATCTGCGAGATGACGTACCTGTCCATGGTGCGCAGGAACGGATGGTCAAGCAGGTCGGTCTCCACGCCCGCAGCGACCACGGCATCGAAGACGTGCGCGAGGCTGTCCAGCAGATAGGTGCCGTACATCGGCCCCTCGAACTGCCCGCCATCGTTGCCGGAGAGATCAAGCGAGCGCCGCGTGTACTCGATGGCCTGTTCGAGGTAGCGGCCGCCGCGCGGGTCTTCCGGGCGCACGGCGATGGCGGCGCACGCCAGGCCGCTGGTGAGCACCGCCCAGCCGTTGGTCTCCGGCGGGTAGGCCGCGATGCCCTCAACGATCCGGGCGCAGCCCTTGTCGATGATGGCCTGGCGAATGAACTCACGCTCGCCGGCGCTCAGCGTGTCGTAGCACCAGTCGTAGAACAGGCCCATGCACTTGGTGATATGCCCGGTGTCGAGGCAGGCGATGCCCCGCCCGTAGTCCGGGTCGCTCCACCACTCCCAGTTCGCCAGATGCATGGCGATCTGCCTGGCGCGCCGGGCGTAGCGCTCCTCGCCGGTCACCAGATAGGCGAACGCGAGGCTCTTGAGGCGCACGGTGATGGCATCGCCGCGCTGCTCCTGGGTCATCGCGGTCCACGGCGGGTAGTTGATGCCCGGATGGCGCGGGGGGGTCTCGTCGCTGAGAGTGTACTCCCACATCACCGGCGGGCGCGAATGATCCTGCTGGATGTTCACCGAGTAGTGGTAGGGCTCGGCGGCGAGGAAGCGGTCGGCCCTGGCCAGCAGCTCCTGCCAGACCTCGGCGGTGCTGAAGCCGAAGCGGTTCGGTTCATCAGCATTAGCCCTGGCGCGCAGCTCGGCGAGGGTCTCGGGGTTGACCAGTACGCAGGGGTGCTGCACCAGCCCGGTCATGTTGCCCTCGGCTTGCGCGTAGCCGGGCCGGTCGCTGCGGGCGGTCATCAGGATCACTCCGATGGTAACGAGTGCGGCAATCGCGATTGCACCGTGCGCGTGTCTGCGCATCGATCGATCAGCCTCCAGGCCGGTCAGCGCGCCACGGGACGCAGCACGAGGCTGTCCCAGCCGATGAAGTAGCCCTGCGAACGCTCATTGTGTCCCACGACCTCAAGGCGCAGCGAGTGTGTCCCGGCGCTCAGATCGATCTCCCCCAGGTCCTGCTCGATGCCCGCGCCGTTGAGCGTGCTGCTGTAGGCATCGAGCGGCTCGCCCACCGGCCGACCGTCGATGCTGACCTGCCAGGTGGCGTAGGACGAGTAGGCGGTGGCGATCATGGTCACGTGGTAACGGGCATCGCGCGGAACCTCGAAGGAGTAGGTGACGAAGTCGCCCGGCCCCTCGGCGCGGTAGAACTGCGTGGTGAGCGCTCCGCCCAGCGGCTTGCTCAGTTTGCCCGAGTCCTCGATCACCGGCAGCTCCGTGGCGGCGTACACTTCCCCGCGGGTGTTGAAGCGCACGACGATTTCGCCGCGGTTCGCCGCCCGGTCGTAGAACCCGACGCGGAGCACGTGCGCTGCGCGCGGGAGTTGGCGCAGTCGCAGCATCACCCGTGCGGAGCGCGGGTCGTCGCCCGGGAAGACGCTCGCCTGCACCGACCCACCCGCCGACCTCTCCAGCCGTGCCTCGACCGACATCTGCGAGATCGCGTTGGCGTCATCGCGCAGGTCGAGAGCGATCCGACGCGGATCGCTGAGGTAGCCCAGGTCGATCTCAGGCGCGGCCTCGACCCGGCGGCCATCAACACGCACGGTCTCGACCACCGGCGGCCGAGTGTCCGCGAGGTCCACCTCACCGTTCGTGAACAGCAGCACCGTCGCGCCACGGGTGAGCAGATCCGGGGTCAGCCGGAAGCTCACCGCGCCATCAGTCCTGGTGTGCTCGACCTCGCGCCAGCCTGCGGGCGTGCGTACCATCACGCGCGAGTTGAAGTCGGCCGGCCGCGGCAGCGTTGCCTCGACCTCGACATCCGCGCGCACCGACCAGGTGCCGTCGTCGAGGCGCGCGACCTCAACGACGCTCGGAATGATGAAGGCATCGCCCTCCGCCACGCGCATGATCGGCTCATCCGCCAGGTGCACGATGCTCCCCGCGTCGGTGCGCTCGACCGACGCGATCGCATAGGCGCCATCCACGCGCCCGGCGACCAGGAGCTGCTGCCCGCGCAGCGCCTCGCCCCCGGGCAGGGGGGCGGTGGTCGTAATCGTGTCCGCGTCATCATCCCAGGCGGCGATGGTCCCGCTCAGCGGGCCGGGACAGCGCAGGCCGATCTGGCCGAACTCGAGGCTCGTGCCATCCACGATACGCGCGAAGCTCGGGCCCTGTGCGTCAATCGACACCACGGCCTCGCGGCCCGAGAAACTCAGCCCCTCAGGCGCCGCGCAGGTCACCGTCTCCCCTGCGGCCTCAGGGTCGGCCAGGAAGACGTAGTCGGTGGCGTCCTCGCGCTCGATGCGCGCGCCGCGCGCGGCCGGGTGTGAGCAGTTCACCCGCTCGATTGCGCGCACTCGCGGCTCGCCCGCCACCGCCTCGACCACCGACAGGAAGGTGCTCTGCGGACCGGGATGCTCCCACAGGAGCAGATGCAGGGTGCGGTCGGCCCACGGTGTGCTGCGGTTGCGCAGGCCCGGCGCGGTCAGGTGATAGACGGTCGCGCCCTCATCCAGCACCGTCAGCCGCACGCCATAGTCGTTCTCGGGCTCGATCCGCCAGTCGGCGGAGAAGCTCCCGTAGGCCTCGGCGCGCGCCTGGCTGCGGATCCAGTCACCGCCCGCAGCCGCACGGGTGACCACCTCACCATCGTAATCGGCGAAAGGCAGGTCGCACTCGAAGGTCTCACCGTCCCCGTGGAAGGACATCACATGGCGATCCCCACCGCGCACACGGAAGCAATCCACGACGTAGGCCGGACCGCCCTCGGGCGCGATCATCACCAGCGTACGCTCATAGAGATCGGCCTGTTCGTAGGTGTCGGGCGCCTGTGCGCGGATGCTCTGCGCGAACCGGCCCGGCGCAAACGAGAGCAGCTCGCCGCTGACCTTGCGCTGGCGATCGCC
>CAZTZN010000263.1:0-5671 GCA_964617715.1 uncultured Armatimonadia bacterium | reverse complement strand
TCGTTGACCACCCAGTTGCCGCAGATGTCGCGATCCTGCCAGCCGTGGTCGGGCTGGATGATGGTCACGCCGAACTTGCGGAAGTGGCGGGCGATGACCGCGGCGTTCTCGAGGATGGTGTCCTCGGTCATGGTCAGGCGGTAGCCGTACCACGAGATCCAGCCGCAGGGCATCTCGTCCGGGATCGGCGGGTTGACCTGCGCGCACACCGCGTCGGCGTAGCGCTCGAGCGCCTCATACGGGTTCGGGCGCACGTCGAGCAGCAGCGGGTCGAAGTCGTGCGATGCGCCGGGTGCCAGCTCAATCGGCGTGGAGGTCACCGCATCGAGCGCGATCGCGCCCTCGCCGGGCGCCACCGTGACCGCGTTGTCGTGCTCGAAGGACAGAAAGGCACACACCGCGCTCAGCTCCGCCGCCGGGTTCCAGAGCGCACAGATCCCCGCGCACCGCTGCGGCTCGTCGAGGCGCGCCACATGCGTTCCGCCCTGACCGCCCGAGTCCACGTAGACCGTCGGCGCGGCATCCCCCTCTCCGAGCCCGCCCGGCGACAGGCGCGCGTCGGCGAGCAGGCGCAGGTCGCCGACGGTGATCGGCGCATCGGCGCGGCTGGTGACCCGCGCGCTCACGATGAGCTGAGTCGGATCCGGCCCCGGCCGCACGCTGAGGTCAAGACGGGCGGACTCGCCGAAGGAGAGGCGGGCGCGCACGTCTTCGCCATCGCGCGACCACTGCGCGGCGGTCGGCGTCTGCGCGACGCCGTCGATGCTCAGACGTGGGCCGGGCGCGCGCAGCGACGCGCCGGAGTCGGGCCACTCGACGGCGAGCGCAGGATCGGCAGGCTGGAATGACACCGTGGGGACTGCGTCTGCTGACATGGCGGCCTCCAGGGCGATCACGGCGAGCAGGATGGTTGTACGCATGGCAAGTGCTCCCTTCGAGGCGCACGCCGGTGGTCTCCTCATCCTCCGGGGTTCGCTGTCGCGAACTCCCTCCCGGGTGACGGCTGAGTGCAGTTGGGGGAGCGGTTGAGAGTTGCGCTGCGCACCTCCCCGGGAGAGCGCAGCCCAGGTCGCCGGCCCACAGGTTGTTTGTGGGCATGGACGCGAGCGCGAGCCGGTTCGACGTGGCCGGCGAGCCATCCTCCCTGAGTGGCACCCGGCGCAACGCACCGGCCTCTGCACATGCCCGCCCGCAGCAACGGCAATCGGTTCGCGTACGCCCCGCGAGCTGTGAAGGACCCGCCTCCCCCGGCGCGAAATGTACGCCTGCCCCGCTTCGGGGTGATGCGCCATGCCCTGCGACACCTGCCCGAGAGGATGACCGACCCTTGGATAGCGATATCAGGCTGGTTGACATCGAGCCGATCTTCACCGACGAGGAGTTCCGCACCCCGCTCAAGTTCGGGACCGGCGTGATCCGCGCCATCACCTCGCTGACCGTGCGCGCCACCGTCGAGAACCGCCGCGGCGAGACCGCCGAGGGCCTCGGCAACATCCTGCTCTCGGACATCTGGGGCTACCCGTCCGCGGAGATGTCGCATGAAGCGCGCGATGAGGCCATGCGCCGGGTCGCGGTGCGCTTCTGCGAGTTGCTGATGGAAAACGCGCGCTTCGGCCACCCCATCGACCTGTACATGGAGGTCAAGCCCGAACTCAAGCGCCTTGCCGACGAGGTGGGCGAAAAGCTGCAGGTCGCCACGCCCATGCCGGTGCTGGGCGCGCTGGTGTGCGCCTCACCGGCGGATGCGGCGCTGCACGACGCCTTCGGCAGGGTCAACGGCATCTGCAGCTACGACGGCTACGGGCCCGAGTTCATTGACCACGACCTCAGCCGCTACCTGGGCGAGGAGTTCGCGGGCAGGTACGTAGCCGACTACATCCACGACACCTACAAGCCCGAGCTGCCCATCTTCCACCTGGTCGGCGGCCTCGACAAGCTGCGCCGCGACGAGGTCACCGACGACGACCCCGATGACGGCCTGCCGGTCGCGCTCGAGGACTGGATCGAGCGCGACGGACTGTTCTGCTACAAGGTCAAGCTCACCGGCAGCGACATCGACTGGGACGTGGCGCGCACCGTCGAGGTCGCCGAGGTCATCGCCGAGAACCGCGCGCTCATCGGCAGCGACCACTTCTATCTCTCGACCGACTCGAACGAGCAGAACGAGTCGCCCGAGACTGTGGTGGAGTACGCCGAGAAGCTGCGCGAGGCCTCGCCGATGGCGTATGAGGCGCTGCTCTACTTCGAGCAGCCCACCGAGCGCGACCTGAGCGTGCATCGCTTCGACATGACCGAGGTGGCGCGTCACAAGCCGGTGGTGGTGGATGAGGGCGTGACCGACATCGAGATGCTGCGGCTGGCCGAGGAGCTGGGCTGGTCGGGCGTGGGCCTGAAGACCTGCAAGGGGCACTCGTCGGCGCTGCTGTATGTCGCCTACGCGCGCGCGCATAACCTGGTGCTGACCGTGCAGGACCTGACCAACCCGGGCCTGTCGCTGATCCACTCCGTGGGGCTGGCGGCGCGCATCGACACGCTCATGGGCGTCGAGTACAACTCGCGTCAGTACCTGCCCAACGCCGCCCCGGAGCTGCGCGCGAAGCACCCGGACCTGTTCACGGTCAGGGGCGGCCGCATCCGCACGGCGTCGCTGTCGGCGACCGGGTTGGGGTACTGAGCGTGGCGAAGCTGCGCATCGCCGTCGTCGGCTGCGGGGGGATCGCGGGCCGCGAGCACTACCCGGCCCTGGCGAGCTTCCCGGAGGTGGAGATCGTCGGAGCTTGCGACCTCGACGCCGAGCGCGTGGCGGCCACCGCCGACCGGTGGGCAATCGAGGGCCGCTACGACGACTACCGCGCGATGATCGAGGCCGAGGCGCCCGACGCAGTCTACGTGATCCTGCGTCCGCATCACCTCTTCGACGTGGCCGCGTGGTGCCTTGAGCAGGGCCTGGACATCTTCCTCGAGAAGCCGCCCGGCGTGTGCACGTATCAGACCCGCTCGCTGGCGCGCATCGCCGAGCGGCGCGGCTGTCTTACCATGGTCGGCTACAACCGCCGGCACAGCCCGCTGCTCAATGCCTGCCGGGAGCTGGCGCTGGCGCGTGGGCCGCTCATCCAGTGCGTGTCGTGCGGCTACATCCCCCACGGCGACCGCCCGCCCTACTACGAGGGCGCGCTGGACATCCTGCATTGTCACGGGACCCACTATCTCGACACGCTGCGCTGGCTGGCGGGCGAGGTGACGGAGATCGCGTCGCAGGTGCGCACCGACCGCGAGTTCACCACCGGGTGGTTTGCGCTCACCCGCCACGAGGGCGGCTGCACCGGCGTGGCGCTGCTGAACTGGGCGGTTGGCGGCGGCCGCCCGTACTCGTTCGAGCTGCACGGCGAGGGCATCTCGGTCTTGG
Organism: uncultured Armatimonadia bacterium; assembly: GCA_964617715.1. GTDB lineage: Bacteria > Armatimonadota > Zipacnadia > Zipacnadales > UBA5352 > JALGVA01. The sequence goes on along the minus strand of CAZTZN010000263.1, from coordinate 2,265 downwards.
CGGATCTGACCGGTCGGCACCAGGTGCTGGTCGAGGGCGAGCGCGATGAGGGGGCGCTGGCGCAGTTCGGTCTCGCGCCACCGGATGACCCGCTCATGTACTACGGCTTCCGCGAAGAGAACCGCTACTTCATTGACTGCCTGTTGAGCCGCACCGAGCCGTCGAGCAGCCTGACGGATGCCGTGAAGACGATGGAGCTGGCGGATCGGGTCTATTGCAGTGAGCGCCGACCACACGGGGGCTGACCGACGGGAGGGAATCATCCGCGCGCGGCGAATTCCCGGCCAGGCAACCGGGGGCCCCGCCCTGAACGTTCGATCACTAGCTGGGAGTGGAGAGACATGGACAAAGTCCGGTGCGCCCTGATCGGGGCCGGCGGCATGGCCAACAGCGTGCACTACCCGTCACTGGCCGAGATGGATGACGTCGAGATGGTCGGCCTGTGCGATGTCGTCGAGGACAAGCTGAACGCCACCGCCGACAAGTTCGAGATCGAGTACCGCACGTCGGATTACAAGCAGATGCTGGAGGACGTGGCGCCGGACGCCGTCTGGGTGCTCATGCCTCCGCACCACCTGTTCGACATCGTGGTGCATTGCCTCAGCCAGGGGCTGAACGTTTTCATCGAAAAGCCGCCGGCGGTGACCACCTACCAGGTGCGCTCGTTCGCGCAGCTCGCCGACAAGCACAACTGCCTGACCATGACCGGCTTCAACCGGCGCTTCATCCCGCTGCTGACGCAGTGCCGGGACAGGGTGCTCGAGCGCGGCAACATGATCCAGTGCGTGAGCACCTTCTACAAGTGGCACGCGGGCGGCCCCTACTACAACGGGGCCATCGACGTGCTCTACTGCGACGCGGTGCACGCGGTGGACACGCTGCGTTGGATGGGCGGCGACGTCGTGGACGTGGTCAGCGATATCAAGTTCAATGGCCGCGAGTTCGAGACGAGCTGGATCGCGCTGACCCGCCACACCTCGGGCTGCACCGGCGTGCTGCTGACCAACTGGATGGTGGGCGGGCGGGTGCACAGCTTCGAGATGCACGCCAGGGGCATCTCGGCCTTCTGCAACCCCGACGAGGGCAAGGGCGCGGTCATCCACATCGACGGCCAGCTCGAGGCCGAGAAGCTCGGGACCGAGCAGGCGGCGGGCACCGATGAGCGCCATCACTGCTACGGCTTCTTCGGCGAGAACCGGCACTTCGTGGACTGCATCAAGAACAACGTCGAGCCGGAGACCTGCTTCGCGGACGCCACCAAGACCATGGAGCTGGCCGACCGCATCTACGCGAACCAGATGTGAGTCGCGCCGTTGACGGATGTGACACAGGGCGTCCCGGAGACGGGGCGCCCTTTCGCTTAGACGCGGGAGGAGGATGCAGATGGGACCCATGGATGTGCTGTGGCTGTTCTTTGTCCTCGCGGCGCTTCAGCCCGTCGTGCAGCAGAAGCTTCTCGAGGCGGCGCGGCAGCGGCTGATGCGGGAGATCGAGAGACAGCGCGGGTCGCGTGTGGTGGTGCTCATGCACCGGCAGGAGACGATGAGCCTGCTGGGATTCCCGGTGATGCGCTACATTGACATGAACGACGCCGAGGAAGTCGTGCGCGCCGTGCGCACCACCGATCCGCAGACCCCGATTGACGTCGTCATCCACACGCCCGGGGGCTTGATGCTGGCCGCACTGCAGATCGCCCGGGCCATCAAGCAGCACCCCGCGAAGGTGACGGTGGTGGTGCCGCACCTGGCGATGTCCGGCGGGACGCTGCTGGCGCTGGCGGCGGATGAGATCCTGATGGCGCCGCACGCGGTGCTCGGGCCGGTCGATCCGCAGGTCGGGCAGTACCCCGCCGCCTCCATTCTCGCCGTCGCCGCCGCCAAGCGCCCCACCGACATGGATGATCAGACGCTGATCCTGGCGGACGTGGCGCAGAAGGCGCGCGATCAGGCACGGGCCAGCGTCGCCGACCTGCTCTCGGGACGTCTCCCCCGGGAGGAGGCGGAGGAGCTGGCGCGGCTGCTTGCCGGCGGCACCTGGACGCACGATCATCCCCTTACCGCGGACGACGCGCAGGCCATGGGCCTGCCGGTCTCAACCGACGTGCCCGACGAGTTCCTGCAACTGTGTTCGCTGTATGCCCAGCCCGTTCGGCGCCAACCCTCGGTGGAGTATCTGCCTGAGAGCGAACACACGCGCATGCCTCGATAGCGCCTGCAACCGGCGCCGAGGTGCGCGATCGTCATCGCTGAGAAGACCGCGGGGTTG
>CAZTZN010000262.1:0-5707 GCA_964617715.1 uncultured Armatimonadia bacterium | reverse complement strand
CCCATCTCCACGCGCAATGCAGCACCCGAGGCCCCCGCCGTCCGGAGGGCGCATGTTTACATGCGCCGGCCGTTCGCCATCAACGCCAACGGCGGCGGCTCTGAAGAGCCGCCCGAAGGGCACAGGGCGCCGACACGCGCACTCAATACCCCAACCCCACCTCGCGCAGGTCGTGGAGGCGGTGGAGGCCGTCGCGGACCTGGAAGATGCCGGGGAACTGCTCGGCCTCCGCGCGCGATGAGGCCGGGATGAACTGCATCACGTTCAGCTCGACCCCGTTGCTGGTGTTGCTGTGCGCCGCCAGGCCCGCCGCGTGCACCGCGCCGATGCCCGGGTTGGTCAGGTCCTGCAGCGCATACGGCCGCCCGGTCAGCTCGCACCACGCGATCTCCAGGAGCGCCAGCGAGTGGCCCTTGCAGGTCTTCAGCGCCGGGCCGGTCCAGCCCAGGCTCGCGGCCAGGCGCAGCTCGTCGAGGCCGGTCACGCCCTCATCGGCCAGCACCGGCTTGCGCGCCGCGATCTCGTGCATGTCCCAGCGGTTCGCCGAGAGATCGCGCTCGGTGGGCTGCTCGAGGTAGTCGAGCGCGGCAAAGGCCTCGGCGTCGGTGGACTCGAGCGCGTTCAGGAACTCGGTCACCACCCACGGGCCGTCGCAGCCCTCGTTGGCATCCACCTCGTAGCGGATCTCGCCCGTCAGCCCTTGCTCAGCACGGATCGTGGCAATCTCGCGGTAGACACCCGCGACCCACTCGGCCTCAGCGTGAGGATCGGCGCCCTTGACCTTGAGCTTGAAGCAGCGGTAGCCGCAGCGGGCGATCCAGCCCTCCACCGACGCCGGCAGGCCGTCGCCCAGGTCGGGCGCCTCGGCCTCGCGCAGCGCATCGTTGGTGCCCACCACCAGCCAGGCATCGAGGGCGTCACGGTCGCGGCGGTAGATGACCTCGTCGAGGTAGCGGCCCTCCCCCACATCGCCGAGCCAGGTCGCGAGGTCCTGCGGCAGAAACTCGGGCCCGAGCGCCTCGTAGCTTGAGATGCCCAGCAGCCGCCCGTAGGCGTCGTGCAGCGCCTGGTCGAAGGGCGACAGGCACACCAGCGCGGCGAGGGTGGGGATGCGCTCGCGGATGAACAGGCGCAGGCCCACCGGGATGGACAGGCCGTCCGCACTCTCGTGGATCTCGAGACCGTGTTCGAGCGGGTGGCGCGGCTCGTGACACCAGACAGGCATGCGGTCGGCGATCTCGATGCACATCTGCTGCATGGCGTCCACACGCTGCAGGAACCCAAGCTGTGAGATCGGCCAGGCCCAGATAGCGCTCAGGAAGACCGTGCCGCGGCCGGTCGCGGTGCGACCGCGCTCATCCTCGACGGTCACCGTGCAGCGCGCCTCGGTGGCGTCCTCAATCGTGCCTCCAGTGAGGATCAACGGCGAGCGCATCGGGTAGTCCTCGAAGGTCACGGTCGCGTCAACGACTCGAACGCCGTGGTTGGACATCACGTGGCACCTCCATCCATCTGTGCGTGCCCCGAGGAGTTCGCCGTGACCCGTGCCTGCCCTGCCGCCCGGACGCAGGGATGAGCGCGGTCGGTGGCGAACGCTTCGGCGCGCGCGAACGCACCCGAGGGGTGGTGAGCGCACCATGCTGCGCCCGATGGTTGTCGGCGTGATGCTGTGCGCGGCGGGCGCGCCGGTCCTCGCGCAGGAGGAAGCTGAGGCGACCGTGGACGCGGCGGAGCCGACGCCGGTGCTGAGCTGGGAGAACCGCGTGCAGGGTGACCGCACCTTCACCATGGCCCGGATTGCCATCCCGGCGATGGACGACTTCGTGTGCGAGATCTGGTGCTACGAGATGGGCGAGGCGGGCGTCGGCGAGGGCGAAATGCTGGATGACGGCACGCTCGTGCTGCACCACACCATGGGTGGCGCGGTCGTGACCACCAGCCTGACCCCCGAGCCGGGCGCGGTGCGCTTCCGCGTCGAGGCCACCGGCGATGATGCCGAAGCCGTGCGGCGCCTCGGCAGCGTCAACGCCTGCTGGCAGCTTCATGCCAGCGAGGCGTTCGGCAACCGCAGTGACTTCTTCGAGGACTTCGTCTCGCGCTGCTTCATCTTCACGCTGCGCGGCCTGACGCTGATGGGCGAGACCAACCGCTTCCCCGACACCCGCTGGGATCGCTACAGGACCGCGCCCGAGCGCAACGATCCGCCGTGGGTGCAGGTCTACGTTCCCGTCTGGCGGCGACACGGCGGGCAGCCCGAGGCGTTCTGGGGCTACAGCACCGACCGCCCGATCTACTCGCTCATCGGTTGTATCTCGCGCGACGACAGGTGGCTCACCGCGTGGGGCTGGCCCACCTGCTCGGCGCTCTCACAGGGCTGGCACGATTGCCTGCACGCCACGCCGGACTTCGCCGGCTGCTACGACGAGGCGACCAACACCATTACCTGTGAGGGACGTCTGTACTTCATGGCCAACGACCCCGAGGCGCTGCTGGCGCGCTATCTGGCGGACTTCCCGCAGCAGCCCGCGAAGGCCGAGATCGTGCGGGAGGGAGAGCGTCTGCTGGTGCGCCATCGCGAGGCGGCCGCCGCCGAGGAGCTGGCGCTGCCGGTTGACTCGGCCGAGCAGACCTGGTGGGGCGGCTGGCGCGCGGAGACACAGGAGCGCGACGTGAAGGGCACCTGGTGGCTCTACCCGCATGACGACAGCGTGCTGATCGCGGGGCGGATCACGAACGAGGGGGACCTGCCCTTTGCCATGCCGCAGGGCTTCACGCGCAACGCCAGGCTGTGCGGGGAGGGCCGGGCGTACGGAGAGATCTGGGAGGGCCACGGGCCGGTCGCGCCCGGCGCCTCGACGACCATCCGCGCGATCATGCGGATTACGCGAGGCACGGTCCAGGACGTGCTGGCGCTGCTGGCTGAGGACGAGGCCGAGTGGATGCGCTCGGGGGCGTACGAGATACCGGGGCGATCGCATACCGCCGACGTGCTGCAGAGGAGAGAGACGCAATGAGAATACTGGCGACCGTGGGGCTGATCATGGTGACATGCGTCGCGTGGGCGCAGGATGGGCGTTTCATCGATCACGGCGTGGGCGCAGCGGTGGCGGAGAGCCGCGGGATGGTGGTCTTCGAGGGGGCGGACGGGCAGGGCATGGCGCTCTGCCTGAGCCTCGACCAGAGTCCACGCGGATGGATGCTGCTGGTGAATGTGGACACCGGCGAGACCGAGCAGTTCTACTACCCCGAGGGCGTGCCCAACTCGGCTCCGTTTGCGTCGCTCATGAGCAACAACGGGCGCTTCTACACCTTCGCGGGCAAGGTGCTGCTCGAGTTCGCCCCGCAGGCGCGCGAGTGGCTGTTCCACGGCATCCCCGCCCCCGGTGAGGGCTGCGTGACGGGCAGCGCCATGGTGGACGGGCCGGGCGGCTTGATCTTCGCCGGAACTCACCCCCGCTGTCGGCTGGTCTCGTACGACCCCGAGACGCAGGAGATGCGCGACTACGGGCAGCTTGATGACGCTGAGCACTACGTGAACACGCTGGTCGCCGACGACGCGGGCTGGCTCTACGCGGGCATCGGGACGGCCCGGCAGAACGTGGTGGCCTTCAACCCGGCGACCGGCGAGCGCGTGCAGATTCCGCCCGAGGATCAACGCCCGTTGGGCTCCGGCCACGTGCAACGGGGCGTTGATGGCAAGGTGTACGCGCGCGTCGGCGAGACGTGGTGGCGGCTGTACGCGGGCGAGGCCGAGGAAATCGCGGCCGCGGACGTGCCGAGGGTTGAGCCGACCGGCGCGATCGGCTGGGGCCAGCGCTCGGGCAGGCTACCCGACGGCACTCAGGTCTCCATTGACCTGCCCAACAAGACCGTGACCGTAACCCGTCCCGGGGGTGAGGCTGAGAGCTTCGCAATCGACTACGAGTCCGAGGGGGCGAGCATTACCTCGATCGCCGAGGGTCCCGATGGGCGCATCTACGCCTCTACCTGCCACCCGATGCACCTGGTCTCGTATGACCCGGCAACCGATACGCTCACCGATCTCGGGCCGGTCCCGGCAATCGGCGGTGGGAACATGTGCGCCATGACCGCCGCGGGCGATGCTCTCTACGCGGCGTCCTACGCCGGAGGGCACGTCTGGCGCTACGACCCGGCGGCGCCGTGGCAGCCGACGGATGAGGACAACCCGAACCCGATGATCCTTGCGCAGTACAAGTCGGACCTGTGCCGACCGCGCGCGTGTGTTACCGACCCGACCGAGCGCTGGGTCGTCTCAGGCGGCTTCGCAGGCTACGGGCTGTGCGGAGGCGGGCTGGCGATTCATGACCGTGAGACCGGCGAGACCGAACTGCTCACCCACGAGGACGTGATCCCCTTCGAGAGCACCATCACCATGCGCTTCTTGCCGGACGGGCGGCTCGTCGGTGGAACGAGCATCGCTACGCCCGGCGGCGGTCATCCGCAGTCGGAAGAGGGCTCGCTTTACATCCTCGACCTCGACAGCCGCGAGGTGGTCTTCAGGACCAACCCGGTCGAGGGGGCGTCCGAGGTATTCAGCATCGAGGTCGGCCCGGACGGGCTGGTCTACGGGCTGGCCAGCGGCTCGCACTTCTTCGTCTTTGACCCGGAGAGGCGCGAGGTCGTGCACACCGATGACATGTCGGCCTACGGCGGCATGCCGCGGCAGACGCTGGTGCTCGGGCCCGACGGGAATATCTACGCGACCTTCACCGCCGCGATCGTGCGCATCACGCCCGGGACCTTCGAACACGAGAAGCTGGCCGATCCGCCGCGCGGGATCAGCGCCGGTGCGGTGATCCACGGTGGCCGACTCTACTACGCCTCCGGCTCACACATCTGGAGCTTCGATCTCGCGCTCGATTGACCGGCGTCACTCCTCTTCGGGTGGCGCCAGCACCTGGTAGAGTTCCGGGCGCCGCTGGCGGCGGATGGTATCCTGCAGGTCATTGGCGACCGCGGGGAACTCGGTCGGCTGATACTGCGGCAGGTAGCCCGCCGGCTCGTGGGGCGTCCACTCGCGGATGTAGCGGCGCGGGCGATCGTTGTCGAGATCGACCACCGCGCTCACCAGACCGGGCCGCATGTAATTCGATGAGGCCACGATGGCGCCGGTGGGATCAGCGATGATGCTGCGATGGCGTGCCTCGGTGCCGCTGTGGGTTGCCTCGACCAGGAAGGCGCCCGCGTCCATGCTGCGCGCGAGGTCGCGCAGATCCCGGTGCAGGGCGTCGGGGCCCCAGCTCTGTGTCGGCACCGCGATGATGTCCGCCCCGAGAATTGAGTAGCACCGGTCGATCTCCGGGAAGGCCTCGTCCGCGCAGATGTGGACGCCTATGCGCCCGAAGTCGGTCTCCAGGATCGGCGTCTGTGTGCCCACTATCTGCTCATCGTAGGTCGAGACAATCTTGCGGTAGCGCCCCACTTCGTGACCTGCGCGATCGAACAGGATCGCCTCGTTGATCTCCCGCCGCTCGATCACGCCTGCGATCAACACGTACATGTTCCACTGCCGGGCCTTGGCGGCCACCTGCTCCAATCGCTGACGCGCCACTTCCTCGGCTTCCCTCACGCGTTCATCATCGGCTTGAGCGCCCCCGCGGATGGGTATCCACACGAACTCGTAGGTAACCACCAGATCGCTGCCGATCTCCCCCGCCTCATCCAGCAAGGTCAGGAGCTGATCGAA
>CAZTZN010000261.1:0-5712 GCA_964617715.1 uncultured Armatimonadia bacterium | reverse complement strand
CGCGTACCATCCGCGCGCCACTGCCGCGCCGGCCTCGCGCTGCACTGACGCCGCAACACTGAGTTCTTTGCGGAGGGGGAGACCGCGAAGCGGTCGGGGGAGGGGCTTTCTTCCAGGAAAGCCCCTCCCCCACGCCGTCGCCGCTTTCACGCGCCCTGAAGACTCCCTGGCACCCGCAGCCCGTGCGCGCGCAGGAGCGCATCGTCCGCCAGCAGCTCCCGCGCCGGGCCCTGCGCATGGACGCGCCCGGCGTCGAGGATCGCCACTTCGTCACACAACTGCAGCACCATCTCGAGATCGTGGCTGGCGATGATCCTGGTCTGCGGCAGCCCCGCCAGGAGCGCGATGATCTCCTCGCGGCCCTCCGGGTCGAGCGCCATCACCGGCTCGTCGATGACCAACACCCGCGGCTCCATGGCCAGCACGGTCGCCAGCGCCACCCGCCGCATCTGCCCGGCCGACAGGTGATGCGGCGCGCGGGCGGCCAGCTCCGCCGCGCCCACGCTCTCCAGCACCGCCATCGCCCGCGCCCGCGCCTCGTCCGGCGCCAACCCCTGGTTGAGCGGGCCGAAGCACACGTCCTCGAGCACCGTGGGCATGAAGAGCTGGTCCTCGGGGTGCTCGAAGACCAGTCCGACGGTCGCGCGCAATTCGTCTGCCGGCCAGTCCTCGACCGGCCGCCCCTGCACGCGCACCGCGCCGGAGCCGTGCAGGATGCCGTTGAGGTGCAGCAGCAGCGTGGACTTGCCCGCGCCGTTGCGCCCGATCAGCCCCAGCGACCGCCCCTCCTCAAGCGTCAGCGACACACCGGCCACCGCCTGCGTCCCATCGGGCCAGGTGAAGCGCAGGTCATCGATCGCGATCAGGCTCATGCGCGTCCCCCCAGCCAGAACGCCGCCGCGACCGCCGCCACGAACGCCGCGCCGCCCGCGACGTGCGTGACGGGCGCCCTCCCGGTGGCCAGCGCCGGCATCCGCCCGTGATAGCCTCGCGCGACCATCGCCAGCGCAATGCGGTCGGCACGCTCCACGGTCCGCACCATGAGCGTCGCGATCATGCTCGCGCCCACCCGCAGATTGCGCCCCAGGCCCGGCACCCGCCCGCGTGAACGCCGGGCGGTGATCATGCGCCCGGCCTCCTCCCCCAGCGCCGCCAGATAGGTGATGGCGAAGCCGGTCAGCGCGGTGAGCGTGCGCGGCACGCCAAGCGCCCCGGCCGCGCGCTGCAGCTCCACCGACGTGGTCGCGCCGGTCAGCAGAGTCGCCCCCAGCAGCGTCAGCAGACACTTGCCGCCGACGGAGAGCCAGACCAACGCCGCTCCGCGTGACAGCTCAATCCCCGCGAGCCGCCAGACATCGGCGGTCCCCGTCGGCGGCACAAAAATGAGGGCGATGGTGCCCAGCAGCAGGAAGGGCGCGAGGATCGCCAGCCGCCGCGCAATCCAGCCCGCGGGCAAGCCGGACGCAACCGCGATCGCCAGCAAGGTCAGTGCGTACACCGCAAGCAGCACGGGCCGCGCTACCGGCGTCGCCAGGATCGCGACCACCAGCGCGCAGGCGCACACCAGCTTCACCCGCGCGTCCAGCCGATGCACGGGCGAGTGCAGGTGCGCCCACGTGTCCAGCAGATCACGCGCCAGCATGTGAGTCGCCCATCGTCGCGGCGCGGCGCGGCCGCCGCTCGACCATCGCCACCACCGCCGGCACCGCGATGAGCTGCAACACCAGGCCCGGCAGCGCGGTCACGGTCGCCGCCAGCAGGTAGGTCCCCGGCTGTCGCATGGCTGACGGCAGTGACGCCAGCAGGTCCGCCGGCAGCAGGCTCACCGCGCCCAACACGCACAGGCCCAGCACGGCGCGTCCCGCCACCAGCGTGATCGGCGTCGCCAGCAGCGCCGGGAGGCGCGTACGTTGATGCAGCAGACTCGCGACCACGCCCATCGCCCCCAGCTCCACCGCCATCAGCGGCAGCGTCGGCAGCACCGGGGGCATCCCGGTCAGCGCCGACGACAGCACCGGCGTCAGCACCCCCACCGCCAGCGCGATCCCCGGCGAGACCAGCATCCCGCACACCAGCACCGGCAGGTACATCGGCAGGAACACCGGCCCCAGCCGCCCGCCACCGACCGCATGAAAGGCGATCGGGATGACGATGCCCAGCGCGATGAACAGCCCGCCCAGGCTCAGCTCCCGCGCCCACGCGAACTCCTGCGCGATGGTCGGGCCACGCACGTCGTCTTGTTCGCTCATGATGCCTCATACTCCGTGTCCCAGTATGTGCGCCACACGCTCTCCGCCACCGGCTGGGCGCTCGCGGGGACCGGGTTGCCCGCCGCGTCTACCCGCTCCATGTCCGAGTGATACACCGACGGGTCAAGCCACTTGACGTGCCCGTCGCCAAAGAGCACGTTCGAGCCCCCGTTGTGCACCCGTGTGCACGCCCAGTAGCAGGTGGCGCCCCAGTCGTACAGCCCGGGGTTGCCGCACGGCGGGCCGGAGTTGCAGCGATCCCACTCGGCCACCAGAATCTTGGACGCTGGTGACCGAATCATCGCCTCCGAACGGCCCACGAAGCCCGCCGCCACCGCCGACCCCCGGCCCGGCGGCACGCCGCAGTTGTACCCCTGCCCGTAGTACCAGGGCATCGGCTGGCTCGGGTCCCACGGCATGTGCTTGCGGCTGGGACAGTAGTTGATCTGCGTGTTCTTGATGTAAGGCTGCAACCTGCTCTTCCAATACGGGTTGACGACGTAGGTCTCGTCATAGTCGGCGTTGTACATGAAGAACGCCAACCCCATCTGCTTGAGATTGCTCGCACACGTGATCTGCCGCGCCTTCTCCCGCGCCCGGGCGAACACCGGGAACAGGATCGCGGCCAGAATCGCGATGATGGCGATAACAACCAGCAGCTCGATCAGCGTGAACCCCCTGCGCGTCATCGACAGTCCTCCGTGCGTGTTATATTTGCCGAAAACGTGCTACCTTCGGGTAAAAGCAATTGTCCTAAGGCTGGCGCGCGGTGCAGGTCAGCTCTCCGTGTTTGACCCCACGGGTCGCGATCATCCGGTCGGCCAGGCGCCGGATCTCCCCCGCCTCGCCGCGCACCACGATCACCTCGGCGCAGTTGTGATGATCGAGGTGCACGTGCGTGGTGCAGATGACCGTGGCCGCCGCATCGTGCTGCATCTGCGTCAGGCGGCCGGTCAGCTCGGGCACGTGGTGGTCGTAGATGAGGGTAATCGTGCCCACTACCTCGCCCTCAGCCGCCTCCCAGCGGCGCGCGATGAGGTAGCGCCGCGCCAGGTCGCGCATCGCCTCCGACCGATTGGCGTACCCGGCATCCTCGATGGCCCGGTCGAACTGCGCCAGCAGGTCGGCGGGCATCGACACGCCGAAGCGCTCCAGCTCACTCATGACGCACCTCGTGTTACGACCCGCCGAAGCGTAGCATGCAAGCCCCCGCAGAGTCAAGCCGCTCAACGCACGAAGCGGTCGGTCAGCACCACGTACGCGGTCGCGAGGGCGATCCGCAGGTCGAGGCTCAGCGAGAGGTCGCGCACGTACTCCAGGTCGTAACGCAGCTTGGCCGCGGCGTCCGCGATGGACCTGTCCGACGGCCGGTGCACCTGTGCCCACCCACTGATCCCGGGGCGCACACTCAACCGCTCGTCGTACCGCGGCAGGTGGGCGCGCAGGTGCCGCACGAAGTGAGGGCGCTCGGGGCGCGGGCCGATCAGGCTCATCTCGCCGCGCAGCACGCACCACAGTTGCGGAAGCTCATCGAGGCGGAATCGCCGAAGCACGTAGCCCACCCGTGTGATGCGTGGGTCATCGGGCGCGGCCCAGACCGGTCCGGTCTCGCGCTCGGCACCGTCGATCATGGTGCGCAGTTTCACGAAGGCGAATTCGCGTCCTCCCAGCCCCACCCGTCGCTGGACGTAGAGCACCGGTCCGGGGGAGCTGAGCCGAATCGCGATCGCAGCCAGCGCCAGCAGCAGGATCGCGCCCGGCAGCAGTACCACGGCCCCCAGCAGATCGAGCAGGCGTTTGGGCAACCCTGCGTAGTGGCTGCCCGCCCCCATTACGATGACGGCCTGGGACCTTGATGCCTTCGCGGGAGTGTCGGTGCTCGCCGGACTGCTGATCGCGGTCACGCTCCCCCACCGGGCCACACAGGCAACGGTAGCCCATGCGGTGCCGTTCGCGAGGACCTTCGCCGCACGGCCCGTCGGGTCCTGCCTGGACCATCACGCGCGGCGGGCGCCTTCCGCCCGCTGCGGTGCGCGTCAGGCGATGGTGACGGCCTGACCGCTCGCGGCCGACCGGTAGATTGCGTCGGTTATCTGCGCGATGACCAACGAGTTCTCGAGCGTCGTGATCGGCTCGCCCTCGCCGCGAATGGCGCGGGCAAAGGCTTCGATCACCTGCGGATTACCGCCGCCCGCGCGATCGTCGCCCCGCCAGAGCGTGCGCGTGACCGTGCCCTCCTGGGCATTCGAGCCGTCGTCGTGAATGATCTCGCGCTCCCCGGTCGCAAGCATGGTCAGACGCAGCGCGCCGGTGGTACCGATAATCTCCCACGCCGAGCGGGAGGCGGTGGCCGCGAACTCGCCCCGCTCCACAGTCAGCGCCATGCCATCGTCGCCCACCACGAAGGCCGCGAAGTGTGCGTCCGCATCCGACTCGGGAGCGACGTGATGGCGGAACTGCGGGGCGCACGGCCAGATGCGCGCCAGCGCCACGCGCGGCCGGAAACTCCAGCCCGCCACGCCCAGGATGTAATCGAGGTCGTAGCAGCTCCAGTTGGTCAGGATGCCGCCGGCGTTCATCGAGAATGACTCCCGCCACGGCGGCGGCTCCTTGCCGGTCGGCGGACCCGCCGCGATGAAGGCGCGCACGTGCAGCTCGCGCAGCTCACCGATGCCGCCGGAGGCGACGAAGTCCGTCGCGACCCGCGCCGACTCGAAGCCGCGGTAGCGCCCTGAGAAGCACCCTGCCACCAGGTCGCCGCGCGCCGCGATCATCGTCTCGACCTCGCGGGCGTTCATCGCCACCGGCTTCTCCACCAGCGCGTGCTTGCCCCGCGCGAACGCCCGCAGGGCCATCGCAGTGCGCGCCGCCGCCGGGAACGCAATGATGACCGCTTCGACTTCCTCGTCCTGATCGAGCAGGTCCCGACCGTCCTCGTATATACGCGGCACGCCCTGCTCGGCCGCCCACTCGCGTCGCTCCACGCGCAGGTCCGCTGCAGCCACCACCTCCGTCAGCTCGCCCCCCTGCGCGTCCTGCAGGTTGCGGCTGCCGATCACGCCGCACCCGATGACACCCACCTTCACGGGGTCCATGACATGCTTCCTCCCAACCGGAGTTGACTGTGCTGCCTGGCCGTGGGGAGTTCGACGCGGGGGACGCGGACGCCTTGCGAAAGCGCTGAGAGATCGCGCAACTTCTCCGCGGCAGGTCGGAGGTCCGTGCGCCGTTGGGGCACGACGCACTGCGGGCCGACGCTTCCCGGAGATCCCTCCCACCGCACCGGCGAACGGCGGCGCATGTGGACATGCGCCCTCCGAACGACCACGGCGCCGGGGAACGATAGGCCGGGAGGTGCCCCGCCTGCGGTCATGGGAGACGGCAAAGGCCGGGCAGGGTGATACGCTCCGTCCATGGGCCGGGATGTTCGCCTCTGCTCGGGCGGCTCACACCATTGATCGCC
>CAZTZN010000260.1:0-5755 GCA_964617715.1 uncultured Armatimonadia bacterium | reverse complement strand
TGCGTCTGACGACGGCGCGCATGGTGCTTGACGCGCACGACGGACGAGACGAGGAGGCGCTCAAGTGGTGCACTGTCAGCCTGCACATGACGAGGCATGTGTCGCCCGATCCGGTGGTCATCGCCCTGCTCGTGCGCGTGGCCATGATCGAGATACTGAGCGAGGGTGTGCAGCAGATCTGTGATGACATCGCGGTGCCGCCGGCACGGGCACGGGTCTTGAGCAGCACCGTGGATCGGGACGATCTGTGGAAGCGGTTCCGCAGGGCGTTGGAGGGAGAGCGAGCGTCAGGGCTTCTGATCTTCGGCCCCATCGATGGCGACACCATCGACGACCTGCTGGGTGGCGGCCTTGCCGGGCCCTCGCTGCTCTACTGGGAGCTGTATGAGAGCTTCCTCGGGGCTCCCGTCCGCAAGTACGACGAGCTGCAGTTCCTCCATCTCTGGAGTGCCGTGCTCGAGCGGGCCGATCACCCGTGGCGCGAAGTCAGCGAGCATGACGTCGTGCTGGAGCATTTCCAGCAGGCCGGTCTGGCCGCGGCGTACCTTGAGCCGGTGACGCGCGCGTTGCTCCCCTCGTTTGCCAACGCGCAGATGAAGCGCGACTACGCCATCGCCCGCCGCGACCAGTTCCACATCGCCCTGGCGCTCAATCTCTACCGTCAGGCGCATGGCGAATACCCGGAGACGCTGGCGCCGCTGGCGCAGGCCGTGGACTGGCCGATCCCCGATGACATCTTCTCCGGCGAGTCCTTCCGCTACCGGCGCGAGGGCGCGGGCTACGTGCTGTGGTCGCTCGGCCCCGACCTCGACGATGACGGCGGCCACGACTACCGCGAAGAGGGCCGCTCCTGGCTCGACAGCGACATCGTCTGGCGGGTGGAGGGGTAGGGGCCCAGCACGCGCCGGCCTGCCGGCCTCCCCGTGCGCTTGCGCTGCAAGCGCTTGCCTCCTCCGTTCCGGAGGGGGAACGACACGCCGCACACCGCGCATGGAGGCGGGGCTGCTGTAGTCCCCTCTCCGGGGCGGAGAGGGGGTGCCCGACGCAGTCGGGCGGGGGAGAGGGCCGCACAACGACAACGGCCGACGGCCGGCGCATGTGGGAGACCGCAAGCGGTCTCGATGCGCCGCTCCGAACGGCGCACGGCGATCGCACGCGGCGCCGGCAGGTCCCTGCGTCTCAGCGAGCGAAGATGCCCCGGCGTCTCATCCCGAGGCAAGGGGGCCTCCGACATGCGTCTTCACGCCGCCGTGGCTACGCCGCTCGTCCTCGCGCTGCTCGTCCTCGCACCATGTGCGTTCGCCATCGAGCTGCCCGTCGTCGATGAGCAGCCGCAGCTCATCCTGCCCGACTACGGGGCGGAACTGCGCGCCTTCGACTACCCCGACCGGCACCCGATCTCGTGGCATCGCTTCATGGTCAACGCCGGCTACGGCGAGGGCCGCGGCGGGCCGGCGCGCCAACCCGGCCGGTGGTTCGACGAGAACTGGATCCTGTGCGACTACCTCGACCGCTCCGGCGACTACGCCTCCCACGAGTGGCTCAAGCACCGCGGCGTGCCGTGCGAGGTCTACGGCCACAACGAGTACCAGGAGACCATCCACTTCCATGAGGAGCAGGCGCTGCCGCTGTTCGCCGACAACGGCATCGCCCGCGATCCCGACGGCGAGCTGGTGATGAGCAGCCACTACAACCTCTCGGTGGAGAGCTGGGCGGCCCGCCAGGACTTCAACGCCTACATCGTGTGCAACAACGCGCCGCGCTGGTCCTCGGTCATCAACTACGACTGGCTCGCCAGCCCGCTCATCGGCGCTGCCATCAGCCAGGACAACATCGGCGGCCCGGTGCAGCGTATCGGCGCGGGCGAGCGCGGCAAGTACTGCGACTGGTGCAACCTCAGGTTCATGGACTACCTCGCGCGCCGTGACCTGCTGCCTGAGTTCCGCGCGCAGTACGACCACGTCGCCGACTACGTCCGCGACCACCTCGCCGAGTTCCCGATGCTCAACCCCGACCTGCGCTGGAACGAGATCACCCACGAAGGCGTGGCCGCGATCTGCGACGACCCGGTGCTGCGCGAGTACCAGAAGTTCCTCTACATGTCACACGCGCACAACCTTGTGCGCTATGTGCTCGACAACAAGGTCATCGCCGAGCGCCTCGGCGTTGAGTTCGACTGCCACGGCAACCAGGCCGGGGGCTTTCTGGGCATGAACTCCTACCCGCTGCTCATCAGCGAGTTCGTGGACCAGGCGTGGTTCGAGAGCGCGGGGCTGTCGCAGTACGACATGTTCAAGTACCACTGGGCCAACGCGCACGGGGTGATGCGTTTCGTGCTGGGCCTGGCCTCGGCGCCGGGCAAGCCGGTTCTGTGCATGACCAAGCTGCGCCAGGAGGACCCGGAACTGCTCGAACACGAGTACGCGGAGAGCTGCGCCGGTGGCGGCGTGCTCTTCGCCCAGCAGATCGGCTTCGAGGAGCCGCAGCTCGAGGTGCTGCGCCGGTTCTGGCAGTTCCGCCACGACCATCGCGCGCTGTTCACCGGGGAGGGTCGCTCGCGCCACGCGCAGGTCGCCATCGCCTACTCGATCCCCACGCAGATGTACGCCGAGTACCGCAGCAACGTGCACGCGCCGCACTTCAACGACGTGTCGGGCATGGGCCGGACGCTCATGGAGGCGCACATCCCCTTCGACGCGCTGATCCTGCACCATCCGGAGATGCGCGCGGATCGCTGGGGCCTGCACGACCTGCGGCGCTACCGGCTGGTCATCCTGCCCTCGGTCGAGTGCATCGCCGACGAGCAGATCGAGCGCCTGGCGCAGTACCTCGCGGGCGGCGGAAAGGTGGCGGTGGTCGGCGACTTCGGCACGCGCGACGAGAACAACCTGCCGCGCGAGCAGAGCGCACTTCATCGCCTGCGCGCGGCGGGCGAGGTGGTGCAGCTTCTCGGTGGCGAGCACTTCTTCTTCAACCGCGCGACCGAGTCCGACGCCACGCGCGCGGTCGTCCAGCAGGCTGCGGCCGAGGTGCGCGCGGCGCTGGGCGACGAGACGCTCATCGGCGGCGACCTGCCGCGCCTGCTGTGGGCCACGCCATGGCGCCACCGGGTGGAAGGCGCCGACCTGCTGAGCGTGCACCTGGTCAACTACGACGTGGATTTCGAGGCCGCGCGGGCGACGCCGACCGAGCCGTTCGAGATCGCCATCCGCCTGCCCGAGGGGATGGCCGAGCCGCGGGAGGCCATGTGGCTGACCGCCGACGCCGAGCCGCTGCCGATGGAGTTCCGCATCGAAGGCGGCACCGCGTTCGTGCAGGTCCCCAGCGTGCGCATCTACGGCGTGATCGTGCTCGGGCCGATCGGCGCCGAACGCGCGCTCAGCGATCGGCTCCAGGGCGATGCCATGCTGGCGCGAGCGCTGTGGGCGCTGGATGACGAGTGGGGCAACTTCCGCGACCGCGCGGGGATGGTCCACGAAGATCGTGGCGTGGACGATGCGACCTACCGAGCGCAGGTCGAGCAGCTTCTGCGCGACGTGGCGGCCGCTCTCGACGAGGATTACTTCGACCAGTGGCGCGCGATGGCGGACACCGAGGGGGCGACGCTGGCGCTGGACTTCGGCGCAACCGAGGACGCCGGGCCGTGGCGGGCGCTGGCCGCGGACACTGAGTACTCCGCCGAGTTGGGCTACGGCTGGCTGCCGGTGACTGACACCTCGGAGCCCACGCCGGAAGAGACCGGCTATGCCATGGCGCACCGCCATGCGGGCGCCGTGCAGGAGATCCAGATGCACGGCCTCCCCTTCTGGCCCTACGAGTGGCGGCCGGACGCGGCGATCCTGAACCGCGCGTTGTACTCGGGGCGTCCACGCACGCTGCGCATCGACCTGTCCGACGGCGCGTACCAGGTACGCGTGACGCGCGGCAATCCGTCGTGGACCAACCGCAACTTCCGCTGCTCGGGGATGGTGCGCGACCGCACCGGCGTGCGGCTCTTCGACACGGCCTTCTACCCCGGGGGCGCGGAGATGGGCGAGTTCACCGCGCAGGTCACCGACGGGCGCCTGGAGTTAACCTTCGGCGGGCCGACCGGCTGGGCGGTGAGCGCGGTGGTGATCCGCGCGGCGGCGGCAGCAGAGCGCGGGGACCTGCGTCGCATCTGGCACGTCAGCCCGCGCTACCCGAATGAGGCGTGGTGGCCCATCCGCCAGGTGCGCTTCTCGCCCGAGGATGCGATGACCGCGGCGCCGGAGACATGGACGCAGGTGCGTAGCGACGCCGCGGGCGTGGTGGATCTGGGCAGTAACGTAGAGGCGGACACCGGCGACGTGGTCTACGCGACCACGATCATCGAAGCCGATGCGGCGGGCGAGGCCGAGCTGAGCATAGGCTCGTCGAGTTCGTGCGTGGCGTACCTCAACGGTGAGGAGATCGCCTACCTGCCCAACGTGCGCGGGCTCCGGGAGGACGAATGCCTGGTGACCGCGCCCCTGCGCGCGGGCGCGAACGTGCTGACGCTCAAGCTCGAGCGCTACTGGGAGCGCAACTGGATGTTCCGCGCGAGGGTGGTGGACTGACGCCCGCGCTCAGCTCAATCCCGACATCAGCAGCATCGCCGCCGCGGCGATGAGCACCGCGTAGACCGCGCGGCGGAAGACCACCTCGTTCACGCGGTAGTGCGCGAAGGTGCCCAGGGCCATGCCCGCCAGCGTGAACGGAACGCACAGCCCGGCGAGCCGGAGCTGGTCGGTGGTGAAGACGCCGCGCACGAACCACTGGGTCAGCAGGATCGTGTTCAGCGTCAGCCAGGTGGCGCTCATCGTCACCCGAAAGACGCTCTTGTCGCGGAGCGCTCGGGTCCCGTACACCACGATCAGCGGCCCGCCGGTCGCGAACGCGCCATGTACCACCCCGCCCAGTGCCAGCAGCGCCGTCAGCGCCCGGCCCTTCCAGCCCACCAGGCGCTCGCGGCTGTCCGCGCGCGGCATCGGGCGGATGACGCCGTAGATACCCACGCCCAGCGTGAACAGTCCCAGCGCCACCTTCAGCGGGTTCTCGGGCATGACGGTGGCAACCCACAGACCGACCGGCAGGCCGGCGGCCACGAAGCCCACGATCTTCGCCCAATCGCGCCAGAAGATATGCCGCCGCGCCTCGGTGACGATGAAGACCGCGAGCACCCACGCCTGCACCACCAGTACCGGCACTGCGACCTTGAGGCCGATGGTCATGGCCACAAAGGGCAGCGCCAGCACCGTGCCGCCGAAGCCGGTGAGGCTGCCCGCGGTGTTGGCGAGAAAGATGACCGTGAAGATCAGGGCGTAGGCTCCGGGCTCGATCACGCGCGCATCAATCCAGCGTCTCCGTGGGGCGCTCGCCCGGGCCGAAGATGCTCTTGGTGGGTTGCCGGCAGCGCCGGAGATCGATCACGTGTCTCGCCGCGCTTTCTCAGTGTCGGGCGGATTGCTGCGCCCCTGTTCGATGGTCCGCCGGCTATTCCCTTCCGTGAGCCGGGAAGCAGGGAGGCGAGTGAGGTCGCCCGGCGGAACCGTGCAGGTGTGAACGACCACCAGGAGCGGGGTGAGCGCGCATGATTCTCGATGACTTCCGGCTGGATGACCGCGTGGCGCTGGTGACCGGCGGCGGCAGGGGCATCGGCAGGGCGCTGGCCATGGGCCTGGCCGAGGCCGGCGCCGACATCGCCCTGACCGCGCGCAGCGAGGACCAGCTCCTGCGCGCCGCCGACGAGATCGCC
>CAZTZN010000259.1:0-5760 GCA_964617715.1 uncultured Armatimonadia bacterium | reverse complement strand
ACCCAGAACGAGCCCTTCGCGGTGCCCGTGCTGCTCGAGGAGCTGCTGGCGCGTAAGGCCGATCGCATCGCCGCCGTCTTCATCGCGCCCCCAACCTCAAAGCGCGAGAGCTTCGGCGCACTGGTGCGACGCTGGTGGTCGGTGTTCGATCCCTGGACCTTCGTGCGCTACGGGATGCGTTACCTGTGGGCCAAGGTTACGGGGCGCGGGCCGGCGCAGGTGGCGCGGCGTTTCGGCGTGGCGGTGGACGAGGTCGCCGATGTGAACGCGCCCGAGTTCCTCGAACGGCTGCGCCGCATGAACATCGACCTGATAATCTCGGTCTCCTGCCCGCAGATACTGCGCGCGCAGCTCCTCAACCTACCCCCGCGAGGGTGTATCAACGTGCACGCCGCGCCGCTGCCCCGTTACCGCGGCATGCTGCCCAGCTTCTGGGTGCTCTATCACCGCGAGCCCCAGACCGCGGTGACGGTGCATTTCATGAACGAACAGCTCGACGACGGGCCGATCATCCTGCAGGAGCCGGTGCCCATCCCCGACGGGGAGACCCAGGCGAACCTGATGCGGCGCTGCAAGGTGGTGGGAGGGCGACTGTTGGCGCAGGCGATCGACCTGTTCGAGGCCGACGCGGTGCAGACCCGGCCCAACCCGCGCGAGGAGGCCACCTACTACTCCTTCCCCACCGCCGAGGAGGCACGTCGCTTCCGCGCCCGGGGCGGACGGTGGATGTAAGGCGGCAGGTCAGCGTTCGGCGATGCGCGCCGGCTCGTGCATCTGCAGACGCCGGCCCAGCAGGAAGGTGATCAGGCCGCGCAGGAAGGCGATGTTGGCGATCACCACTCCCAGGGGGATGGCGAGGATGGGCAGGCGCGAGATGGAGAGGCGGCGCAGCACCAACCCCAGCAGCGCCAGGCCGTAGAAGCCGAGCTGCACGAAGAAGACCGCGCGATAGAAGGGCAGCGCATAGAGCGCCCCGCTGGTGACCAGCATCCCGATCAGCCACAGCGGCGACATCCAGCGCAGCACCTTGTGCGAGATGACGCAGAAGGCGTAGTCGGGGTGGTTGAGGGGGTTTATTATGGCGGCGTTGCGCGAGATCGTCGTAAGACTGCGCACCACCCGCCGGGTGCGCGACTGCAATTGCCGGTCCACGTCCCCGTCCATGTAGTCGTAGACGCCGATGTTGGGCACCTGCAGGGCGCGCCCGCCGCGGGACACCACCTTGAGCACCAGGTTCAGGTCATCGCTGGCGTCGTCCTCGAGGACCGGGAACTTCTCGCGCCGCACCGCGATGCATGCACCCGAGCCGATGAAGGCCAGTCCGGCGCGCGCCTCCAACTGCCGCAGGCGGCTCTCGAACCGCCAGTAGAGCCCCTCGGTGAAGTTCAGCGGCGTGTGTTCGAAGGGCAGCATGTTCACCGTGCCCACCACGACCCAGATCTGCTCATCGCCGAAGTGGGCGACCAGATTCCTGATGACGTCCGGCGCGAATCGGGTGGAGGCGTCGGTAAGCACCACCACCTCGCCGCCGGCCGCGGCGACCCCGGCGTTTATGGCCGCACAACGCCCGCCCCGGGGCAGCTCCAGCAGCCGCACGCGCCGGTCGGACGCACTGATGCGCCGCACGATCTCGTTGGTGGCGTCGGAGGAGCCGTCGGAGGCCACCACGATCTCGAGCTTGTCCGCCGGCCAATCCAGCTCCAGTAGATTGCGGATACGCCGTTCAATGGTATCCTCTTCGTTGTAGGCGGGGATGACGATGGACACCAGCGGCTTGTGCGAGTTGGCCGGCACCGGCCGCGCACGCACCGAGGAGAGGATAAGCATGACGATGGGGTACGTGATGTACGGGTGAATCGCCAGCGCGAAGAACACCCAGAACAACACGATCAGCAACATCATGCCGTAGACCCTCCACGCCTCTGTACGTACTGCATCCGGGCGTTCCCGCCCTTCACCCGCCACCCGGTCGGTTGCAGGCGAATTATAAACAAACAGGGCCTCCCCCTGGACCCGGTGGGCGACCTGCTATATAGGACAAGTGTGAGGACTACCGGTTGCGCCCGCCCACCTCGAGGCGCGGCGGCGACCGTGTCCCTGTCCGTGTGTTATGCGCCTAGTTCGCCGGCCGACCGCTCCTTGCCTGCCGGCCCGGAGGAGATATAGCGTCGCCAGAACTGCCGGGCCAGGCCGGTGACACCGCCCCATCGCCGTGTCGCGTCCACGAAAGCACGCCAGCTTCGATAGACGTTCCCCATCACCCCGAACGCCGGGTAGCTCACCTGCGCGAGTCGATGCAGCAATTTGTGTGCCAACTCGACGTCCGGAACGTCATCGAGCCACGCCAGCAGCTCGCGCGCGCGTTCGTGGCCGCCCTCGCGGTAACATTCGGCGGCGGAGATGATCGCCCGGTGCCCCAGCGCGCGCACGTACTGCCGACGCGTCAGCGGCGACTGCGGATTGCGCTGCGGGTCCCAGCGTTCCAGCGCGCGCAGCCGCCATACCGCGCGACGCACCGATGCCTTCGAGCTGCGGCTGTCGCTCATGCGATAGATTATATACAACGGCTCGTTGAGCTCCACTACCTTATGGCCGGTGCCCGCGATGCGGTAGATCAGCTCCTGGTCCTCGCAGTGGGCCATCGAGGCGTCATATCCCTCCAGCTCTATGAACACCGAGCGCCGCACCATCAGCGAGGCCAGCACGGGATGGTAGCCCCAGATGAGATCGGCGAGCGCAAGCTCGATGACCCGGGGGCGGTGGGGGCTGTTGAACAGGTAGCGGCGCTCACCCGCCAGCACCCAGCCGTTGGTGCCGCAGCAGTCCACGTCGGGGCGCGCGCGCAGCAGGGCGAGCTGGCGCTCCGCCTTCTCGGGCGCCCATTCGTCATCGGCGTCGAGGAAGCTCACGAACTCCCCGCAGCCTTCCTGCGCGCCGCGGTTGCGCGCCACGCAGGGGCCGGCGTTGTCCTGCCGGATGTAGCGCACCTCGGGATATTCCTCCTGCACGATGTGCGCGGTCTCGTCCTCGGAGCCGTCGTCGATGACGATGATCTCGAAGTCCCGGCAGGTCTGGGCGCGCAGGGAGTCCAGCGCCCGCCGGATGGTGGCGGCGGCGTTGTAGGCGGGGATGACGACGGTGAGGGCGGGCGAGCTCAACGAGGCGGCTCCTTTCGTGCGACGACCGGAGACGATCCCGGGGCTACTCCTGCCCCCTCGCCCTCGGGCGGAGGGCCGGCGTCCCGGCCGTCTCGGTTTGCGGCCACGTCGTAGGCCACGGAGGCCAGCGCGGCCAGCACGTAGATGTAAAAATCGTGGCGGATGGGTTGGAAGAAGCCGTAGAGCAGCATGGCGGACAGGGCGGCGATGACGGCTACGGCCAGCGAAGCGCCGTTGAGATCGCCCGCCGCCAGGCGGATGCGAAAGGCGCGCCAGCCGCGCTGCAGCGCCACGGCCACGAAGGCCAGGAACAGGCCCAGGCCGAAGATGCCCAACTCTCCGCCGAACTCCAGGTAGATGTTGTGCGGCAGCCACTTGCCGGTACCGTAGGTGTCCTTGGTGTAGATGAGCATGTTGCCGGTGCCGATGCCCAGCAGCCAGTGCTCCTTGAAGATGCGCACACCCATCAGGAACTGCAGGACGCGCTGCAGACTGCCGCCTTCTACGGAGGACAGGTCGCTCGCCTGGCCAATGGAGGCGATACGCTGGGCGTAGCGCGGATCGACGAGCAGCGCGCCGCCGGCGAGCAGGGCGACCACCACGGCCAGAGCCACGAAGTCCCTGCGGCGCCGACCGATGAGCACCATGTAGATGAGCACCACCAGCGCCACCGCCAGCAGGGCGGCGCGGCGATAGGTGAAGTAGACGGTGATCACGCTCACGATCGCTCCGACGATCCCGGCGCTTCGTTCGCGCCTGCTCTCACCGAAGGCGGCCAGGTGCAGCGAGAAGGCGAAGGCTACGACCGCCCAGCGCGCGTAGATGCCGATGTAGCCGAGGATCTCGGGGTCGCTGGCCCGGATACTGCCCCATAGGCGGAACAAGAAGGGCAGCTCCACGGCGGCGATGATCACATCCGCGAAGCCCATGAGCACGAACAGGTAGCTCCACCAGCGCAGGTGCCGGCGCGTGACGGTGTAGTTGATGACCAGGAAGTACACCGTGAAGGGAATGGCCAGGCGCAGCAGCCAGGGCAGGCTGTAGGCCGGGTTGTAGGCCCACAGCAGCGAGGCGGTGCTGAAGACGAAGAGGGCGATGAGGAGCTTGAAGGGCGGGTCCAGGCGCACCCGGGTGCGGCGCGGCCACTGCAGCGCCGCCAGCACCAAGAAGGCCAGCGGCAGCAGCATCATCAGCTTGTAGGCCTCGATGTCGATGAGAACGTCCGCGGTCTTGCCGAAGTTGATCAGGGAGTGCCGGGTGTAGCGCGACAGGCGGAAGAACACCGCGGTCATCACGAAAAGTAACCCCAGCGGCACGCCGAAGACGCGCGTGGGGCGCGCGCCCCGCGCGGTCATTGCATCATCGGCCTGTTGCCGTGCGCCGCCTGCCATGCGTGCTCCTCCCGCGGGAGGAACCGATTCTTGTCGGCCCCGCCCGCGACGGTGACTGTATGGTATTGAGCATCCCGGGGATAAAGTTACCGGCTCCGCCGCCGAATCCTGCCTCTCCCGCTACCCCTGTTCCCGCACCTCGGCGATGACCGCGCGCAGGCGGCGGCCGATGGCCCGGTATGAGAAGTGTTCTTCGGCGCGCGCGCGCACCTGCTTGCTCATGGCCTCCCACAGCGCGCGATCCTCCAGCAGCCGGACGAAGGGGGTGACCCACTGCTCGACGTCGGCGTCCTCGGGCAGCACGTAGCCGCTCACGCCGTTCTCGAAGTTCTCCACCAGCGCCGGATAGTCGTTGACGATCACCGGCACGCCGCACGCCCAGGCCTCGAAGATTACGTTGGGACAGGCGTCGAAGTATGAGAAGTGGCAGAAGATGTCGCTGGCCTGGACGAGGCGGTGGATGTCCTCGATCCAGCCGGGCAGGATGATGCGCGGGTGGTCGAGCAGTTCCGCGTGGCGCTGCTCGAACCGGGCGCGCAGGCGGCCGTCGCCGGCGATAATCACGGTGACGTCGTCGTGCGCCTCCACCACGGCCCGCAGCGTGGGCAGGTAACGCTCCAGGCCGGCGATCTTATCCAGGTACTGGAAGATCATGGCCAGCGAGATAATGCGCTGGCCCGCATGGCCCAGCTCGCGCTTGAGGGCGTCGCGGTCCGCGGGCGGACGGAAGCGCTCGGTGTCGATGGCGATGGGGATGGGCCTGAGCTTGCTGGTCGGGCAGCCGGTGTGGCGGGCGATGCTGTCGGCGAGCGATTGCGAGACCGGCACCAGCAGATCGGCGAGATCGA
Source organism: uncultured Armatimonadia bacterium (assembly GCA_964617715.1). Classification (GTDB taxonomy): domain Bacteria; phylum Armatimonadota; class Zipacnadia; order Zipacnadales; family UBA5352; genus JALGVA01. The sequence continues at coordinate 363 of CAZTZN010000259.1, read as the reverse complement.
TGGACTGGCAGAGCGCCGCGTGTCCGGCGGCGATCTTGAGCGGGTTGGTGAGCCCCTGTCGGCGCAGATCGTCGTATTCCTGCCACGGATCGCCGCGCCAGCGCACCAGGACCGGTCGGCCTGTCTGCGCGCCGATCATGGCCAGGAGTGCGCAGATCGGCCCGGGTTCGTGGGAGAATATCACGTCGGCGCCGCAGGTGTGGCCGTGGCGGATGATATCGCGCGCCCATCCCAGGCGTCCGGGCAGGCCGGGGCCGGGCGGATGAACGCACACGAGTTCGATGCCGGCGGCTTCGAGCGGTCGGCACAGGCGGTCGGCGCGTGGCCGTGATGCGACGACGAGTGCTTTCATGAGCTGGTGTG
>CAZTZN010000258.1:0-5795 GCA_964617715.1 uncultured Armatimonadia bacterium | reverse complement strand
GAGCAGGGGACTCTTAATCCCAAGGTCGGAGGTTCGAATCCTCCCCGGTCCACCAACTTCCGATGACAAGTCAGGCGCGCTGGACACGGCGCGCCGCTCTTGTATGCGTCGGTGTCATGCGTGGCGACCCCCCGGCCCGGTGGCGGAGTGGGTCCCGCATGGCACTTGCGGTGGGGGGATGGGCGCGTGATGGAATCGGTAGACATGCATGACTTAGGATCATGTGGGGCAACCCTTGGGAGTTCGAATCTCCCCGCGCCCACCACCCACGCACGATCCATCGACACCGTCAGGGCCGCGTGAGCGGCCCCGTTTCGCTTGTCTGCACCAGCTTGGACCCATCTTATTACACGACACCAGCGGCGCGTAAGAATCGGCTCGACGCCGGCGCGCGCCCGACGGGAGCGATCCACCGTGGAGGTTGACGTTCGCGAACTCGGCGGCAGCCGGGTGACCGTCCACGTCCGACTCGACGCGGACGAGGTCCAGGGGGCCTTCGACAGCACTTACCAGCAGCTCTCCAACCGTGGGGGGATTCGGGGCTTCCGCCCCGGGAAGGTGCCGCGCAGCATCCTGCAGCGGCACTATGACGCCGAACTCATCCGCGCCGTGACCTACGACACCGTCGTCCAGAAGCGCCTCGAGGAGGCCATGGAGCAACATAACCTGAGGCCGATCGAGCAGGTGTCGGTCGAGGTCGGAGCGCCTCCCGACGACGACGAGCTGCTCGCCCGCACAATCAGGTCCGGCCTCGTCGCCGATGAGGATGACGAAGCCGAGGACGCCGTCGAGGCCGTCGAGGACGCGGAGGCCGTCGAGGACGCGGAGGACGCGGAGGACGAGGTGCCGCTGGTCGAGGGCGAGCCCTTCGAGTTCTACGCGACCTTCACCACCTACCCGCGGCCCAAGCTCCCGGACCTCGCCGCCCTGAAGCTGCGCCGACCGGTGGCCGAGGTCACCGACGAGCAGATCGATGCTCAGCTCGAGCAGCTCCGGCGCATCAACGCCGAGGAGGTCGAGGTTGATCGCGACACGATCGAGGACGGGGACCTGGTGACCGCCGACATCAAGGTGGTCAACGAGGGCGAAGACGAGGACGAACTCGAGCCCACCGAGCGCGAGATCATCGTTGGCGAGGGTGAGTACCTGGGCGAGATCGACAAAGCTCTCATCGGCCACAGGCCCGGCGACATTGTGGAAGTGTCGTTCGATTACGGCCATGATCACCCCGACGAGGAGCTGCGCGGGCGCCCCGGCCGTATCATCGCTGAGATCGACTCATTCAGCGGTCGCAAGCTCCCCGACCTGACTGATGAGTTCGCGCAGAGTCTCGGCGATTACCAGACACTCGAGGACCTGCGCGCATCGATTCGTACGCAGCTTGAAGCGCGAGCGCAGGAAAGCGCGCGCGAAGAACTTCGCGGCCAGGTTCTGCGTTATATACTGCAGAACAGCGAGGTGGATCTGCCCGAGGAGTTCGTTGAGCAAGCGACTGAACGCAGCTATGAGGCATTGCGCTCGGAGTTGGCGCGCGTGGGGATGTCGCTTGAGGAGTTCGCCGAGGCCGCCAACGCCGACGAAGGCCGGTTGCGTGACACTGAGCGGCGGCGGGCCGAGACCGGGCTGAAGCTCAACTTCGCCATGGAGGCGCTGGCCGAGGAATTCGCCATTGAGGTGACCGATGAAGACCTGAGCGTCGAGCTGCAGCGCGTAGCCGAGGAAAGCGGTGGCGACCTGGAGTTCGTGCGCCAGGCCGCGATGCTCCAGCCGGCGTTTGCCGAGGAGATGCGGGACAGGGCGCTGCGGCGCAAGCTCATCGAGCAGATCATTGACTCCGCCGAGATCGAGGATGTGCCTGCCGACCAGTACGAGGCGGAGGGCGGGGACGCCGAGAGCGCGGCCACAGCGCCGGCCGAGGTCGCCGATGCCGAACCGGCTGATAGCATCGCCGAGGACGCCCCCGAGACCGACCAGGAGAGTGAAGCGCAGTGAGACTGATTCCGATGGTCATCGAGCAGACGCCGCGCGGCGAACGCTCGTACGACATCTACTCGCGGCTGCTCAGGGAGCGTATCGTCTTCGTCGGTACCGCTATCGACGACGACATCGCCAGCTCTATCATCGCCCAGCTCATCTTCCTGCAGGATGAAGACCCCCTGGAGCCGATTTCGATGTATATCTCCTCGCCCGGGGGTATGATAACAGCGGGGCTGGCCATCTACGATACCATGCAGTACGTGTCGCCGCCGATCCACACCTGGTGCATCGGCCAGGCGGCGAGCATGAGTGCGGTGCTGCTCGCCGCGGGCGAGAAGGGCTATCGCTATGCGTTGCCCTACTCGCGCGTGATGATTCATCAACCGTGGGGCCAGCTTTCCGGCCAGGCGGCCGATGTGCAGATCCAGGCCGAGGAGATCCTGCGACTGCGCTCGTGGCTCAACGACATTCTGGCCAAGCATACCGGCCAGTCACTCGAGAAAATCGAACGCGACACCGATCGCGACTACTTCATGACTGCCGCCGAGGCTATGGAGTACGGCATTGTGGACGCAGTGGTTGAGCGCAGGCCCGAGGAGAGCTAGTGCTTGTTTGCCCACTACGGCGCGCTTGCGGCCTGCACTGACGGCCCGTGCAGGCGAGGGCGGCTGGAGCGGGGCATGAGCTGTCGTCACGTTCTCGCGGAACAGATGGGTGCGACGGACACCCTTGCGCGCTACATCGTGCGCACGAGAACACAGGCAGGCCGATAGCAGCCGCAGTCCGGCGACGCGGAGCCCAGCGGCCGGGCAAGCAGTACTCTCGGCGAGCACACATCGCAGCACACGGGCGCGCAGCGGCGCGCAGCGGGAGAGTGGACAATGGACATCGACGGGCAGGGCAGGGAAAGCAGACCACTGCGATGCTCCTTCTGCGGGCGGGAGAAGCCCAGAGAGGTCAAGGAGCTGATCGCCGGTCCAGGCGTGTACATTTGCGTGGACTGCGTCGAACTGTGTAACCAGATTATTCGGGGCAAGGCCGAGAAGGAAGCCCGCGCCGACGCCGCCGACGGCCATGTGCCCACCCCGCGCGAAATCTGTGACTACCTCGACACCTATGTCATCGGCCAGGATCGGGCCAAGCGCGTCCTGTCGGTCGCGGTCTACAACCACTACAAGCGTGTGCGCCTGGGCGGGATGGAAGCCGATGTTGAGCTTGACAAGACCAACATCCTCCTGCTGGGCCCCACCGGTAGTGGCAAGACACTGCTGGCCCAGACCCTTGCGCGCATGCTCGACGTGCCCTTCACCATCGCCGACGCCACCTCGGTCACCGAGGCCGGCTACGTGGGTGAGGATGTCGAGAACATCCTGCTGCAACTGCTGATCGCAGCCGGCGGCGATGTCGAGCGCGCCGAGCACGGCATCGTGTACATAGACGAGATCGACAAGATCGCCCGCAAGGCCGACAACCCGTCGATCACCCGCGACGTCTCGGGGGAGGGCGTGCAGCAGGCGCTGCTCAAGATCCTGGAGGGCACGGTGGCCAACGTGCCCCCGCAAGGGGGTCGCAAGCACCCGCAGCAGGAGTTCATCCAGGTGGACACCACCAACGTGCTGTTCATCTGCGGCGGCGTCTTCGACGGCATCGTGGACATCATCCGCCAGCGCACCCGCAACCGCACCATGGGCTTTCAAGCCATCGCCGACTCGGGCGCGCACGAGCTGACCGACGACGAGATCCTCAGCCAGGTCATGCCGCAGGACCTGATGAAGTACGGGATGATCCCCGAGTTCATCGGCCGCCTGCCCAACATTGCCACCGTGGAGCACCTCGACAAGGAAACGCTCATGCGTGTGCTTGTCGAGCCACGTAACGCGCTGCTCAAGCAGTACAAGAAGCTGCTGTCGCTGCTCGACAACGTGGAGTTGGTCGTGACCGATGACGCGCTCGAGGCCATCGCCGAGAAGGCCCTGGAGCGCAATACCGGGGCTCGGGGGCTGCGCGCGGTCATTGAGTCGGTCATGCTGGACGTCATGTTCGAGATACCTTCGCGCGACGACATCAACCGCTGCACGATCACCGCGGAGACCATCCGGGAGGGCAAAGAGCCCCTCCTGGAGAAGGTGTCCGATGATGATCGTGAGGTCGCCTGACGCGGGCGGCCTCGCGCATCAGCGTAGACACCCCCGCACCGTGGTGCGTGCAGATGGGGCGAAAGCCAGCCGATCCTCCTGACAACGACGCGGCTGACGGCGGCGCGCCGACACCGCTGTTCCCGCGGGGGCAGCCTGCGCAGGCGCAGCCGCGTGCGGCCGGCGCCGGGGCGGTTGTGCTGCCGGTGCTGCCTGTGCGCGATGTCGTCGTCTTCCCCAACACCGTCATGCCTCTGATCTTCGGCCGCCAGCGCAGTCTGCGTGCGCTGCGCCGGGCGCGCAGCGAGGATGCTCTGGCGCTTTTCGTGGCCCAACGTGACCCCATGAACGAAGATCCGAGGCCCGAGGAACTCTACCAGGTCGGCTGCGTCGGCCGCTGCCTGCAGAGTCTCGAGTTGCCCGACGGCACCGTGCGTGTGATCATCGAGGGCATGACGCGCTCGCGCATGGGGAGCGTCACGCAGGTCGATCCGTTCATGGCCGCCGAGATAGAGCCGGTGTGCGAGCGGCACCCCGAACGCGGCCCGCGTGTCGAGGCGCTCAGGCGGCGCATCCTCGACCAGTTCGAGGAGGCCACTGAGCTGTCACGGCGCATCCCGCCCGAGGCGCTGGTCACGGCCCTCAACATCGAGGAGGTCGGCCATCTCGCCGACCTGGTCGCCTCCTGCCTGGACCTCGACCTCGAGCAGCGCCAGGCGCTGCTCGAGGACCCCGACTGTCTGCGGCGGCTGAACACCGTCGCCCGTCACCTGCACGAGGAACTGCGCATCCTGCGGCTCGAGAACGAGATGCGCGAGCGCGTTGAGGAGGAGATCGACAACTCGCAGCGCGAGTACTATCTGCGCGAGCACCTGCGCGCCATTCAGGACGAGCTGGGGCAGGCCGAAGGGGCGGTGGGCGATGCCTGGGAGTATCGCGAGCGCATCGAGGCGGCGCAACTCCCCGAGGCCGCGCGCGAGGCGGCGCTGTCCGAGGTTGAGCGACTGCAGCGCATGCCCATGGCCTCGCCCGAGGTCTCGGTGGTGCGCACCTACCTCGACTGGATCCTCGGCCTGCCGTGGAGTCACGCGACCGAGGACCGGCTGGACATCGACCGGGCGGCACGGGCGCTGGACAGCGATCACTACGGCCTGCGTCACGCCAAGGAGCGCATCCTTGAGTTCCTGGCGGTGCGCCACCTCGTAGAGGACGCCAAGGGCCCCATCCTGTGCTTCGTGGGCCCGCCGGGCGTGGGCAAAACCTCGATCGGCCAGTCGATCGCGCGGGCAATCGGGCGCGAGTTCGTGCGCATCTCGCTGGGCGGGGTGCGCGACGAGGCCGAGATCCGCGGACACCGGCGCACCTACGTGGGCGCCATGCCCGGGCGCATCATCCAGGCGCTGCGGCGCGTGGGCGCGAGCAACCCGGTGTTCATGATTGACGAGGTGGACAAGATCGGCGCCGACTTCCGGGGCGACCCCTCGTCGGCGCTGCTCGAGGTGCTCGACCCGGAGCAGAATTCGGCCTTCAGCGACCACTACCTCGAGGTGCCCTTCGACCTCTCGCGCGTGCTGTTCATCGCCACCGGCAACGTCCTCGACACGGTGCCGCCGGCGCTGCGGGACCGCTTCGAGGTCATCGAGTTCCCCGGCTACATCGAGGAGGAGAAGCTGCAGATCGCGC
>CAZTZN010000257.1:0-5846 GCA_964617715.1 uncultured Armatimonadia bacterium | reverse complement strand
ATGGAGGTGGCGCTCGCGGTGCTGGTGCCCATGCTCATCGCGGTGGTGGTCGGGGAGAGCGACGCGTGCTGATGGCGGATGGGACGGCACTGGTGTTGATCTGTCTGGGCTACGCCTTTGCGAACCGGCTGGGCCTGCCTGAGGGCTGGGCGGTATGGGTGCTCTACGGGTGCTACGTCATGGATCAGCTTCTTTTCGGCGTCGAGAACGCGCGCAGTGCCTACCTGGCGAAGATCGCCGAGGGGCCGGCGGATGTATCGCCGTCGCTGTCGATGGGCATCACGCTCAACCACGCGGTCTCCATGCTTGTGCCGTTCATCGGCGGCAAGTACGTATGGGACGTGTTCGGGTATGAGTGGGTGTTCGTGGGAGCCGCGGCGCTGTCGGTGCTGACCATTGTCGCAGCCAGCCAGGTCCGCACTCCGCGCGACGGTGAGGAGGTTGCCCGGACCGGTGATGCAACCGCGATCGATGACCTACCGGCAGGCGGTTGAGTGGCTGGAGAGCCTGGCCAACCCCGAGCGAACCGGCCTCGACCGGCGGTTCGCCCGTCGCATGAGCCTCGACGCCACTCGGCGGCTGATGGAGCTGCTGGGCGATCCGCACAGCTCGCTGCACGCGGTGCACATCGCCGGCACCAAGGGCAAGGGCTCGGTGGCGGCGATGATCGAGGCGGCGGCCCGGACCGCCGGGTACACCACCGGCCTGTTTACATCACCCCACCTGAGGTCGTGGCGCGAGCGTGTGGCGATCGACGGCGCACTCATCTCCGAGCAGGACGTGGCACGCCTCGTCGGTCGAGTGCGGCCGGCGGTCGAGCAGGTTGAGGCAGAGGGTCGGCGCGCTCCCAGCTTTTTTGAGGCGTGCACCGCCATGGCGTTCCTCGCCTTCGCCGAGCGGGACCTGGACCTGTGTATCATAGAAGTCGGACTGGGCGGTCGCCTCGACGCCACCAACGTCATTACCCCTCTGCTGTCCGTCATCACCACCTTGGGCATCGACCACGCGCACGTGCTCGGCGACACCCTCGAGCAGATCGCGACCGAGAAGGCCGGCATTATCAAGAGCGGGGTCCCGGTGGTGTCCGCTCCTCAGCAGCCCGAGGCGACCGCCGTTATCCGACGCGTAGCACGCGAGCTGCGGGCACCGTTGCGAATGGCATCGCCGTTCGTCATCGACGAGATCCAGCCACTGGACCTCGACGATCTGCCTTCCGACGAGGTGCCGGCTCTGCACGAGCCGATGCGTGGACGCTACGCGGGCGAAGAGGTGTTTTTGCGTCTACCGCTGCCGGGGGCCCACCAGGCCATCAACGTCAGCGTCGTCGCAGCGGTCTGTGAGTGCCTCGCCGAGCATGGGTTCGCGATCGCCCCACAGGCCCTGGTGGAAGGGCTCGAGAATATGCGCTGGCCGGCGCGAGTTGAGGTCGTCGGCGCGCGCCCGTGGATGATCGTTGACTGCGCCCATAACCGCCAGTCGGCGCGAGCGCTGATATCGGCACTCAATCGCCATCTACGTTTCGAGCGACTGATCGTGGTCCTCGGCGTCTCCGAAGACAAGTCCGCGCGCGATATTGCAACGGAGCTGTCCGCGGCGGATCATGTGATCCTGACCCAGGCATCACTGCCGCGGGCGATGCCTGTCGAGACACTTGCCCGGCACACCGTCGGCATCTGGCGCAGCCATGAGATTATCGTGCCGCCTGAGACGGCACTGCAACACGCCCGCGAACTTGCCGGCCCCCGTGACGCCATCTGCGTCACCGGCTCGGTCTTCCTCATCGCCGATCTCATAGCAACCGGCGAGCTGGAGCTTCTTCATCTCCCCGAATAATCTTTTTCAACGCCGCAGACAGGCCCTGGTCCGCGATATTCCGCCTCCATTTCTTGCTTGGCGCATATTCGTCCCTGTTTTATGTCCGGCTCGATGGTCGTGGTGGCGCCGCCGCAGCGGTCGCCGTCGGTACTCTCGAGCAATTTCAAGCGGAAATGGGTTTCTCAATTATTTGTGAAGAGGCCTTGACTTGTCACGGGCGGCCGGCTATACTATGCTTGACTTTGATAGGTTTGTATAGGATTTGGCCCGTCGGCCTACACAAACTACTATAAGAACCAGCATACGTGGCCCGACATTGCAGCACCCTCCGTCTGCACAATCAGCATCCCGGGCTGATTATCGGGCCACACGCGCCGCCACAATGCAGCAGCCGTCGAAGCTCTTACCACGGGTGGAGCGTGCAGCGGTTCGGGTCGCCGGTCGGCGACCCGAACTGCATTTTGTTGGACAGATAACACGATGATCGCTCGGGGCGCCCGTACATCATACCAGTAGCATCACGCCCACGACAGCGATCAGGTGAACCATAAAGATCCGTCTATGCATTGCGAGGGAGGGGGCCCTCGTGCGGCTTGTCGTGGTGGCAGCGTTGTTGCTGCTGGTCGCGCCGGGCAGTGCGCAGGATTCGCCGTTGGTCTCCGGCTGGTCAGGATCCAGCCTTGGCGATCTGCTGTCACGACCGCTGCCGGGAACGCCTGAACGCGCCGATGACGACCTGGCCCGAGCTCTTGAGAGAGCTCTTAGCGGTTTCGTAGGCATCGACAGAGCGCGCGTCATCGTCACCAGCCGCGAGACCGAAGACGTCTCCCCACCTTCCCGCAGCGTCGCGGCGCAGCTTACCCTCGCCGACGACCACGCGGTTGACCCTCGCTGGGTGCAGGGCATCGTCGATTTCATCACCTCCGCCGTCCCCGAGCTCGATGCGCGCAACCTCACCATCGTTGACGCCAGCGGCAACACGCTCTATGCGCGTTCGGTCGTGGCGGTCTCATCTTCCTCTCCGACCACGGCAGGCACTGATGCACCGAAGTGGCGAGCCGGCAGGCAAGGGTGGGCGCTGACAATTGCGGCGGTGGCGGGGTGCGTAGTGATTATCGCGGCGCTGCTGTTGCTGTCGGGAAGGGGTGGTACCGAGCGGCGGCCCCCTGAGCCTGAACCTCAACCCGGCCCGTTCGCCTTCCTCGCATCTCTCGACGATGATGAACTGCGCCGCGTGATAGCGGATGAGCGCCCGGAGGTCGTTGCCCTAGTGGCACACCATCTCGATGATGCCCAGCGCGACCGCGTACGGGCCGTCATCGCTCAGCAGTTGCCGCCTGTAGCGGCAACGGAACCGGATGCCGAGGTTGTGGCTGTAATCGCCGCAGCGCTGCGGGGAAAGCTGGTGGAATCATGATCGGAGCCGGACGGGGGCGGATCATCAGATCCGATGAGCTCGAGCGCTCCGGTCTGCAGGTGCGACGTCTCGGAGAGCCCGATGTCGTTCGTGAGGCTCGTGCAGAGGTGACCGTTGAACCTGCTGAGCCCGCCGGCTCCGGCTCCGAGCACACCGAGCGGATGCGCCGGCTGGTCCAGGCCATGCTCAGCGGCTTCGCGCAGCAGAGGCGCGAGTTGCTCGTCGAGCTGCAGCCGTACGTAGTGCGCATCGCCGTAGAGGTGGCGCGCAGGATCGTGCGCCGCGAGCTGATGAGCGATCCGGGCATGATCGCCCGCACCGTCGAGTCGGCGCTTGAGCAAATGATGTCGGCCTCGCAGATCACGGTTCGGGTGCACCCCCTGGATGCGCAATTGCTGCAGGCCGCGATGCACGAGATCGTGTCGGCCCCGGACCAGGCCGAGGCCATCGAAGTGGTACCCGACAGCTCCATCGAACCCGGTGGCTGCGTGGTCGAGAGCGACCGGGGCATTGTGGATGCCCGTCTGCGCACCCAGTTCGAGGAGATGCAGGCGCGGCTGCTGCAGGAGCTGGAGGGAGGCGGCCGCGCGTGAGAGGCCCCGAACCGCAGCCCCGGTGGGTGGAGCGACTCGTCGAGGCGGCACGCACAGCGCCTGTCTTCAAGCGTTGCGGCACCGTGACCGAGGTCGTGGGGTTGTCGATCGAGTCACGCGGCCCCATCTGCCGCATCGGCGAGTTGTGTTCGATCTCCCGCGGCCCTGACGCCCCGCCAATCATCGCCGAGGTCGCCGGCTTCCGCAACGACCGCGTCCTGCTCTTGCCCATCGGGCGCGCCGAGGGGATCGAGCCGGGCAGTAGGGTGACCGCTCTCGGTGAGGAGCTGCACGTGCCGGTGGGCCGGGAGCTGCTCGGTCGCGTCATCGATGCGGTGGGCAGGCCGCTCGACGATCGCGGCCCTATCCGCGCTGAGCATCGCCGGCCGGTGCGCGCCGCCGCCCCTTCGCCCATGCGCAGACGGCGCGTCCGGGAGCCGCTGTGGGTGGGCGTGCGCTCGGTTGACGGCCTGCTGACCTGCGGCAAGGGGCAGCGCATGGGGATCTTCGCCGGCTCGGGCGTGGGCAAGAGCATCCTGCTCGGGATGATGGCGCGCAACACCTCGGCCGACGTGAGTATCATCGCGTTGGTGGGTGAACGCGGTCGCGAGGTGCTGCAGTTCGTCGAGGAGTACCTCGGCGACGGCCTGGCCAACTCGGTGGTCGTGGTCGCGACCTCCGACCAGCCACCACTGGCCCGGCTGAAGGCGGGGTTGACGGCCACCACCATCGCGGAGCATTTCCGCGACGAGGGGCTGGACGTGCTGCTGCTCATGGACTCGATCACCCGGCTGGCGCGCGCGCAGCGTGAGGTGGGCCTGGCCTCCGGCGAGATGCCGACCACGCGTGGCCATCCCCCCTCGGTCTTCACGGTTCTGCCCGAGTTGCTGGAGCGCGCCGGGCCGGGCGAGACGGGCACCATCACCGGCCTGTACACTGTGCTGGTCGAGGCCGACGACATGATGGAGCCGGTCGCGGACACCGTGCGCGCCACGCTGGACGGGCACATCGTGCTCTCGCGCGAGCTGGCGAACCGCAACCACTACCCGGCGGTGGCCGTCACCGCCAGCGTCTCGCGGCTGATGCGGCAGGTAGTCACGCCCCGGCACTACGCACAGGCGTCCCGGATGCGCGATCTGCTGGCGGCATACGAGGACGCCCGCGATCTCATCAGTATCGGTGCATACGAGCGGGGTTCGAATCCCGACGTGGACGAGGCGCTGAGTCTGCTCGGGCCGATCCGCGACTTTCTGCGCCAGGCGCCCGACGAGCGCGCGACACCTGATGAGACGCTGCGACGGCTGGAGGAGCTGATCGGTGACCGCATCGACCGGGCGTGACCGCCTGCAGCGACTGCATCGTGTGCTCGACCAGGCCCGGGCTCGGGAGCAGGCCGCCTACGAACAGGTGCGGGCTGCGCGGGATGCACTAAGTATGGCGCAGACCCGCCTGAACCAGGTGCGTCGCGGGCTCGCCGAGAGGACGCCGCCACCAGGGCGGACCGAGACCGCGAGGCGCCTCGCCGACGCCCAGCGCTACGCCGACCGGCTGCGCCGGCGCGAGCAGGTAGAGCAAGAGGCGGTGGAGAGGGCGCGCGCAGGATTGGAGCAGGCGATCACCGCGCTCACCGAGGCGGGTCGGCGGCGCCTGGCGGTGGAGAAGCTGACACGCAGCCATGAGTTGCAGGAGCATATCGCCCGCCAACGCTCAGCCCAGGCGGAGATCGATGAACACGGAAGTCGGCAGGCTATCAGCGGAGAGGAGTAGGTCCCGTGCTGCTGGATGATCACGCGTCGATCAGGCTCTTCCGCCCGCCTGCGGTGGAGGCGCTGACCGCACGCGAGCGCTCACGCCTGCGCGATCGCCTCGAGGGCGGAGTTGCACGCTGGCGGTGGGCCACGGAGTTAGGACTGCGCGTGACCGCCCTCGACCAGGTCGGCGCCGGGAGCCGCGCCGGCGATGATCAGCTCGTGGGCTGGTGCGCGCGGCTGCAGCCTCTCGCCCTGTGGCTGCACCCCGAG
>CAZTZN010000256.1:0-5927 GCA_964617715.1 uncultured Armatimonadia bacterium | reverse complement strand
CGTGCCGCCGGCGGCACGTCGCGCCACGATGCCGGCTCAGCGCACGCGCCGACGGCGACGCGCCAGATAGCCCACCAGCGCAGGCCCCAGGGGACGATCGGTGATCATCAGTTGGTGGTCGATGCCGCGGGCCGCGCAGCCGTCACGGATGGCCTCGACGTGAGCCTGCAACGCCTCCCGGTAGCGGGCGCTCACCTCATCGGCGTCGGTGGTCAGGCGTTCACCGCTCTCCAGGTCCTCAACCACCACCGGGCCGCGCAGGTCCAGCTCCACCTCCCCGCGATCGAGCACCTGCAGGACGATCAGGTCGTGGCCGCGACTGCGCAGCAACCCCAGGGCACGCAGCAGCGCCCCGACATCGTCGAGCAGGTCCGACAGCAACACGATGAGCCCGCGCCGGCGCAGGCTGGCCCCCACCTCCGTGAGCGCGTCCGCCAGTGAGGTCTCGCCCCCCGCGCGCGCACCCTCAAGCGCGTCGAAGACCTGCTGCAGGTGCCCGCGGCGGGTCAGCGCCGGCAGTTGCCGGCCGACGCGCGTGTCGAAGGTAATCAGGCCGACGGCGTCGCGCTGACGCCAGGCCAGGTAGGCCAGGCCGGCGGCTAGGTAGGTGGCGCAGGCGAGTTTGGTCACGCCGCGCTCGGGGAAGCCCATCGAGCCCGAGGTGTCGAGCAGCAGGTGGATGATCAGGTTGGTCTCGGCCTCATACTGCTTGACGAAGAAGCGGTCGGTGCGGCCGTAGAGACGCCAGTCGAGGTGACGCAGCTCGTCGCCGTGCGCATAGGCGCGGTGGTCGGCGAATTCGATGGAGGCGCCGCGGAAATGGCTGCGATGGTGGCCCGAGTAGTAGCCCTCCACCATGGCGCGGGCGCGCAGCTCCATGGACGAGAGCGACGCGAGCAGTTCGGCGTCCACCGGTTGGGTGGCGTCCGTGGGGTCGCCCAAGCGCTAATGATCCTCGTGTTCGTGGCCCTCGAGCGCCTTGAGACGCTCGATCTTCTCCGCAAGGGTGGGCGGCGGGCTCTTCTCGGGATGCTGCTCGAAGTAGTGCTGCGCGGCGGCGGCGATGCCCTCCTCGCCCAGCACGGAGCAATGCACTTTGATGCTGGGCAGTCCCCCCAGCTCGGCGACCACGTCGGCGTTGCCGATCGCCAGCGCCTCGCTGATGGTCTTGCCCTTGACCATATCGGTCAGAATCGAGCTGACCGCGATGGCGGCGCCGCAACCGAAGGTCTGAAAGCGGATATCCTCAATCACGTCGGTGTCCTCGTTGACGCGCATCGTGATCTTCATGATGTCCCCGCACTTGGGATTGCCGACCTCACCGACTGCATTGGCATCTTCGAGCACCCCGACGTTGCGCGGGTTCGCGAAGTGGTCCATGACCTTCTCAGAGTACTGCATCTATCGTCAACTCGCTTGCGCGCTGAATTGGCAGGCCACACCGGCGGCGGCCGGGTCCGTCGATTATACCGCAAAGCGCGCGGGGGCGGCAACCGGGCGGCGGACGCGGGTGCCCCCCACCGGTCGGACGCAGGGGCGAGCTTCCCGCCGATGCCGGCTTCGGGCTCGCCTCACGCCTTTCACGATGAGGTGACATGACCGCAGCGCCGGCCGCGGTGGGAACCACGCCCCCCGCGTCCGGCTCAGGGCACAATCGCGCGTAGTCTGCCCTACTGCGGTGGTGGTATCGGCAGGAGACTCACCGGCTCAGGAGCGGGCGCGTTCTCCAGGATGCGGCGGGTGGCCGCGCGCAGCTCGGGGTCGGTGATGCGCACCGTCGCCCGCCGGCGCGCGGCCTTGATCCACTCCTCGCGCGCGCTGGGCAGCTTGGCCCGGTCGATGCGCCCACGTACCTCATCGCGCACCTCCTCGAGCGGCCGGTAACCTGCGTCCCTGCGCTCCTCAACCAGCAGAATCACCCACCCGTCGGGCGCTTCGATGGGCTCCGACAACTCCCCGCACTGCAGTGAGAACGCCGCGTCGGCGATGGGCCTGGCGTAGTCCTTGCGCTCGAACCAGCCCATGTCTCCGCCGCGGTCCCTGGTGGCCGGGTCGAGGGAAAGCGCGCTCGCCAGGCCCGCGAAATCGCCACCGGCTTTGAGGGTGTCGAGGATCGCCCGCGCGTCGGCCTCGCTGCCCAGCAGCATCATGCGGGCCTTGACCTGCGCGCCTACGGCGTAGTCCTCGCGATGCTCGGCGTAGAAATCCTTGATCTCCTGCTCGTCGATGGTCATCGACGCCCGCGCCAGCTTGTCGAGCTGCAGATCGATCAGCAGCATCTCGCGGAACTGCTCGCGCGTGAGGTTGCGGCGCTTGAGCATGGCCTCGAGGTCGGCCTCCGAGCCCGCCTGGGCCATCGCGCGCTCCATGCGTAGCTCCAGCTCGTCGCCGGCAACGGTGATACCCGCCTCCTCGGCTCCCTGACGGATCAGCTCGGCGTCGATCATCTCCACCAGCGTGGCCGGCCCGCGCGAGCGGCGCAACTCACGCAGCAGGTCATCGGTGGTGATGGTCAGGTCGTTGACGCGCGCGACCACCTGCCGGCGTTCCGAGGGCGTGCAGGCGCCCAGCGCCAAGGTGATGAGTGCGCCCGCGGCCAGCGCGGCGGCGACCAGGGCGCGCGCGAGTGGGTTGCGATGTGTCGGTCCGAACATGCTACCGCTCACGTCCTTCCGGCTCCACGATACGCGCGGGAACGCGGATGAGTCTGCCGTTGTGTTCGTAGAAGTAGGCCGATCTGCCGCCACCCTCGACCCAGTCGAGCAGCGTGTCGAGCAGCTCGTAGCCCCAGAAGTATCCGGGCAGGGCGGCGCAGTACTCGATGAGCACCGTGGTAGCCCGCACCTCCACGTAGCCGCGCAGCTCGGGCTCGGGCGTGCACACCTCGCGCACGATCAGCCGCTTGCCCAGTCCCGCCTCAAGGTCCGCGATGCGCCGCTCGATCTCCACGAAGGCCTCCGCGTCAGGTCACGACTGACTCGGTCAGCTCGGTGTCGTCGTGGCGGTAGGGCGGCGAGCATGCGCACAGGATCACCAACGGCTGCGTCCCGATGGCGGTGACGCGATGCTCGACGCCGGGCGGAATGACTCGCGCATCACCGGCCGCCACGGGCTCGATGGCGCCGCCGATCTCCAGCGCGCCCTCGCCCGCGAGCACGTAGTAGACCTCCTCGGACTGACGATGACGGTGGCGGACGGTGCTCTTTCGCGCATCAATAACGGCGCGGGCGAGGCTCAGGTTCCGGGAACCCTCGCGCTCGGGGCGGATCAGTTCCCGCACGCGCGAGCCGTCGAGGGTTGTGTACTCGTCGGCGGTATGCTCGGTCATGGCTCTCTCCCACACTCGCCGCGGGTCTACCCCACCCAGATCGGCGAACTCCACGCCATCTGGCCGTTGGCCTGCGTCACGCGCACGCAGTACCAGTCGCTGCCTGCGCCGCTACCGTCATCCGTGATCTCCAGCGACGCCTGGTAGGACGCGGGCGCGATGAGGCGCTCGATCTGCACATTCTCGCTGGTGAAGGGACCGGTGAACTCGGCGGTGGAGCTGCGGGCCAGCTCGCCCAGCGTGCGCTCGATGACGCGCGGCGCGGGCTCGATGACTTCCAGGCGCAGCACCGCGCTCGCGGGCCCGTCGAACTCGAAGAGCATGGCCTTGGTCGGGTCCTCAGCGAAGGCCTGCGCCCGCGCCGTGAAGGACCGCCACTCGCACGAGTGCTCGCCGCGCGCCAGCACGCGGTCGCGGCGCCGCTCCTCGCAGGGGCCCGCCTGCCAGGCGGGGACGACGCGGCGGATGCTCGCGCCATCGAGGCTCAGACGCATGTGCCAGTCGCAGGTGCGCGGCATCGCCAGGCTCGCCCACGGCCCCCAGCCGTAGCGCACCCGGCAGCGCATCCGCCCCGGCCACGGCTCGAGCGCGGGGCGCTGACGACCGAAGGCGCGGGCGATGGGCTCACCCCTGCGCAGCAGCTCGACCATGCTGATCTCGTCCCAGCCGCGCACACTCACCGCGATCTCGCGGACATCGGTGGCGGGCAGCTCACTGCCCATCGGATGGCCGTTGAGCGTGAAGTCGATCTCGATGCGGTCGCCGCTAACCGCGTAGCAGCGCCGGGCCCGGATGGCGGCGAAGATCGCCTCGCGGGTCAGCTCCCCAGCGAGCACCGCCGCCAGCCCCTCGCCCCATGCGCCGGGGAAGCCGAGGTGGTCGTCGGTGGAGCCGACACAGCCCAGGCGCAGGCCGTGGTCGAGCGCCCACTGCCAGGTGCTGTCGGAGGCGCGCCCGCCCATGGAATGGCGGATGTAGTCGTGCAGGCCGCGATCGCGCTCGGCACCGCCATGCTCGGAGAGGACCTCGGCCACCGGCGACAGCTCGGGGTCCACGTGCTCCCAGAGCTGCCCCCGCCACAGTCGCGGGTAGGCCGGGTGGTGGGGGATGAGCAGCGCGCCGGCCTCGCGCGCGTAGGCCTTCAGCCCGTCGAGCGTGGCGAAGTAGCGCAGCTCGCCGGCGTCATCGGGGAAGAGGATGTGGTAGTCGCCCCACGCGCTCGAATGGAACTCCCAGCCCAGGAAGCAGACGAACTCGCCGGGGCGGTTGGCCGCGCGGGTCATGCGCTTGACCTCGGGCCAGGCGCGCTTCATCACCGCGAAGCCTCTGACCCACTTCAGGTGCGCGTCCTGCGGCATGACCGGCATGTCCGGCCACTGCGAGTGCCCGGTGTGGGCGAAGAAGTCGAGGTGTTCGCGCGCGATCTCGAACGAGCGCCCGAGCGAGCCCTGCGCGTAGCCGACCGCGTTGTGGTTGTGGATGTCGCCCCAGTAGATGGTGTAGCCCATGCCCTGTCACCCGTCACGGCGGGCCGGGAGCCGCAGCTCCCGGCCCGCGTTGTGCCGGCCGCACGTCCGCTCCGGTTACTCGACGTTGAGCGCCGAGATGTAGCCCTCAAGCTCCTGCTGCAGGCCGTTGCGCTGCTCCTTGAGGGTCGCGATCTCGGTGCGGATCTTGTCGAACTCGTCCTCCTGCTCCGCAAACTTGGTCACGTAGCGCTGGTAGAGTTCGCTGTCGTGGTCGAGCTGCTCCATGTTCTGGCGGATGCGGTCCTGCTCCTCCTCGATCTGGGTCAGGCGCGCCTCCCGGTCGGCGATCTGCTGATCCACCGCCGCGATCTGCCGCTTCATCTCGACGACCTTCTGCAGCGCGGCCTTAACCGCGTCGGAGATGGTCTGGGCGCGCAGGTAGACCGCGATGCGGTCGAGGCTCTCGCTGGTGAGGTAGACCTGCTCCACCAGCGGGTGCTCCTCGCGCACCATCAGCGTCTCGGTCGCGCCTGCGGCGACCTCGACCCGGAGGCGGTAGAGGCTGCGCGTGGTCTCCTCGGCCTCGGCTGGCTCGACCAGCTTCCAGTCCTCCCGCCGCGGATGCTCGATGAGCAGTGTGCGCGCCTCGTCAGCGCGGCTCTTGATGGTGTACTCGACCGCGGAGGTTTCCTTAAGCGTGACGATGAGCACGCCGCGGACGATCTTCATCCCCTCCTGCAGCCGGTTGCCGCCCCTGTGTTCGGGCGAGACCTCGAGGCCGAGGTCGGCGGCGTAGCTGATCAGGCGCTCGTCACCGGGCCCCAGGTCCTCGATGAGCGCATCGCCGGCGTAGGCGCCGCCCTCGAAGACCGTGATCGCGCCGCCCATGAGCGCCAGGCCGGTGGTGTTGTGGATGCGCAGGCCGTGCAGCGGGTGCACGGAGTTGTCATTCGGGTTGTAGATTGACAGCTTCTCGGTCTCGATGGGCTGGTTGACGATGGGGATCATCGCCGAGCCCTGGCGGTTGATGGAGATCGGCTGGCTGATGGCGTAGTGGAACATCTCGCCGACCTCTTCGCCCGCAGCGGCGGCCGCAACGCCCATGCCGGCCAGCGCGTCGGCGGCCATCA
>CAZTZN010000255.1:0-5927 GCA_964617715.1 uncultured Armatimonadia bacterium | reverse complement strand
GGGGATGCTGTTCGAGATTGGCTTTTCGCCCAGCGTCGGGATGCCCGCCTCCAGTAGCTCCATCGTGGGCTGATAGTGATCGCCGCCGTTCTCCACGCCCCGGGTGCACATGCTGGCGGCGTCGATCTCGATGCCGCTGTCAACCATCTCCTGCACGCTGTAGAACGCCTGCGCATCATAGCGCTCGGCGGCCGCGTCCGCCTTCTCCCTGATGATGTCGCAGACGGCCACGATCTCCGTGTTGGGGTTGTCCACGTAGCACCTGGCGTGGGTGTTGCCGATGTTGCCGACTCCGACAATCGCGATCCTGAGCATGACGACCTCCCTGACATCCATGCAGGTTCGGTGGCCGCGCACACCTCGACTCGACCTGCTGGAGCGATTCCGGGCGCCAACTTCTCCGCGCCCGCCGCCGCATCCTCTGCGCCGTCGCCCGATCCGCACATTGCCTGCGCCGCGCCGCCGGGCAAGGTTGCGCGGTGCGACACGGGGAACCTGTCGGCGATGCGGCGACGCGCGTCGCCGCGCAGCTCTGCCGGTGTTCGCAGCGCAGCGGAGGGTGAACATGAGCCTGACACTTCACGTTGGCGTAGCCGAGACCACCATCAACCCACGGCCGGGCATGCAGATCGACGGGAATATCGGCGCTCACCGTCCTGCCGAACTCGCCCTGAGCGACCTGCACGCGCGCGCCATCGCCTTTGAGCAGGCCGGCCGGCGCTTCCTGCTGCTGTCGCTGGAGCTGCTGGCGGTCACCGACGAGTGGACCGACGCGATACGTGACTTCGCGGCCATGGAACTCGGCTTCGACCGCGACGCCGTGGCGGTGCACGCGGTGCAGTGCCACTCGGCGCCGTCGATGGGCCAGATCATGCTCAGCGACCGCCTGGAGGCCACCGCGAAGTATCCGTGGATCCGCGGCTCGGACCCGGACTACGGCCCGTTGGCGATGGCGCGCATCGAGCCGATGATCCGCGCCGCGGTCGCGGACATGCGCCCGGTGCGTATGCTGGTCGGCACCGCGCTGGAGTCGCGCGTGTCCTTCAACCGCCGCATCGCCATGCGCGACGGCACCTCGGAGATGGGCTTTGCCGGGCGGCCGCACGAGGCCCTCTATCGCGAGGGGCCCAGCGACCCCGAAGTCGGGGTCGCCCTGTTCACCGACCCCGAGCTGCACACGGTGGCGACGCTGCTGCATCACACCTGCCACCCGGTGCACTGGACGCCGCACCGCGCGGTGCACGGTGACTGGCCCGGCGCCTGGGCCGACGAGGTGCGCCGCGAGCTGCTCTCGACCACCGTCCCGCTGGTGCTCAACGGCTGTTGCGGCAATGTGCACCACGCCGACGCGCTCGACCCCCGGCGCGAGGACACGCCACAGAGCATGGCCCGGCTGCTGACCGAGGCCACGCGCCGGGCGCTGGTCGAGCCGTGCGTGAGAGAGGACGATCCACCGCTCGCGTACCGGACGGTATGCTTCGACCTTCCCTTCCGCGAGTTCCCGCAGCGGGTCTTCGACGACGCCCGCAAGCTGATCGCGGAGCATCCCGAACCGCTGTGGATTGATGATGCGCACTCGCGCTTCGAGTGGGACTGGCACTTCGCGGCCTCGCTGCTCGACCTCGAGCAGGTGCTGGCGAGTCGCGATGCCTTCGAGTACGAGATCCAGGCGGTGCGCATCGGCGATCTCGCGATCCTGATGCTCCCGGGCGAGCCCTTCGTGGAAGCCCAGCTCGAGATCAAGCAGCGCAGCCCGGCGACGCGCACCTTCGTGGCGCACATGTCCAACCGCTACGTGGGCTACATCCCCACGCCCGAGGCTATCCGCCGCGGCGGCTACGAGACGCGGCCATCCAACTTCTCGAAGCTCGCGCCCGAGGCGCTGGGGATGATCACCGACCGCTCCGTGGCGCTGCTCGAGGAGCTGTACGCCTAGACGCGGCGATGCCGCGGGTGGCGGATGCGCCGCACATGAGAGGTCCGTGCCATGACCGAGTTGTCCATTTTCTGGGGCGAGACCCACGACAACGTCCGCCAATTCGAGGACTGCCCGGTGACCGTGGAAGAGAACGTGCGCCTGGGCCGGACGCACCTGGACTTCTACGCCCCCGCGTACTACACCGCCGAGAACGTGTCCGTGGAGTCGGTCGATGGCGGCGGCGGGTCGATTCGCGTGGAGAGGTGGAAGTCGCCCGGGAAGCTGGCCCGGGAGTGGGCCGAGCTGGAGGAGGTCACGCGCGCGCTCAATGAGCCGGGCGTCTTCATCACCTTCCCCGGCTACGAGTGGCAGGGCGACGGCACCTGCGGCGATCACAACGTCATCTTCCGGCGCGAGGGCCACGGCATCGCCCGCGTCAACACGCTCGGCGAGCTGTATGCGGCCCTGCAGGGCATTGACGCCATCGCGATACCGCATCACACCGCCTACCAGATCGGCCATCGGGGCAAGGACTGGCGCGTACATGACGATCGGCTCACCCCCTTCGCCGAGATCTACAGCGTGCACGGGTCGTCGGAGACCGATGAGGAGTGGATCGGCCTGCGCGTCAACCCCAAGATGGGGCCGGGCCTCGCCGGCGGCACCTATCAGGACGCCCTGGACCTGGGCTGCCACGTCGGCGCGATCTGCTCCACCGACGGGACCGGGCTGTTCCCGGGCCGCTACAACTGGGGGCTGATGGCGTGCCTGGCCACGGAGCTGACGCGCGACGCGCTGTGGGAGGCGTTCGCGCAGCGCCGCGTCTACGGCGTGACCGGCGATCGCATCGAGCTGGACTTGCGGGTCAACGGCGCCCTGATGGGCAGCCGCGTGGAAGCATCCGGCCCGCGCGAGATCTCGGTGGCCGCAAGCGGCCTGGACGCGCTCGACCGGGTTGAGGCACTGCGCAACGGGCGAGTGATTCATACGCACTCGCACCAGGGCACCTGGGAGGCGCCGCCCGCGGGCGTGCGATCGCGCTTCAAACTGCGCATTGAGGCGGGGTGGGGGCCGTGGGCCCAGGAGATCGGGGCGACCGCGCCGCGGTTGTGGCGCGGCACGCTCAGGCTCCCCGATGGCGCCCGCTTCATCAGCGCCTCTCCATGCTGGCCCAACGCCGGCCAGGAGCGCGCGGTGTTTGCGGGCAACTCGGCGCGCTTCAGCCTCAGCACGCCGCAGGCCGGCCCGGGCGGGTCGCCGCTGAGCAGATGCCGGTGCGCCGACGTCTTCGAGTTCGAGGCGCGCCCCGAGGACGTGCTCGCCCTCGAGATCGACGGGCTGCAGGTGCGGGCGACCGTCGCCGAACTGGCCGGCGGCAGCCGCGTGCTGTGGGACGAGGCCGAGGCCGACGCGCTGCTGCGCAACCGCTTCGGCCTCGAACCCGAGAAGCTCGACCGGCCCGGCATTGGGCGGCTGCTGGCGCATAAGGTGAAGCTGCACCGCGCGATCCCGGAGGCCGGCTACGCCGCGTCGTTCAGCTTCGTGGACGACGAGCCGCTGACGGGCGAGGCCAACTACCGCATCCGCGTCGAGCAGCGCAACGGTCAGCGCGCGTGGTCGAGCCCGGTGTGGGTGACACCGACGCGGTGAGTTCGCACGGCGGTGACCTCCCGACGTCCCTTACCGGCGTCCCGGCCCGCGCCCATTACGCCCGCTTGGGGGCCAGCACCGGGTCGGCGCACGCAGACGGGTGGCACTCCGATCCGAGGTGATGGTGATGGTCGCGATGGTCGCGACCCTGATCGCGCTCGCGTGCGCATCGATGGCCGAGGCAGTCCCCTCGCTGGTTGACGAGGTCGCGCCGGGCGTCTACGTGGTCCACGACGACACCGGCGTCGCCTGGGGCGGATGGAGCATGGGCGTGGCGCACATGAACTCCGCGCGCTACCAGGCGAAGAAGGTCCTCGACCTGAGCGACCTGCCGGAAGACGCGTGGGCGCGGGTGCGCGAGGTGCGCGTCTCGGCGTACATCATCGTCAACGACTACTCCTCAGTCCAGAACCCGCCCGCCAACGGCCTCGACGAGCAGTTCGAGGTCGTGGTCAACGGGACCGTGCACACCTATCCCACCGATGTCGGCGTGGTCGCGTGGCGCGACAACGCGCCCAACCGCCCGGAGTGGTACGACTTCATCCTCCCCAAGGACGAGTTCGTGCACGGACGCAACGAAATCATCATCCGCAAGGCCCCGGGCGAGAAGAACGATGACTTCCTCTACGTGGGCATCGACGCCATCGAGCCCCGCGGTAACAGCTACGTGACCTTCGATGACGAGAACTGGACGCAGGCGAAGCTGACTCAGCCCGGCGGCAACGGCGAGTACATGGTGCGCCTGCACCTCATCGCGAGCGACACGTCCGTGACCGCGACCTGGGACGCCGAGACCGGCGAACTGACCGACCCGGCGGGCCTGATCGTCTACGCCGGCGCGCATGGTTCCGAGCGGGGCGCACTCGCGGCCGGGCAGAGCGCGCGCATGGAGTGGCGTCCCGGAACGCTCGACCGGCTCACGCCCGCCCGCGTCAGAGTCGATGCCGACGGGCCGGTGCAGATCGCCTGGCTCGACGAGGCGGACGTGCCGGGTGAGCCGATCGCCGGTCCGAGCGCCGAGCTGCCCGCCAACCGCCGCAGGCGCCTCTCGGGCGTCGTGGTCACCGCAGGCGAGGGCGGAGCGCACGTGCGCAGCGTCACCGTGACGGCTGCGCCCAGCTACCACCCCCGGACCGAGCCGATTGACATGGCGCCGGTGGTCGCCACCCCACCGCCGGTCACGGCCCGGCCACCTTCGTGCGAAATGACCGCCGATGCCGCGACGCTCCGCAATGGAACCATCCGCGCGCGCTTCGAGTTCGGCGAGCGTCTGCGCCTGGCGTCGCTCTACCATGAGCCGGCGGGAGTCGAGATGGCCCGCTCACCCGGGGAGATCGCGCTCTTCGTGGTCGAGGTCGGCGAGCGGCGCTACGCCGGCGGTCGTGACTTCACGCTCGCGGGCGTCGAACCCGTAGAGGACGGCTTCGTGGCGACACTCGAGCTGCCCGAACCCGCCCTGCGCGCGGAGCTGACCGCCACCGTCGATAGCGAAGGCCTGCGCCTCGGGCTGGACCTGGCGAACGCGGGCGATGCGCCGCTGGACTTCAAGCTCGCCTTCCCGACCCTGGCCGGGCTGGCCATCTCGGACGATCCGGCGCAGGACTACTACTACTTCCCCTACGGTGGAGGCATCATCGCCGACCGGCCGACGATTCTGCGCGCAGGCTACGGCGACTACCGGGCCCTCTACCAGCTCATCGACCTCTACGCGCCCGCGCGCGGCTGCGGGCTCTACCTGCGCGTGGATGACGATGAGGGCTGGCACAAGACCATGGCCCTGCGCCGACACGTCTCGGGGCGGACCGAACTGCCGGCGCACAAGCTCACCGCGCCGGTACGCCCCGAGTACCAATGGGCGACCGCGGCGCTCGATCCGGTCGAGGGCACCGGGATGGCCGTCGAGTACCTGCGCCGCACGCGCGCGCCGGGCGCCTCATTCGCGCCCGAGCCGGCCGTGCTGGCCGCGCACCCCGGCGACTGGCACGTCGCCATGCAGCGCTACGCCGACTGGGCCCACCGCGTCTTCACCTGGCGGCCCTGGCCCTCGCGCCTGCTGCACATCCGCAACATGATCGACGCCGGCTGGGGCCAGGACGTATTGTTCCGCGATGGCGCCTATCGCACCGACATCATCAAACCGCGCATGGACTGCGTGGAGCTGATGAGCTGGTGGGAGTGGTCGGAGCTGGGCCCGTTCGGCCTGCCCATCGACCGCGCCGAGGAGATCATGACGCCCGGCCAGATCGCGCAGCGCGCGCGCTACTTCGACCGCTACATCGTGACCGACCCGGTGACCGGCCGGAAGATGTGGAACAACCAGCCGGGCGACTACCGCGGCTACAACGAGCGCTTCGGCGGC
>CAZTZN010000254.1:0-5937 GCA_964617715.1 uncultured Armatimonadia bacterium | reverse complement strand
CGGACAGTTCATTCTACCCCTCATGCCCTCGAGCGTCAACGTTGCTGTGAATGTCGGGGTGCGACCGGCTAATGCAGGTACGTGGGGGGAGCAGATATCACTTCTCACCCCGCGATCACACCTGCGAGGACCGCGCGCACTGCATCAACAGTTGAGCCGCCAGGCATGCGGAGGCCGACGGCCTGGGGAAGTCGAGGTCCGGGGCGCAAGCGAGGGCCGGCGCAAAGCATGCGCTCGCGCCGGCACTGCCTGATGGAGTGTTGCCGCCTTCTCGCGGAGCGGATTCGTACGACGCGCGCCGTCACCTGTCACGCCGTGGTCACTGCAACCTGCGCAGGGTGGTACTACCCGGTCGGCGCCTGACGTTCGGCATCCAGCGGCCAGTGCTCGACGACGTCGATGACCGTGGGGTCGCTGTTGCCCAGCCGAAACCGGGTTGTCGCCGGCTCCAGCCAGGTTACCGGCGGGTCGAGCGTTTCCCGTGTCGGGTCCTCCCGCCCCAAACCCTCCAGCAGCACCCGCCGCCCGATCACATCCAGCGCCACCGGGTCGGTTGATGCCATCAGGCCGCCATACTGCCACATCTCGGGGCGGACCCCCGCCGGGTAGCTCAGTATCGGCCACATCGCGTCCAGCACGTGCAGGACGATCATACGCCGCAGGGTGGAGTTGGCCGCGACCTCGGCCAGCCGTTCGGGCTCGCGCTCGATGCGCTTGCGCTCGGTGTAGGGCACCGACTCCAGGCAGTTGGCGAGTGCTCCGTGCATGCCGAAATGCCGCTCCACGCGCAGTCGTGACAGGCTGATGACCACGGTGCACTTGTCCAGCACGATGCGGCTGATTCCCCCGCGGTAGCCGAGGTCGTCGCTGGCCATGACCGCCGCTCCGGGGCTGCGGCCGCTGAGGTCGAAGCCGGCGCGAAACAGCGCAGCCTCCTGCCCGGCGTAGATGATGATATTGCGCAACGGCACGCCTGCGGCCACGATTCGCCGCACCAGCACGTCGAGCGTGGGATCGTGAGCCTCCATGCCATCGACGTCGATCTGGATGCCCACGCGGTCCCCCGGCGACACCACCGCCCGCCATGCCTCGTCCGGATCCTCGATGCCCAGGGCATCGGCCACGGCGCGATCGAGCAGTTCGGTGACGACACCGTAGTGCACGCGGCCTTGCGGGTAGAGGATCGCGGGGGCCCGAATACCCTCGGGCACCAGAATCTGCTCGGCCCGGGCGATGGCCACCGTCGATCGGTCCGGCGTCACCACCTGGCACCAGGCTGCCGCGCTCATCGCGAGGGCCGCCAGTATTGTCGTCACTCGCACCGTCGGCATCGTCTGCACCCGCATCGCTTCAGCCGCCCGCGCTGCACGTTCGCTTCGCAGGAGAACTGACAGACGCGCGCGGCAGATGTTTCGGCGCCGGGCGGCCGGTCAAGTCAGGCGCGCAGCGGCCAGCAGCAGCGCCGTCACCGTCTTGCCATCGCGCAGCGCGCCCGCACGACAGCGCGCGACCGCCTCTGCCAGCGGCACGCGCACCACCTCGATGTTCTCGTCCGTGTCCGTCTCGCCGCTGGCCGCTTCCAGTTCGGTGGCCAGATAGAGGCGAATCAGCTCGCTGGAGTACCCGGGGGCGACATAGAAGTCCATCAGGTGCTCGACACGCCCGGCGCGGCGCCCGATCTCTTCGACCAGCTCCCGGCGCACGGTCGCCTCGGGCTCCTCGCCCGGCTCCAGGGTCCCGGCCGGAATCTCCAGCAGCACTTCGCCCGCCGGATGGCGCCACTGGCGCACCAGCAGCACGTCCTCGCCCTCGAGCGCCACCGCCGCCACCGCGCCGGGGTGCTCGACGATCTCGCGCGTCGAACTGCCGCCGCCGGGCAACGTCACCTCATCCACGCGCAGCCTCAGCAGCCGTCCGGTGAAGACGGTCCGGCTCGCAATCGTGGTCTCCTGCAATCGCGCACTCGCGTCCTCGTTCACTCGCCACACCTCTGCCCGGGATAGTCGCCTGCGTCATGCGCTTCCCCGTGGCGGGCCGGCTACCTGCAGGTGCGAGAGCGGTTGGCGCAGAAACCGGGGGGCACGTACGTCACGGCCGTGCCCCCGGAGGGACGACTGCCATGAGCGCGGAGAGCCCCGGCGACCTGCGCTGGTTCGACTGCAATGCCCGCATCGGGCCCTGGTCGAACGCCCAGCTCGAGCAGTTCACGGACATGGCCGGCCTGCTGGCGGCGTGGGATCGCGTGGGGATCGAGGCCGGCCTGGTGTATCACACCCGGGCGTGGGAGTGGTCGCCCGCGCCCGGGAACGCGAAGCTGCTGGAGGAGATCGCCGGCAACGAGCGCCTGCGCCCGTGCTTCGTGGCGTTGCCGCCCGCCACGCGCGAGATCGATCCGCCGCGGGAGTTCGCGGCCATGGTGCGGAGCATGGGCGGCGCGGTGCGCATCTTCCCGAACATGCACAACTGGCGCATGAGTGAGTGGTGCGCCGGAGCGCTCTTTGATGCGCTCGCCGAGCGGGGTGTGCCGGTGCTGGTTGACATCGGGGAGACCGACTGGGAAAGCATTGCCGGAGTGCTGGCGCGTCATCCCGGTCTGCCGCTGATAGTGCTGAACTTCTACTACCGCTGCGACCGCTTCGCCTACCCACTGCTCGAGAGCTACCCGGACCTGTACCTCGAGTCGAACACCTACGGGGTGTTCGAGGGCATCGAGATGGTCTGTGAGCGCTTCGGGGCCGGGCGCCTGGTCTTCGGCACCGCTCTGCCCGATCTGGAGGCGGGCGGGCCCATGGCGCTGGTCACGTACGCCGACATATCCGATGAGGACCGGCGCAAGATCGCGGGCGCCACCATGAGGCGGCTGCTTGGGGAGGTGAGCTGAATGTCCATGAGCCTGCACGAACACGCCCTCACCGGCACACCGGTTGAAGACGCCTACATCGTCGATGCTCACGCGCACATGGGCCCGTACTTCAACTTCATGATCGGCGACGACGGCTCCGCGGCGGCGATGGTGCGCATGATGGATCGGTTGGGCATTGATGTGACGATCGTCAGCCCGCACATCGCGCTCACCTGCGACTGGCTGGAGGGCAACCGCCAGGCCGCGCAGGCGGCCGAGCAGTTCCCCGGGCGGATCGTGCCCTTCGTGGTGATTAATCCCCACGCCGCGCGCGCGGCCATCGACGCCGAGATCGCACACTGGCACGACAGCACCGGGATCGTGGCGTTCAAGCTGCACGCGTCGCTGCACAAGACCGACACGATGCACGACGGCTACACCGCCGCGTACGAGTATGCGGACGCACACGCACTGCCCGTCCTGTCGCACTCCTGGAGCGGTCCGGGGGGCCCGATGAAGGTCATCGAGACGCTGGCGGAGCGCTACCCGAAGATGCAGTTCGTCAATGCTCACTCCGCCAGCGGCTGGCCGGTCATTGACGCCTCCTGCGAGCTGGCCGAGAAGTTCGACCGCGTGCACCTCGACCTGACCGGCTCGCGGCTAGTCTACGGCGGGCTCGAGCGCATGGTCGAGCGCGTCGGCGCCGAACGCATCCTGTGGGGCACCGACAGCCCGTTCATCGACCCGCGCCCGGCGCTGGGCCGAATACTGTGCGCCGAACTGCCCGACGAGGACAAGCGCATGATGCTCGGCCGGAACGCGAAGCGGCTCTATCGGCTGTAGGCGCGTCTCCCGCGAGAGGCACGCGCGCGCCCGAAGTCATGCCGGCAGACACACGGGGCGATGAGGAGTGAGAGCCATCGACGTCACTGAGGCCATTCGCGCCAGGCGCAGCATCCGCGAGTTCCGGCCCGACCCGATCCCGCTCGACGTGCTCGAGGAGGTCGTTGATTGCGCACGCTGGGCGCCCTTCGGCACCGCGCACGATATGCGCGTCATCAGGGTGATGGCGGGGGATGCCAAGCGCGCGATGGTGACGTACCTCGACGAGCGTCTCGCCGAGGTCATACCGGTGATGGCAGAAGGCCCGGCGCGCCGGACCCTGATCTACGCGCGCTCGCTGGTGCGCATCATCCGCCACGCGCCCGTGCTGGTGGGCGTATTCACGGCGGTGGGCCCCGAGGGCGCCGAACTGTCGATTGCCTCAGCCGCGTGTGCGGTCCAGAATCTGATGCTGGCGGCCTGGGCACGCGGGCTGGGCACCTGCTACCTGACGGGCGCGGTCTACCTTGCGGACGAGATCGCCCACCTGTGCGGCCTCGACGGCCACCAGCTCGTCGCTCTGGTCCCGTTGGGCTACCCGGCGGCTGAGGGCGTGAAGCGTGGCGAGTTCCCCATCGTCCTGTGGCGTGGCTTCGGTGAGGCCGACCGCGGCGAGCCGCCTGCGCCGGTGGAGGCACATATCTCCGAGGTCGAGCAGGCGCGGGCCGGAGAGGGCGAGCGTGTGCTGGTCGTGACCGACGACCTCGAGGTGGACGCGCCCATCGTCGCGGTGCTGCGCCGCGCCGGCTACGAGGTCACCTGCGCCGAGCCGATCGAGGCCCTCGCGACTCACCGGCGCATCGCCCCCCAGGTGACCATCGTGGACGCGATACTGCGTGGCGTCAACGGCTACGACCTCGCCCACGCCATCGATGAAGCCACCGACGGCCCCTCGCCGGTGCTGATCGTTACCGCCGCCTATGACGCCACGGACGAGGAGCAGGCGCTGATGGCCGGCGCCGCCGATGTGCTCAGCAAGCCGGTGCGCGACCACGAGCTGCTCGCCCGTGTGCGCGCACTGGCCGACAGCGTGGCGCTCTACCGGCGCGTCGAGGAGCACGCCGCGCAGCTCGAGCGCGCCAACGAGGAGCTGCGCCGCCTGCAGCAGATGCGCGACGATCTGACGCACATGATCGTGCACGACATGCGCACGCCGCTGACCAACGTGCTGTCGGGGCTGCAGACCATCGAAGCGGCCGACTACGACCTCGAACTCACGCGCGAGTTCTTGCCCGAGGCCATCAGCGCCGGTGAGGACCTGGCGGACATGATCAACAATCTGCTGGACATCTCCAAGATGGAGGCGGGTCAGCTTGAACTCGACCGCGAGCAGGTCCCGGCTGCAGCGGTCGTGGGCGAGGTGATCGAGCGCGTCGATCATCTGCTGCAGGAGAAGAACCTGCGGCTGGAGACGCGCATCCCCGACGGCATGGTGCTCGACGCCGACCGCGACCTGGTCAAGCGCGTGTTGCTGAACCTGCTCAGCAACGCCATCAAGTTCACGCCCGACGGTGGTGAGATCACCGTGGAGGCATGCCGCGACGGCCGCGCCATGCGCATGTGCGTGCGCGATACCGGCGTGGGCATCCCGAAGGATCAGCTCGGGCGGCTCTTCGCCAAGTTCGGGCAGGTCGAACGCCAGCCCGGGAGCAAGCGCCAGGGGACCGGGTTGGGCCTCGCCTTCGTCAAGCTGGCGGTCGAGGCGCACGGCGGCCAGGTGTCCGTGGACAGCACCGTGGGCGAGGGCAGCACCTTCTGCTTCACGATCCCCGCGGGTGGAGACACCTGAGGGAGACTGCTGCCGGGCACAGGAGGACGGGCATGCCGATCATCACCATTGATGCACCGCTGATCGGCATCGCCGAGGAAGGGCGCATACCCGGGAGTGCGTGTGCCCCAGGACAACGGAAGGCAACGACGGCGGCTCTGAAGAGCCGCCCTCCGAACGACAACGCCAGGCAGAGCCATCTCCACGGGCAATGAGGCACCCGAGGGCCTCGCCGTTCGGAGGGCGCATGTTTACATGCGCCGCCGTTCGGCATCGCCCAGGAAGGGCGCATACCCGGGGAGTGCGTGTGCCCCAGGACAACGGAAGGCAACGACGGCGGCTCTGAAGAGCCGCCCTCCGAACGACAACGACAAGTAGAGCCATCTCCACGGGCAATGAGGCACCCGAGGGCCTCGCCGTTCGGAGGGCGCATGTTTACATGCGC
>CAZTZN010000253.1:0-5960 GCA_964617715.1 uncultured Armatimonadia bacterium | reverse complement strand
GGATCACAACCGACCCCAACGGCGGCGGCTCTAAAGAGCCGCCCTCCGAACGTCATCGGCAATCTCGCCCAAGACGCGGCTGGGGCGGAAGACTTGCATGGCTCGTCGCCGTCGGCCGTCCGCCGTTTGTCGTTGGGAGGCGCCGGTCGCCTGACCGGCCCTGCCGTTTGCAGACGGTCTGCCGAACCGCCTGCCGACGAGGACGCCCGAGGGGCGGGCGGCCCGGGCCTACCAGTAGAGCTTGAGCATGTCGGTGTCAAGCAGCGAGATGACCAGGTGGATGGCGCCATCATCGGCCTCGAAGGCCAGCTCCCCGTGTCGCACGCTCTCCACCCGCGCGGGCGTGCGCGGGACGCGGACGGTCACCGCCAGCGCATCCGTCGGCTCCAGCGAGTAATTCGCCAGCGTCACCACCGCGCCGCGTTCGCCCTCGAGGTAGAACGCCTCGATCAGCGGCCGGCTCAGCGTCACCGGCCTGCGTGCTCGTGCATACTGGGCTGGCAGCAGGAGCAGCTCGCGCTCTGCCCTCGGGTACTCCCACGGGTTGTAGCTCAGATCCTGCGGCCCCAGGTTCGAGAAGCTGCCGCGCAGCATCAGGTCCATCGCGTCGCCCTCGCGTGGCGCCGGTGAGCCGAGGGCGTCGCGCTTCGCCAGCGCCGCGTGGATGTAGCTGAGCCCCGGCAGCATGCCGCAGGCGAAGACGGTACCCTTGCCGGCGGTCACGCGCACCAGTGCAGGGGCGCCGTCGTCGAAGCGCGCCAGCATCCGCTCGCCGGAGATCTCCTGCCGCACCCCGAACACGCCCATCTTCGCCCCCCGGAACTCGGCACCATCCTGCGGTTCCAGGTTCACGAGATAGCGGCCGGGCCCCAGGTGCGTCTGCAGGGTCTCGACCGAGCCGCGCTGCAGGCCGAGGGCCTCGTCGAGCCGTCGTGCGGGCCGGTTGTACTCGTCGGCAACCGCCGCGCCGCCCGCGAGATAGAGCGTGCCGCCTCCGCGCACCCACTCGGTGATGGGCTCGGCGGCGGCGCTGTGCAGGTTCGGCCCGAAGACGTAGAGCGCCCGGTAGCCCTCGAGTGCGCCGTCGGCGACCTGCTCCTCGCTCAGGAAGTCCACCGGCACCTGCGCGTGGATCAGTGCCAGGTAGGAGTGCATGCGGTCGTGGCCGTAAAGGTCGTTGACGCCGACGGTCCAGATGTCGGAGGTGGTGGAGTAGAGGAAGGCCACGTCCGCGCGCACCCGCCGCGCCTGCATCAGCAGGTCTTCGGCGCCACCGATCTCCCGGCACAGCTCAGCCATCGGGTGGTACATCTCACCCCGCAGGTACCAGTTGGGTTCATGGCCCGCGTATTGCGGCCCGTAGGCGAAGCTGTTCAGCACGCGCGCGCCTCGCCCGAGGCTGCTGTAGGCCTTGAGCTTCACGTCCAGCGGTGTGCGCCCGTAGCTGGTGATGACGTACATGCCGATCGGCTGGCCCTGTTCGCGCGTCGCCGCGCGCAGCAGGTCTACGTTGTAGCCGCAACACTCGTAGGTGGAGGCGATGTTCGACCAGTCCTCGCTCCACGCCATGGTGAGGGCCCGGGTGCCGAAGATGTGGAAGTAGTCGGCCCCCTGCGCGTACATGTTGGCGGAGTAGACCGCGCCATCGCTGAAGTTGACCGTCGCGGGCGGCGGACCGGGGAAGGCGGCGGAGATCTCATCGGTCTGCAGGCGCAGGAAGTCGGCGAAGGCCCTGGGGCGGAAGCGCTGCGACCAGTAGTAGAGCGCCGGCGCGCTCGCGCGGGCGGCGGCGGTCACCGGCGCGACCTCCTCCCAGCTCGCCACACCCAGATCCGCCAGCGGCACGCGCATCTCATCGCGCAGCCAGGCGCGGAAGGCCTCGGTGCAGGCCTCACACGCGGCGGCGTGCTCCAGCGACTTGGCGCCCGGCTCGTCCATGAACATCACGACGGTGGGCGGCTCATCCCAGCGGGCGGCGGCCTGTGCGATACGCTCGCGAATGCGCTCGGTCTGCGGCTGCAGGTAGCAGCCGTTGTCCATGTACCACGAGCCCGTGCCGGTGCGCGTGGCGAAGAAGCCCAGCGAGCGCATCATCGCGTCCGGGCGGTCGTTGCTGCCGTTGAAGCCGATCTGCGCGGCGATGCGGTACTCGGTCTCGCGGATGTCGGGTGCGAACAGGCCCTCGCGCAGGCCCATCGAGAGGAAGAACGGGAACAACTCAGGCCGGCTGCCGAAGGTCACCTCGGGCACGCTTGCGGCGAGGGCCACGTTGCGTTCGACGAAGTCGCGGTCGCAGACGAGCCGGTCGGCGGTCTCGGCGCTGAGCACGCCCGGCGTGATCACCACCAGCCCGGCGCCGGGGCCCTCGCGGTGGAAGGACTTCACGATGGCATCGTCGCCCGGTGCGGTCGCGAAGTCGAAGGTGGCGTCGAGCGCGGGCAGCCACTCCTGGTAGGAGTACTTCTCGGCCCCGCGCAGCTCCAGCCGCGCGCCCCTGTCCTCGTGGATCGCCGGAGTGATGTCGCACCAGGGCGTGGCCTCGCCTGCGGTCAGGAAGGTGCGCGCGCCGCCTGACGGCGCCACGCGCTGTTCGAAACCGTCTTTCGAGAGCGAGAAGTGCATGTACCAGGGCGCGCGGAAGTGGTCGGCGAAGCAGTGGATGTAGATCGGCGGCGTCTCGGTCGGCCCGAGGGTGACGCGCAGCCAGATCTTCGGCTGGAAGTCGGCCACCTTCGGCTCATATTCGGGGTCGGCGGTGAGCACGATCACGTCCACATAGCGCGTCCAGCCCGAGCAGGCGATGGGCTCGAGCTTGCTCAACTCCACGCGGGCCTCGCCTGCGGGCAGGTCGGCCTCGAAGCGGCTCCAGCGGTACTCGTGGATGCGTCCCGGCGGGTCATCGGGCGGCCGCTGGTCAAAGCGCCCCTCGGCGAGCGTCTCATCGCCGCGCCGGATGCTGACCGCGAAGGCGCCACGGTTGTGGCCGCGGTCATCGGCGGCCATGACCGTGTGCCGCACCCAGATGATGTAGTGGCCGGCCTCGGGGATGGTGACCTCGTGCGTCGCGATGCCTTCGCCGCCGGTCGCGCCCCACAGGTGGCGCAGGCCGCTGTCGGGGGCGTAGCGGTCGGTCTGCTCGCGCGCCACCCAGGCCCGGGAGTCGCAGGTGAAGTCCTCCGCCTGCAGCACGATCGGCTCACCGCAGGCCGCCCCGGTGATCAACATGGCGAGCGCGACGAGGAAGATCCTCGATCTCATGGCCGGCCTCCGCTGCACGACATCGCGCGCCTGCGCTCTGACTCAATGCGCTTCGCGCTCGCCTGACACCTCCCGGGAGGTCGCGTGGGGCTCCCGACGGAACCGTGTCGCCGAGTCGGCATCCGCCGCGCCCGAGCGAGGGAGCCATGGCCATCGAGGAGATCTACGTCCTGCACCACACCCACGTGGATGTCGGCTACACCGACCTGCAGCCGGTGGTCGAGGAGCTGCACGTCGAGTACATCGCGCAGGCGTTGTCGCTGTGCACCTCCACGGACGGCCACCCCGATGACGCGCGCTTCCGCTGGGTGAGCGAGGTCTCGTGGCCGATCGTACGCTTTCTCCAACGCCACCCGGAGCGCAAGGCCGAGCTGATGCAGCGCCTGCGCGAGGGCCGCTTCGAGCTGTGCGGACTCTTCCTCGACCCGACCGAGCTGTTCGACCGCCGCGGCTTCGAGATGGCGTTGCGCCCGGCGCTTGATCTGGCGCGCGCACACCACTTCGAGGTCACCACGGCCATGACCATCGACATCCCCGGGCAGGGCTGGAGCCTCGCCGACATCCTCGCCGAGCAGGGCCTGCCCTGGCTGTGCGCATGCCCGAACTCGATGGTCAGCAAGCCCATCGAGGTCGAGCGCCCGTTCTGGTGGGTCGGCCCGCGCGGCGGGCGCGTGCTGGTGTGGCTGACCGACTGGCGCAAGGGCTGGTACGGTGAGGGCCATGTGCTGGGGTTCCGCGAGGGGCCGGAGGCCATGCAGCAGAAGGTGATGGCCTACGTCGATCAGCTCGCCGACGAGGGCTATCGCTGGCGCGTGCTGGCACTGCATTTCGCGGCCGACAACTACCCGCCATCGGCCGAGCTGCCCGACCTGGTGCGCGCATGGAACGACCGCGGCGACCTGCCGCGTATGCGCATCGCCACCAATCGCGAGTTCTTCGAGCGCATGCTCGAGCTGCACGGCGACGAGTTCGCCGAGCATCGCGCGGCGTGGCCCGACTGGTGGTCGGAGGGCCTGGGCGCGGCGGCGTACGAGGTGGGGCTGTCGCGCGAGACGCACTGCCGCCTGCGGCGCATCGAGGCCCTGCAGACGCATCTGGGCGACGAGCGCGACCTGTGGCCGATCTGGGAGGAGCTGCTGCTCTTCGACGAGCACACCTTCGGCTGCCAGAGCATGGCGCTGAATCCGCACTCGTTCCCGAGCAAGGCGACGTGGGCGTTCAAGTCGGCGCGCATCTACCGCGCGCACGACATGGCGCGGCGGCTGGAGGACGAGTTGGCGGCGGCCCTGCGCCCCGACGCGGCCGCGGCGCAGGAGCTTGACCATCGCGACGCCACGGTCGTTGAGGCCGGGCCGGGCGCCGCGCAGGTGACGGTCTTTAACCCGCTCGCGGAGAGCTATCGCGGGCCGGTGGCGCTGCCCGCGCTGGACACGGATGTGCTCGCCCTGCGCGCACCCGACGGCACGACCGTCCCGGTGCAGCGCTCGGACGCCACACCACTGGCGCCGAGCCGCGCATGGGCGATAGTGGATGTCGCACCGGGCGAGATCCTGGGCCTGCACCCGGCCCGGGGGAAGATGCCGCTCGTGGAGGGCGCCGGCACCGCGGAAGCGTCGGTGCTCGAGAACGAGTTCTACCGGCTGGCCTTCGAGCCCGACGGGCGCGTGGCGTCGATCATCGACCTGGCGACCGGTGAGGAGCAACTCGACGCGCGCGCCCCCTGGGGCTTCGCCGAGACCATCCATGAGCACATCGACAGCCGCGAGGACCGGGCGGCGATCTGGGAGCGCGGCTACACGCAGATCCCCTACGGCAAGCGCCGCACCGACGCGCCGTTCGTGCGCGCGGGCGCGCTGGCGACCGGGGAGCTGGTGGGTGTGCAATCGGGGCCGGTGTTCGCGAGCCTGACCTGGCGCAGCAGCCTGCCCTTCGTGCGCCATCTTGAGACCGAGATCCGCCTGTGGCGCGGGCTGCGGCGCATCGACGTGACCGTGCGGCTGGACAAGCAGCCGTGCGAGCGCTACGAGGGCCTGTACATCGCCTTCCCGTTCGCCATCGAGGCGCCGCCGCGCGCGCTGCTGCACAGTTGCGACGCGGTCTTCGAGGCCGAGGCCGAGCAACTCCCCGGCACCTGCCGCGACTACTACGCGGTGGAGGATTTCGCGGCCCTGCAGGGCGCGGATCGCTGGGCGCTGGTGTCGCCGGTGGAGGCGCCGCTGGTGCAGCTCGGCGAGATTACCTTCGGCAGGTGGGCCGAT
This sequence comes from uncultured Armatimonadia bacterium, assembly GCA_964617715.1. GTDB lineage: Bacteria > Armatimonadota > Zipacnadia > Zipacnadales > UBA5352 > JALGVA01. The sequence goes on along the minus strand of CAZTZN010000253.1, from coordinate 444 downwards.
CACCTGCGCATGAGCCGCTCGGCCATCTACTCGTGGCTGACCAACAACTTCTGGTACACCAACTTCCCGGGCTACCAGCTCGGGGAGCTGTCGTTCAGCTTCGCCATCACCACCGGCGCGGGCGAGCTTGACATCGCCGCGGCCACGCGCTTCGGCGAGGCCGTGCGGGTGGGCCCGGTGGTGAGATAGGCACGCGCGACGAACCGACAGCCCGGACGGCAACGACAGCGACAGCGGCGGCGGCAACGGCAACGGCATGTGGGGGCGGGGCTTTCTTGGAAGAAAGCCCCTCCCCCGACCGCTGCGCGGTCTCCCCCTCCTCAAAGAACTGAGATGTGCGCGCGAGAACGTCACGGTGAGGAGAACGGGGCTTGGCGCGCGGGACGGCACGCGCGAAACCGTGGCGCCGGGGCGCGCCTGCGGCGCACGCCCGTCGCTCCCGGT
>CAZTZN010000252.1:0-5974 GCA_964617715.1 uncultured Armatimonadia bacterium | reverse complement strand
CCGCCCGCAGTACAACCCGCTGCACGACTGAGCGCGACCGGCGGCGGGCGCCGCGCCTGCGGGGCCAGGGCGGGCCCCGTCGGGAGGATTCGCTGTGGCGCAGGGGCAATACCCCTCCGATGATCGTGGAAGGGCACTCGCTGCGGGGAGACTGAGTGAGGAGGCGTGCCTCATGTTTGCACGGGGAGCACCGAGCAGGGCCTTGTCCCGAGGGCTGACCGTCGCAGCCGTGCTGGCGCTGGGCATCATGCTGATCGGCTGCCCGTCGCCCCAGGACGCCGGCCAGAGCACCACAGTCACGCCCGCCGGTGGGGGGCAGCAGCAGGGGGAGGACAGCGCCGTTATCCAGAAGCTCAGGGACGCGGTCGTGCTCGTTGAGGTGGATCTGACTTTCCGCGATGGCACGGCCTCCGCCAGCGGGAGCGGCTTCGCGGTCAACGATCAGGGACGCATTGTCACCAACGCTCACGTGGTCTCGCCCGAGTTTCATACGGAAGACGGGACGTCACTGGTCGCGGTGTCCCGCGCGGTGCATGTCGTGTTCCACGCAGGCACCGGGGAAGAGAAGTCGTACCTCGCCGAGGTGGTGCGCGAGAACAGCGACGTCGATCTGGCGCTGCTGAAGATCAACGCCGAGACGCCCACCTTCCTCGAGCTGGCCGACTCCGACGCCATCCCCGAGACTGCGGAGATCATGGTGTGCGGCCACCCGCTGGGCCTGCGCGAGATCTCGTTCCGTAAGGGCACGGTCTCGGCCCACCGCCACTTCGAGGGCAACACCTTCCTCGAACATGACGCGGAGGCCGACAACGGCAACTCCGGCGGCCCCGTGGTGGACGCACAGGGCCGCGTGGTGGGCGTGCACACCCAGACGATCATCAGCGAGAACATGTCCACCAAGTGGGCCATCCCCTCGAACGTCCTGCGCGACTGGCTGGCCTCTGACCCCGACGGTGACCCCCCCGTCTACTTCGCGTCCGCCACCGGTGGCGGCCCGATCGCCGGCGGCAGCGCCGCGACCGGCGGCACCGCCCAGGCCGGCACGGCGACGTCCGGGGTCGAAGAGCTGCTGGCGGCCACCGGTCTGAGCTACAGCCAGTTCGAGGGCGACACCTGGGAGGTGCCCTACGACAACGAGGTCACGGTCTACGTCGAGGAGTTCGACGGGCTGCTGCGCACCTACGTGAAGTTCGGTGATCTCCCCGATGGTTCGGCCTTTCACGCGCTGCGGTTCAACTACTTCGACCCGGTCGGCCGCTTCTCCGTCAACGAAGAGGACGGCGCCAACAAGCTCTACTGGGAGGCGCAGGTGCCCATGGGCGTGGCCACCGCCGGCTACCTGCGCGACCTGTGTAACATCGCCGCCAATCAGGTCGAGAGCTTCTACGAACTGCTTCAAAGCGACGAGGAGCCCACAACGCCCACCGACCTGTACCCCGGCGCCGGCGAGAGCGACCACGCTACTCTTACCGCCATGCTTGACGAATCGGATCTCAAGTACGAGGTCTTCGACGAGGAGAACTTTAAGATCCCGTTCGACAACGACGTCGTGGTCTACGCCATGACCTTCAACGGCGTGGCCTACATCCACGCCTACACCGGTGGCATCCCCGGCGACAACCTCGATGAGGCCGAGCAACTCGCGCTCGAGATGCTGCGCTTCAACTGGAACGACCCCGTCGGCCGCGTCGCGCTCGACGATGACTACGATGTGGTCTGGGAGTGCCAGGTGCCCCTGAGCTACCTGACGCCGGACTACCTCTACATCGTCGCCAACGTGGCGTCGCAGCAGGTGGAGGAGTTCTGGGGCATCTTCGGCAAGATCCCGTTCAACGCCGAGCGCTTCGATGATAGCCAGTAGCCCACGCCGAGACCGCCGTCCAGGCGCCCCCGGGATACGATGATCCCGGGGGCGTGTTTTCGTCGGTGCTGCTGTGGGCGGGCGCGAGAGGACGCGTGACCAGAATCGACGATCACCCGACCAAGATCGCGACGACGCGGCTGTTCGGGGAGGGGCGCGGCGCTGAAGTCCGCAAGCTGCAGGAGCAGTTCCCGGATGAGCTGCTGAACTCCGGTGAGGACTGCTGCCCCTGTCCGGGAAGCTGCCGGTATTAGGGGGATTGTGTGAAGTGCATCATCATCATCCACCGTGACCACGGTGACGACGTGCCGTACTGCCCGCGCGCCATGATGAACCGGCGCAGGAACGCGCTGTCCGGCCTGACCGGGCACAGCCTCGAGCGGGAGGCGAGGCGAAAGACTTAGAGCGCCACCGTCCGCCACGCGCAGCGGCAGGGCCGGCCGCAGTAATGCACCGCGCGCGCGTTGAGGTCGAAGACCACCGAGTACTGGGTGTCACCGAACTGCTCGCCGCCGTGGCGGGCCGGGTCCGGATCGCCGTTCCCACGCGAGGCAGCGCCGCACCAGCCAGATAGCGCCCACGATCAGGCCCGCCGGCCAGAGCAGGTTCCACGGTGCGTGGACGCCCGGGACGCTCATGCACTCGCCCCCTGATCCGGCCCCGGCAGTCCCCACGGAATGGATGGTCGTCGGCGCTTGCCGGCTACCGCCACCCCTCCTCGTAGGCGGTCTCGTAGAGCGCGACCACGTTCTCGGGTGGGGTGATCGGCTGGATGTTGTGGCACGGCCCCAGGATGTAGCCTCCCTTGGCCCCCAGGATGCGGAAGTTATCGCGCACCTCCTGGCGGCAGTCCTCGGGCGTGCCGAAGGGGAGCGTGAACTGGTTGTCCATTGCCCCGTGAAAGCCGATCCGGTCGCCGAAGTCGGCCACCAGTCCCTCGCGCTCCATGCCCTTGCAGCGCCACTGCACCGGGTCGAGCACATCGATGCCCGCCTCGATCATCTGCGGGATGTTGTCGCGTACCGCGCCGTCGGAGTGGTGGAAGACGAACACCCCGTAATCGTGAGCCAGCCGGCACAGACGCTTGATGTGGGGGAAGTGGAACTCCCGGATCATGGCCGGCGACATCAGCAGCGTCTCCTGAGTGCCGAAATCCTCGGCCACCCAGGTCCAGATCACGCGCCCGCCCGCCGCCTCGAAGATGCGCTCGCTGCGCGCATATGCGAGGTCGGCGAGCTTGCCCATGATGTAATGCACCATCTCGGGGTGCTCGATGTGATCGGCGTAACCCTGGGCCACGCCCCGCAGGTTCTTGTAGGTTGCGAACTCCTCGTAGTGCCCGCCCTGAATCACCCAGTCCTCATGGCCCTCGAGTTGCGCGGGAATGTGGTCGTAGGTGTACCAGTCGGGCGAGGGCCAGGTGTAGTTGGCCTCGATCTCCTCGACCGAGTTGAACTCCTCGAGCGGCCCCTTCACCGCCTCGCGATATACGCCGGCGCCGTAGTCGGCCATCTCGTACTTCACGCCGAAGACGTCCTCGTCGGGCGGGATGGGCGGACCGATGTAGCGCCCCCCGACTGCCATCACCGGGTCGATGTGCAGGCGCTCGCGGACCTCGGCCATGTCGGCCGCGCCCATGTGCTCGACCAGCTTCGCGGTCATCTCGGCCGTGGCGCGGTAGTCCAGCGGGAAGCGGTCGAAGGGCTCGCGGCGCAGCACCGCCAGCCAGCGCTCTCGGGGCGTCATTTCCTCAGGCATGGGCGTCACCTCGATCTGTGGGCGGTCGCGATGGTCGTCCGGAGGGCCCGTCTGCCGGGCGGATGCGGCGCATCCGCGACGAAGTCGGCCGGGCCACTTTACAGATCGTACCTCAGAAAGCGGTGCTCGCACGGCGAGCCCCACGCCGCCCACACGGTGTGCTCGCGCAGGTCGCCCACGAACGACAGGAGCGTGATCGCGGGCCTCTCGCCGCCGGAATGCACGCACACGCCGGTGTTCCGGCGCGGGAAGTGCGAGCGCTGCGCGGCGTAGATGTCCGCGCGCTCCAGCGGCTCGTTGCGGCGGCGCAGCACCTCACGGGCCCGGTACGCGCGCGGGTCCTTCTCGCGCTGCTGGCGCTCGGTCAGCCCGCCGAACTTGCGCGCGTGGTAGGAGTTGGCGTGGGTGATGAAGCCCGCGTCCTTCGGCCTGAGCACCGCCAGGTCCGCGGGCATGGTCTCGACGCAGCAGATGTCGCCGGTGGTGTCACCGATGGTGTAGTTCAGGCAGGCCATGCGGCGCACGCGCCTGAGCATCTTCAGCGCGTCGGCGGTGCTGCGCCGGGCCAGCAGCATACGTGCGATGAAGCTGTAGGGCACCCCCGCCCCGGCCCACTCGGCGCCGCCGGCCTCGAACTCGGGCGCGGCGCGGTAGGGCAGGAAATTGGCGGCGACGGCGATGTGCTCCGACAGCCCCGGGCGGCCGACGCTGCCGGCCATTGCGAACGAGAGGAAGTCCGGGCCGTCCTCCGGGTGGCCATGCAGCAGCACCATGTAGGGCTGCCACTTGATCCACCAGTCCATGTTCCACGCCACCAGGCTGGCGCCGTCCGTGCGGGCGGCGATGCTGGTGCAGCCGGTCGGCACCGTGCTCATCGCCTTGCGCCGCATACAGCCCTGCCACGAGTTCATCTCCTGCGAGCAGCTCAGTCGGAAGACGTCCTCGAAGTCCAGCCCGGCCCCGGCGGCGATGCCCTCGACCTCCTCGACCAGCTCCGGCGCCTCCGCGCGCACGTGCGGCAGGGCCTCAAGCGCGACCTTGCGCCCGGCCTCAAGGTAGGCCGGCTCCAGCAGCATGCCGTCGAAGCGGCCGACCAGGCGGCGGATGAGCGCCCGGCACTGCCGGCCGTACTGCCGGCCCATCTCGAAGCGGCTCCCCGACATCTCGACCACGGTGAAGCGAACTGCCCTGCGCATGAGTGGTCCCTTCCGTTGCGCACGCACTTCGCCGACAGCGGGGTAGTTGTACCCGGTGGCGTCGGTGGCCTCCTCCTCCCGAGGCGGCGGGCATCATGGTGACGCGCCCTCTCCCGTCGCCTACGGCCGCTCCGACACGAAGGTCATGAAGGCGTCAACGCCCGTCGCCAGGCCCGCCTCGTCGCCGCCGACAATGGCCACGGCATTCTCCTCGGCGCAGGTCAGCAGCACGTAGCCGCCCGGCCCCGGGAGATCCGCCCGCGGGAACCATGGGCGCGAGGCCAGCAGCCCGGCGAGGGCCGGATCGTGCGCCAGCGCCAGGTGGATGCCCGCGGTCTCCCGGCCCTCGAGGCCCGCCTGCGGAATGTCGAAGAGCAGGTCGGCCTCGCGCTTGAGCGCCGCGGCCAGCCTCCCGGCCTCGGCCCGGGCGCCGTCGCCGTAGCGGATGGGCCCGCGGCCGAAGTCCCCCTGGTTCAGCGTCACCTCGTGCCAGGTGACCGTGCGGTCGGCGCCGCGCGGGGTGCGCAGTCGCGCCAGCAGCTCCAGCACCCGCCGCCTGGCGCGTTCGAGGTCGGGCGTGGTCGCGTCCACCACGACCTCGTAATCGTAGGACAGCTCCGCGTGCTCATAGTGGCGCGGCTCCAGGTGCAGGTTGTAGGGCGATGCCTCTCCCAGGAAGCTGTGCAGCTCCGCATCGATTGCGTCAAGCTCCTCGGCGGGCAGGTCGCCTGCCTTGCGTGCGCGGGCGAGGCGCGCCTCCAGCAGCCGCACCAGCGAGATATCGTCGCAGGCGTCGCGCGCGCCCTCCCAGTCGGGGCAGGTCAGCAGCGGCGCCGACAGGTCGGTCGGGTCCGCCGAGCCGTAGGCGAGCAGCCGCTCGCCCGCCACGCCCTCATCGCGGATGAAGCGCTCGTAGTTGACGTAGTACAGCCAGCCCTTGAAAACCGGGCCGGTGCGCAGGAAGTTCGCGCCGTAGTGCCACGAGTCCCAACCGAGCCGGCGCGCGCCATTGTAGGGGAAGCGATGCGCGAAGCCGTAACCGCCGCGCGTGCGCCCGATGATCGCGTCATCGCGCAGCTTCACCGATCCCTCGCGCAGGTAGCGATTGAACTTCGGCATCATGATCGTGTACATCGACCAGTCGCTGACGGCATGGGCA
>CAZTZN010000251.1:0-6066 GCA_964617715.1 uncultured Armatimonadia bacterium | reverse complement strand
TACGGACGCGCCGTGCGCTGAGCGCTACTGCCCCGCGAGCAGTTGCACGGCGGCCTGGGGCAGCACCCACTTGACGTGGCCGTCGGCGAAGAGCACGTTGATGCCGCCGTTGTGGATGCCGTCGGGCGGGACCAGCTCCGCGCCGCCCACCGGGGCCTCGCCGCCCTCGAGGGTCTCGAAGGCCAGTACCGTCTCCGCCGGGTTCGGCAGTTCGCCCATGTTCATGGGCAGCAGCGCCTCGTTGAGCGCGTAGGCGACCGGCTGCTCGGGCCGCGACGGGCAGGTGAAGACCGCGCGGTTGAGGATGTACGGATAGACCGCCTCGACCCAGTTCTCGTCCGGCAGCCAGTTGTCGTGGTCCTGCAGGTACATCATGAAGGCGAGGCCGAGCTGCTTGAGGTTGCTCAGGCACGCGGTCTGCTGGGCCTTGCCGCGCGCGCCGGCCATCATTGGCCCGAGCAGCGACCAGATGGGACTGTCCTCGGGCGCCGGCCTGGGAGCATACTCAAGGGTCGAGACGACCTCGAGCGTCTCCTCGTCGATGACGTAGAGCATACCGCCCTCGGCGATGAACAGCCGCCCGTCGCGCTCGACCATGGCGGGAGCGAGGGCCGCGGCGCCCTTCATCGAGTTCATCATGAGCATGGGCAGCATGGCCTCCTCGCCGCCACGCTCGCCCATCATCATCATGAGGGCCATCTGCGCCGGGTCCATGCCGGCCTCGGCGAAGACGGCCATGACGGTCGCGGCCTCGCGAGGCAGGCCCATCTCCTCGAAGAACGAGATGCGCTCCTGCAGCTTCTGCTCGGCCGCCATGCGGTCGAGGTCCTGCTGCTGCCCGCCGGCAGGCTGCGCCGCCACCGGCAGCGCGACCACTACGAGCAGCCCAATGCACATCGCTATCCTTGCCACATCAACCACCTCCGCTATGCCTGAGGAGTGCGCGCGTCTACGGGCCTCTACGTGAGCCAACGCCCGCAGGTTGCGCGGGGTTCCTCGCTCCCGCCACGGCGCGGCGGGATGCCGGCTCATCGCTCGCGGCGAACCATCGCCCAGCACGGGATGGTGACGGTGTCGCCGGGGCCGTAGTCGTAGAGGATCATGCGCGCCAGCCCGTCGCCGTCGCGGTCGGTGAAGGCCTTGGCGAGCGTGGCCGCCGGGACCTGGCCGTGACGCGCTTCGTCGATGATTGCGGAGACGCCGCGGTCGAGGCGCGTGAAGCGGTAGGCCGCGCTGCCGTCCTCATTCGCGACGGTCTTGCCGTCGTAGTAGCCGAAGGCGTTCAGGCGGAAGCCCACGCCGCTGGTCACCACACCGTCGGCGGTCGCGCTCACCGGGCCCTCGCCCACGCGCGCATCGTAGTCGAGGGTAAGCTGCACGCCACCCTCGATGGGCTCGGCGGCGACGATGGTGTGCGCGGCGCGATTGCCGGCGTCGTTGCTGATGCGCACGTGCCGGCCCACCAGCGCCGAGGCGTCGGCCGCGCCCGCGCCGGTGAACTGCACCTGCATGAGCCGCTCGGCATCGCCGGCCGCCGCGCCGGTCCAGATCGCCTGGTCGGCGAGGCCCTGGAGGGCCTCGTCCCAGCGCACCCGCACCGTCCGGTCGGGCCAGTCGCAGCTCTCGATAACGCCGGTGTACTCGGGCACCGCCAGCGTCAGCCCCTCGTCGATGGACACCAGCGCGGTGCCGCGCACCAGCACCGCGGTGTCGAGCGCGCCGCCGCGCTGCCGCCAGAGCGCAAACTCGGCGTCGGTGGTCAGCGAGCCATCAGCGGTCGCGCAGGCGAAGCCGTGGCGCGGCTGGATGATGATGGTGTCGGTGAACTCGTCGGTGGTCACACGCAGGGCCAGCGGCGGGAAGTCATCGGCCATCAGGTCGCCGCTGACGCGCACCGGCTCTATGCTGCGCACCCGCCGCTCGCCTTCGTAGGGCTCCAGCACCGTCAGATACTGGCTGCGCAGCGGCTCCTCACCGGAGCGTTGCAGCACGCACCAGGTGGCCTTGTAGGTCGAGGCGCCGCCGGGCGCGCTGCATACCGAGGTCCAGATGCGGCCGTCGCTCGGGGTGAGCTGCGTGGCATGGAGGAAGACGCCGTCCTGGCCCTCCAACTCGAAGCTGGCCTCCCATGGGCCGGTGACCTCGCCGACGCTCGGATCCGGCATGAAATTGAGGCAGCGCAGCTCACCGTCGCCGGAGGGCGCGAACGAGGTGTCGCGGTAGGGGACATCGGGTCCGGCGACGGTGCCACCGCCCTGCGGAGTAAGCGTCACGCCGGAGAACTGCGCCGGGCCGCTGGGCCCGTGGAAGGACCAGGTGTGCTCGGTGCCGCCGAAGACGCGTTCGAGCGCGATGGCGTAGCAGTCCTGATCGTCGATGTCCACCAGCACCAGCACGCGTTCGCGGCGCGGCTGGGTGTCACCCTCGTCGGGAACTTCGGAGGCCACGCGGACGTACTGCGCCGGGGCGCTGGCCGCGAAGGTCTCCACGCCGCCGATGGGGAAGCTGGAAGTCGGAACGCCCGTGATATGCGTGCCGTAGTGCGTGCCCCAGTTGCTCTCCCACACCCCCGAGTAGGTCCATCCGACCGGGTAGCCCAGCTCGGGCAGCAGCTTGCGTTGCAGCGCCTCCAGGCCGAAGGTCAGCATATCCCGGTGGCGATGCTGGATGGCCACACCGTAGCGCACCCACAGCGCCCGCTGGCGGTCGCCCTCCCCCGAGCGCAGGATCGCGTGCCCGTAGCCGTCCAGGATGTTGCTGGGCAGATCAACCATCCAGCCCAGCTCCCGCCCGATGCGCTCGATCTGCGCCGCAACCTCGGGCGAGACGTTGCCGGGGACGCTCCCACTCGGCCCCCACGCGGCCTGGGCGAAGCGCGGCACGCCGGTCCACGCGAAGGCCTGGGCGAAGTCCGCGCGCTCCAGCGGCTTGCCCTGCCGCAGCGGCGCCGGATCGGTGCTGGGGTGGCCGGCGTCGCCGGTCTCGTCGGTGGTGCGCGCGATCAGTGAGGCGTCGAGCGGGAAGTCGAAGATCTGGCGGAACTTGGGGTCCTCGACCAGCGAGATGTACTTCGGTGGCCGGTAGAGATCGGGCATCAGGCTCTCTATGCGGGCGAACAGGTCGGCGAGCCCGAGCATATCGCGGATCTGGATGCGATTGTAGCCGCCGGTCTCGTGGCCGGCGCCGTCCTTGAGGTACTGGTTGGTGAGCGAGTAGCGCAGCGCCGGCGGGCCGTTGAGCAGATGATCGACCAGCCCGAGAGACTGGGGCGTCCCGAGCGCGAGCGCCATGGTGGCGACCATCTGTTCCTGCATGGGCCAGTTGCGCGCGACCGCGTTGTCGATGCCATACTGGGCACAGGTGCGGATGATCCCGGCCTGCAGGAAGCGGTGCAGGTCCTCGGCGGTCTGAATCTCGGGATGGTGTCGGCTGCGCACGAACTCGAGCAAGGCCTGATCATCGGCGATGGTGTCGAAGATCAGGTCGTAGGCGCGTGCGGCGTTCTCCATGCGCGGGGTGTCCCAGTTGGGCTGGATGTATGAGAAGCTGCCGCTGAGCCGCCCGATGAGGGAGTCAATGGGCGCGCCCACGGGCCACTGGTAGACGCCGTCGCGGAAGGCGCGCTTGCGGTGATTGAGGTTCAGGCTCATGTCGAGGTGACTCTCGGCGAAGCGCACTAGCGCCACCGCGCAGGCGTGGGCGTAGCGCTCGTCGCCGGTGGTGGCGTAGGCGGTGGCGGCCTGGATGATGCCGGGCGTGAGCGTGTTCATGTAGGCCTGCCACTGATGGTAGTAGGCGATGAAGGGCCAGCGCCAGGGTGTGCCCGAGGCGCCTGAGACCGGATCGACCGGCTCGCAGCCCCAGCCATCATCGGGGAAGGGCCCCGAGTGCATGTCCCCGTTCTGCCAGTCATTGGAGGGAAACCAGGTGCCGCAGTTGGGGCAGCCGACCTTCCATGGATGGTTCACCGGGTCGAACACCCACGGGTAGAAGCCGCTGCGGCCCTCGTAGATGGCGGCGCCGCACACCGGACAGCCCTTACCGACGCCGCGGTCGGCGTCATAGCCGCCCAGCACCATGAGGCAGGTGCGCGGGATGGCGGGGCCGGGGATGATTGACCAGATCTCCTCGTCGGTCATCTCGATCCATCGCTGCGCGATGGGCCCCGGCTCCGCTCCGGACGCGCGCAGCTCCTGAAGCTCCCGGGCGGTGTAGAGGGTCGGGCCGCGCTTGGGCTCATCGATCTGCCCACCCATGGGCCAGAGGCGCGGAAGCTGGACTCCTCGGGCTTCGCGCGGCTCATAGATGTCACCCCACGCGATGACCGGCACGATGATCTGCAGCTCCCCGCCCGCGCCTGAGAAGCTGATGGTGGCGTCGCCGGGCTCGAGGGCGCGGAAGTAGAAGCGCTGGCGCTCGTCCTGGTCCCAACGGTCGAACATCTCGACGTTGCCGGGGTACTCGACGTCAAGTTCGCCGGCCCCGGCGGGCTGGCCGAGGGCGATGCGGAAGGTCTGACCGGGGAAGACCCACATGGGCTGATCGAGGATCTGCAATTCGGCCCACGCTCCCGTCGCGGTGCACACAATGGATGCGATGATCGCGGCGATGGCGCTGCGTGACATGTCGAGACCTCCGTACGGCGGACGAATTGTGCGGCGCTCGGTCCGACCTACCCGCGGCAGTACGCAATGATCTGTTCCGCGGACATGCCGGCGAGGCCCAGCGCGTGCAGACCGCGTGCAGGCGAACCGCGCAGGTCCTCGTCGAGGACCGAGGACGCGATGCTCACGACCGCCTCAGCAGTGGGCATGGCGACTCCGAAGACCTGCGCCAGCTCCAGCCACGTGACCAGCGCGAAGGCGACGTCCTCGGTCAAGTAGCGGTGTCGCAGCGAGTCCGGGCCGCCGAGGTCCTGGAAGCCGGGGCCGTCGCGGTAGGCCACCAGGTAGTCCGCGACCTTGGAGTAACCCTGGTGCAGCGACATCTCCGGCTCAGGGAGAAGGTCCAGGCCCATGGCGCGGCCGAGCGCGAGCCGCTCCTCATCGAGGTCCTCGATGAGGCGCGCCACCGCGGGAGTCACGCCGTCGGCGTAGAACTCCCAATCGCCCTCGACCCGCTCGACGAAAGCGGCGTTGAGCAGCATCACCGCCGGGTGGATGACCGGATTGCCGTTGCTCAGGCTGGTCTCGAGCACGCTCGCCGCCGCCTGGAGGCCACCGAAGGCGGGTTTGAGGTCACGCACGACGCGGCGGGTCGCGGACGTGGGGAGCGCCGCGAGCTTGACCAGCTTCACGCGGTGGTTGATGGTCACGCCGCGTTCGCCCCGGGTGCGGGCGGCGCAGGGGAGAGTCGCGGTCTCGGCGACGGTCGGCGCGAAGCCGCGCGCATCGGTGATGATCTGCGCGACCTGCAGCGCACCGCCCGTGCTGCCCGGCATGACCACGACCGTCTGGTCGTAGGTGACTGCGGCGGCCAGTGCTTCAGCGATGGGACGATGGCCCGCGGCCTGGGCGACGATCAGGACCAGGGAGACGCCCTCGCAGGCATCGTGGACGTCATCGGTTACAAGCTGCAGCTCCGCATGCCCCTCGGTGAGTCCGTCAACCTCGAGGTGATGGTCGCTCAGCAGTGGCGCGATCCCATCGATGAACTCGGGCAGGTCCCACAGGCGCACCTGCCAGCCCGCGAGGGCTAACTCAGCGGCCGCCGCGCGGGCCCCGGCGCCCCCGCCGAGCACCGCAAGCGTCCGGTCATCAGCGGTCATCCGCGATCACTCCATGGCGTGGCGAGCAATTGCTCCGTGGCATGGACCGGTGGCGGCGATTGCGACCGTTGCCGTGGGAGGGGCGGCTCTCCTAACCGGCTCGCCGTCGCCGTTTGGCCGTTGCCGTTGTGCCCCCGGCGCCCTCGCCGGGGGGCGGCCCGGAGGGCCGCTGTCGTGCGCTGTCGCGGCCTACCCGCGAACCCATCATCATGTCCGTCTCGCGGGCGCGTCTTCAGATGCGCCACCGTTCTCGGATCGTAACCGACGCCAACGGCGGCGGCTCTAAAGAGCCGCCCTCC
>CAZTZN010000250.1:0-6071 GCA_964617715.1 uncultured Armatimonadia bacterium | reverse complement strand
GAACGGCAACGGCAGGGCCGGTCAGGCGACCGGCCCCTCCGAACGACAAACGGCAGACGGGGGCGCCGTTTCCTGCCTACGGCGCGACCGCGCCCGGGAACAGGTCCGGCGTCCACTCGGTCGGCTCGGTACCGCGTTCACACTGCGCCGCGTCCGCCCAGTAGGTGCCCGGGTCCTCGCAGTAAAACGCCACCCACACGCGTTCCGGACGCCCGCCGCCCCCGCCGGCGAAGCTGCCGGTCAGGTGGTAGCGCCGCCAGTCGGTGGTCAGTTCGAAGCGCTCGGAGGTGTCGCCCACGCGCAGGATAACCCGCCGGCCCGCCTCGTCGGCCTTCATGTACATCGAGAAGGTGTAGGGCTCACCCGGGACGGCCTCCGGCCCGTGCCTGGTGGTCGAGTAGGGCCGCACCAGCTCGCCCTCGCGGCCGGTGGTGCGGAGGCTGCACTCGCCGTCCCATGCCTCGTCGAAGTCCTGGGTCCACTGCGCGTCGGGCTCACCGATACGCGGGAAGACGCGTTGCGGGGGCCACCACATGTCCGGCCACCCGGGCATGACCGCGTGCTCGAAGCTGGCGTTGGCCAGCAGGTTGCGCGCGTCCGGGGCCTCGCCCACCTCTTCGAGGTAGACATTGTCCCACCAGCCCTCACCGCCGACGCGGTAGAGGCTCAGCCACACGCGCAGCTCCACCGGGTCGTCGCCGATAGTCACCTCGCGTGAGCGCGACTGCCACTGCTCGGCGGTCGCCTCCAGCGTGAGGCCGGGCACATCCGCGATGCCATGGCCGTCGCGCCCGATCATCATCATGGAGATGCGTCCGGTGCCGCGGGTGATGGTGCCGCGGATCTCACAGCCGTAGCGGTAGCGCGTGTGTGGCGCCAGCGTGATCCAGTCGCTGATGATGCAGGCGTTCCCGTAGTCGTTGTCGCGGACAATGTGCAGGCAGCGGCCGGGCGCGTCATCGCGCTCGGGGAAGTCGATCTGCGCCGGCGCATTGTCGGCATTGCCCCCCGGCGAGAGTTGCCAGCCATCCGGGCCCTCCAGCTCCCCGTTGGTGAGGATGTTGCGCTCGGGCGGAGGCATGGTCGTGATCCGCGGCGGCGCCAGCCGCTCCAGCGCCTCCCCGCCCACAGTCACGCTCAGGCGCGTCTCGTCCGGCAGCCGGAATCCCGCGATCCGGTAGGCACGCACGCCGCAGCCCTCGATGGAGTCGGTGAAGCTGTGCGCGCTCACGGCCCGTGTGTCGCCGGCGAACATGCGACGCACCGTCGCGGTGTCGGGCAGATCGTCGAGAGTGAAGCGCACTTCGGCCCGATTCGGCTCGGTATTGGCGGCCAGGATCACCGGCGTGCCGTCGGGCTCGGCGAGCACGCAGGCGTGCACCAGCGGGTAGTCGAAGCGCCGCGCCTCACGGGGCAGATACTCCACGGTCTGCGCGGGCTGGCGCGTGAGCAGGGCGGGCATGAGCGCGCGCACCCGCCGCGTGATCTCATGGAAGTTCTCCCAGCTCAGCGCGTGGTAGACGGGATTGCGGAAGTAAAGCAGGCCGCGTCCGCCGTAGATGAGCGTCATGAAGGTCTGACACATCTGCTCCTCAGGCAGCAGCGGGCGGATTGAACCGGAGTAGTACTCACTCTCGGGCACGATCCACAGCGTGGTATGCATCTCGTCGGCGAAGCGTCGCGCCCGCTCCTGGGTGATCGCGGGGTAGGCGAGCGTGTGGCGAATCTCGGTGGGCTCGGGGTGCCCCATGATCATGTAGGGGTCGATGCCCACCAGGTCCATGGTGTCATCCCAGCCCGGCTCCTGCGGCACCCAGCTCGAGAACAGCACGTAGACCGGATGGTGCGGGTCGAGGCGGTGGGCCGCATCGTAGAGGATGCGGCAGCCCTCGCGCGCGATGTCGCCGAAGGGCTCGTCGATGCCGTAGTAGGCGAGCATGGCCGGGTGGTCGCGCAGCGCCGCCATCACCGGCGGCAGGCAGCGCCGGGCACAGTCCTCGATCGCCGCCGGGAACTCGGGATTGGACTTGCCGATGCCCGCGCGGCGCAGCGTGCGACCGTCCGGGGTGAAGAAGTAGCGCGGCAGGTAGTCGATGTACTTCAGGCCGCTGGCCAGGGCGGCGTCGGCGATGGTACTCGGGGTCTCGCCCTCCGAGGCGCGGTAGGCCACCGCGAACGAGCTGACCATGTTGAAGCCCGCCTCGGCATAGTCGGGCACATCCTGCGGCTCGGTGGCCATGAATCCGAGCGGGAAGAACGGCTCACCATCGACCAGCGCCACCTGGCGCACGCGGTCGATCTTCACCTCGCCCGGCCGCGGCTCCAGCCGCGTCAGCGTCATCTCGCGCCGCGACACCTCGCGCCCCTGCGCGTCGCTCAGCATCACCGTCAGGTGGTGCTCGCCCAGGGCGATGTCGGCCAGCGGCAGCTCGAGCATCTGCTCGCCGCCGGAGGGCCGGTCGGTGCGCGCCAGGACATCACCGTCGGCCGCAGTGACCGCCAGCGACCATCCGGCCAGCTCGGCGTCCGGCGCGCGCACCTGACAGACCACGCGCGCACTCTCTTCAACCGAGTAGTACGAGCGGTCCGGCCACGCCGACAGCGGGCTCAGCGGCGTGGTGTCCTCGACGGTCAACCACTGCCGCAGCTCACCGGACTGCGGATCGACCAGCCGCAGGACAACGGCCCGGTCTGAGGGCACCGCCGCGGGCACGAAGACGCTCAGCTCGCGATCGTCCTTCGCGCCCCACTCGACCGGCACGGTGATCGTCGATGGCTCGGTGCGCGCAGGTTCGTCGGTTACGCGCAGTTCGAGCGAACCGGGTTTGCCGGTGAGATTCCGGGCCTGCACGGTCACCTCATAGCCCCAGCCGCGCTCGCCCTCGCGGTAGGTGCTCACCCGGGGGTCGGTCAGCAGCGGGGCGAACGCCGGCGCCCCTCCCCCCAGCGGCACCATCGGCAGGAAGGCGTCCAGCTCGTTGAACAGCCGCCGCACGGGGGCGATGCACGAGAACTGCACGGGCTCGGTGCGCTGGTTGCGGCACAGGTTCAGGTACCACTGATCGCCCCCACCGTAGAGGACGACCAGCGGCAGGGCGATCTCCGCCACCCAGCCGTCATCGGTCACCGCGGTCGCCGAGCGCCAGCCCGTGTCCCAGCGCCGGTAGGGCGTGCGCCCCGGCCAGCCCTGCTGCTCTGCGCGGATGTTGTTGGCCGAGAGCAGAAAGTGGTAGTAGCGCGAGCGGTCGGCCGTGGGAACGATGAGGATCTCCACTGAGTCATCGAGGTTCACCGGGCCATCGTGCTCGGTCTGTTCACGCACGATCTGCTCGGGATGCGCCTCGTGGCAGGCGAAGCTCAGGTAGAGCCAGGTGCCGTCCGCGCACAGTCGCGCTTCGGTCGGCTGGGCCGCGGGCTCGTCGCTGCCCGGCGGTGTGAAATCATCGAGCACCGTGGCCTGCCGCCAGCACGCATCATCAAGCGTGGCGTCAATGGCGGGCGGGGTGTCGGTGCGCGGCACGTCAATGGGCTGCGCGAAGACGCTCGCGGCAAGCGCGAGCAGCGCGGCAAGCGCCATGGCGCGGGCCATCGTCATCCACCTCCGCAGGACAGGTTCGGCATCTGCCGCCGTGGGCGGCATGATGGGCACGCCTGTCAGTCTATGAAGTATACCTCGCGCGCGTTGTCGTGCATCCAGCGGCGGGCGATCTCCAGCGCGCGCGCCTCGTCGAAGTCGCCCCGGGCGATGCGCGCCGCCAGCACCTCGGCGAGGATCTCGCGCGTCTTCATCACCACACCGTAGACGTTCTCGACCGCCCACCAGTAGTCGCCACCCCACGCGATGACCCGGTTGATGGGCAGCATGTCGAGCCAGAAGTCGTAGGCCTGCCTGGTGAGTTGCGGCGCCAGCAGATGGCTCCAGCAGGCGTTGAGGTAGATGTTGGGCAGCGAGCGGCACAGGAAGCCCGCGTCCACCGGCGCCGGGGTCGCCGCGTGGAAGACGTCGAAGCGCGTGTTCGGGTGCGCCCTGGCCAGGTCGAAGATGTTGCCCGGGTGGATGCTGCGCACGTCCGAGCCCATGCCCGCCCACACGCCGGTATGCTGCACGGCCACCAGGTCGATCTCGCCGCACAGCCGGTAGAGTTCGTCGCGCAGGTACGCCTCAACCACCGGCCCGTCATCCGGACGCGGGTCGCCGCCCATGAGCCGGTCGTAGGCCGGGCGGGCGGACTCGGCGTCGCCCGGGACGTAACGGAAGCCGTGGCCCTTGACGCCGATCATGCCCGCCGCCTGGTGTCGGCGCACCCGCTCGTGCATCTGCTCGACATAGCCCGCCAGCGTCCCCGGCGGTTCGCACTCATCCTCCGCGCAGCCCTCGATGAGGCTCTCGCGGGTGCGCGCGCCGGTGAAGCGCGGCGCGGGCAGGATCGGGCGGAACAGGTCGGTCTGCCACATGGTGCGGTTCTGGTTGAGCACCAGGACGATGTTGCACGCCTCGCGCAGGCAGCGCTCGTACACGCCGGGTGTATTGTGAGCGCGCATCTGCTCAGAGATGCGCTCGTAGTTGTCGGCGGTCAGGTCGTCCTCGTCGAAGAACCGTTGCAGCGCCACCAGCGCCGGTTGCGCGACGGCGCCCGTGCGCACCAGGTCGAGGTAGGGAGCCAGCGCCTGCCACTTGCGGTCCAGCGGGGCGCGCTCGTCATCGAGCAGCTCCACGTCGGCCGGGGGCATGCCCGCCAGGGTGAGGTCCACGCGCAGGTACTGATGGAAGAGCAGGAAGATGTCCACCTGGCGCCCGACGCGCATCGGCTCAGGGTGCAGATGCTCATGCGCATCCACGGTGGGCATCGCGCACATCGCCTGCAGCAGAGCCTGCTTCTGATCCGGATCGAAGGTCATGGCCGGGCCTCCCCTGTCGGCGCGGCGAAGACGCCGGCCGCGCCGGTGACCTCACGGGAAGAACGGGAACAGCTCGCGCAGGCGCGGCTCGTCGGGCACCGATCCGTACTCGGAGATCATCACCGTCTCGGCGGTGCGGATGGCGTTGCCGCGCTCCTCGCCGTACCACTTCACGAGGCACTCGCGGGCGTCGTCGGCGAGGCCCGCGAAGCGCGCCGCCAGGCGCTCGCCCAGCCACGTGCGCCGCTCGTCCTCGGGCACCGGGTCGGAGAAGCGCAGGTTCCACTCGTACATCTGCGACTCGTGGCAGTGCACCATGTCCACCTTGCGCTCGAAGACGTCGTCGGTGTCGATGGCCACGGTCGGGACGTAGGGCGTCGGGTCGGTGAAGCGGTCATAGGCGTAGCCCAGCACCGGCGGCGTCGGCAGCTCGGGGGTGAGCGCCAGCACGTTGGGGATGGTCACCTGGAAGACCGCATCCTGCGCCAGCACGCCCACGGCGCGGTGGTCCGGATGATAGTCGCATGGGCGGTGACAGATCACCAGGTCGGGCCGGAACTCGCGCATGGCGCGGATGACCATGCGCCGCACCCACAGGTTGGGCTCCAGCTCCCCGTTGTGGATGTCGAAGACCTCGTACTCGATGTCGGCGACGCGCGCGGCCGCCTGGGTCTCGGCGTAGCGTCGGCGCGCCAGCGGCCCACCGCCCATCTCGTGATGGCCGGTGTCGCCGTTGGTCACCGAGACGAACTTGACCCGGTGGCCCAGCGCGCGGTACTTGAGCGCCATCCCGCCGCAGCGCAGGTCGCAGTCATCGGGATGCGCGCCCAGGACCATGATGCGCAGGGGCTCGTCAGGCATCGTCAGGTCTCCTCATTGGCCTGAACAGCGGCGTAAGGAAGCAAGCAATCGACACAGCGATTGCCTCGTAACAGGCGGTATCCCCGTGCTCAGCTATCCTTCGATGGAGTCGAAATCATCCAGCGTGAGGATCGCCACCTCATTCTTGCGAACACCGATCCCGTGCTCCACCAGCAGGGCGACCATGAGTTCTCCGTCCATCAGACCCACAGGCGTTGCGTCGGGGCGCTCGGCCTCGTCTCTCGCGCCGCGGCTGAAGTCACTCGTCGTCACGATAAGACCTTGCTCGTGGGCGCCGAGACTGCCCCGAA
>CAZTZN010000249.1:0-6101 GCA_964617715.1 uncultured Armatimonadia bacterium | reverse complement strand
ACTTAACCGGTCCAGAGCCGGTCGTGTTACCGTTACACTACCCGCCAGCGCGGGCCCTATGATAGCGGACCGGCAGGTCGCCTGTCAAGAGTGTTCGCGGAGGGGGTGTGGAGCCTGGTGGTCGGCGAACAACCGGGCTGAGACCGGGCGGGCGCATGGGGGCCGGTGCGATTATGGGCGACGGGCGCCCCCGCCCGTGACCGACAATCCCTGGCTGCCCGCGTCGAACGCGGCGACGATGCTGGCACGTGCGGCTGCCTCGATCAATGGCTCTGACTTCGAGGCCGCGGTCGGTCAAGAAATGGCCTGAATCGCAGTTCGAGCCTTGCAGAGAGTGGCCGACTCGTAGTAACCTCGTGGTCGAGCGAGCGCACGCAATGCAGCTCAGCCGGGAGGCCCTGAATGCCGAGTGCGCTGATGGTGCTGACGATCATGATGAACCTCTTTGGTGTGGCCACCGCCGCGCTGTTCGCACTGTCCGCCCGCGGCCTGCCCCAGTCGGCCTACCGCTCGTGGGCCATTGTGTGCGTCGTGCTCGTTGGGGTAACGCTGGCGACCGTGCGTGTGCAGGGCGCGGTGAACGCGGACGGGAATCCACGAGCGCGTCGCTTCTCGACCGTCTCCCAGGCCCTGCTCGCCATCGCCTGGGTGATCATGCTCGTCGCACTGGCTCTGATCTACTTCGCCTGAGCTGTCCCCGGCTACGCCAGCAGCGCCCTGATGGGCTTGGGTTCGCCATCACGTGCCGAGGCGATCGCCTGCAACGGCATCAGCGTCGCCATCAGCCCGTCAACGTGGTCGATGGTCGGCGGCGTGTCCTCGACGATGCACTCGATGAACGCGCGATTCTCCTCGAGAAACCCGGTCTCACGGCCCTCGAAGACCTGCGGCTCCCGGCCGCGCTCGGCCACGATCATCGTGCAGAACCGGTTGTGCAGGGTCACTGAGATGCCCTCCGCGAAGACCTGCATGAAGAACTTGCTCGCGTGCGGGGGGCAGGCCGCGTCGCCCTGCACCCAGCTCACCGCGACGTTGTCCTCGAAGCGGAAGGTCGCGCAGAGATTGTCGGTGACCCCGGAGGGCTGGTAGTAGTTCCCCCCGACCGCGAAGACCTCGATGGGATCGCGGCGCGCAATGAAGCGCAGGATGTCGCATGAGTGGCAGCCCTGCGAGACCACGTTGCCGCCGCCCATGATCGGGTCGTTGGCCCAGATCTCCGCGCCCCACGGGAAATCCATCATCTGCATGGTGATCATGATCGGCTCAGGGATGATCTCCCGCGCGCGGATGATGTGCTCGTAGTAGCGCATCTTGAAGGCCGTGAACAACTTCACGTCGGTGCGCTCGATCGCCGCGCTCACCGCCTGGCAGTCCTCGACGGTGAGCGCCAGCGGCTTCTCCACCAGGATGTGCTTGCCGGCGTCGGCCGCGCGGATGCACAACTCGGCGTGACTGTCGTGCGGCGTGCAGATGTAGACGGCGTCGATCTGGTCATCGCTCAGCACGCGCTCCACGTCGGTGGTGGCGTAGTTGCCCTCGAACTGCTCGCACAGCCCGCGGGCCGCCTCCTCGCTGACGTCGCAGAACGCGACCATCGCGGCATTGTCAATCAGCGCCAGTTGCTCGCAGTGCGTCTTGCCCAGCCTCCCGCAACCGATCAATGCGGCCCGCACGCATCCGTCCTGCGCCAACGCAATCAGCTCCCCGTCGCAGCGTCTTCGCCGTCGCGCGGGACTTCACCAGCGCGGGAGGAAGTCCCTTCGTGTTCGCGGCAGTGGCGTCGGGCAGGGATGCTCTGCCTGCGCGGAAAGCCGTTCGCCTGACTTTGCAGGTGTGTCCGCCGCCGCCACCGAATAACCCCGCCACGCAGTAATCGACCCCAGGAGGGTTGTCACCATGGCTTCGAAGATCGCCGCCCAGATGTATACGGTGCGCCAGACCTGTCAGACCGCGGAGGAGATGGCGCGGTCGCTGCAGAGAATCGCGGACATCGGCTACGAGTCCGTCCAGCTCTCCGGCCACGGCAAGGAGATCACCGACGAGCAGATCAAGCAGGCCTGCGACGCCGCGGGCCTCACCATCTGCGCCACGCACGTGCCCTTCGAGATGATGCGCGATGACCTCGAGCGCACCGTCGCGATGCACAAGCTCTTTGAGTGCCGCTACGCGGGCATCGGCGGCGCGCCCCGAGAGGCGCAGGAGAGCGCAGAGACGTGGTCGGCCTTCGCCCGTGAGGCCTCCGAGGTCGCCAGGGCGATGGCCGAGCACGGTCTGGTCTTCGTCTATCACAACCACAGCCACGAACTGGCGAGGTTTGGCGAACGCACCGCCCTGCAGATCCTGCTCGAGGATAGCGATCCAGAGTACTTCATGTTCGAGCCCGACACCTACTGGCTGCAGCACGGCGGCGCCAGCCCGGTGGCGTGGCTGAAGCTGATGGGGAAGCGCGCGCCGGTCGTGCACTTCAAGGACATGGCGATGCGCGGCCGCGAGCAGCTCTTCGCCGAGATCGGCGAGGGCAACCTCGACTGGCCCGGTATCCTCGACGCCTGTGAGGAGATCGGCGCCGAGTACTACATCGTCGAGCAGGACACCTGCCAGCGTGATCCGTTCGAGAGCCTTAAGATCAGCTTCGACAATCTTAAGGCCATGGGCGTGGAGTAGCGACAACGACGAGGCGCGCGCCCGCCGGCCGCCGACCGGCCGGCTGAGTTCGCGCGGCGGGCCCGGCGCGTGCGGATGCAGGGCCTGCCCGAGCGCTGCTGCGCCGACCGGTACCGCACGGTGGCAGGGGTGGGGTGGACGGGGAGCACGAGAGCTATCTGCGCTGACTGCAGGGGAGCAGTGGCGCGGCTGTTGGGCTGCTGTCGCGGTGGGTTGTCGTCACCTGCCGCGGGTCGTGAGCCGCCATGCGGGGGCGGCGCCGAATCGACACACCGGGGAGGCCGGGCCGTGGCAGAGAAGCTGCACGCCGGACAGCCCGCACCGCAGGCGGGCAGGTACGAGGTGGTCAGTCAGGACGGCGCCCCAACCGGGATCATCCGGCGCGGGCTCAAGGGCAAGCCGCTGCCGCCCACGCCCCGCAAGGGCCAGGGCTATGTCTACGTGGGCCGCGACGGTCGGCGGGCGCGCTGAGCGGGCGCGGCCATGAGCGCGCCGATCGCGGTCGGCACTTCCCTGGCCCTGCTGCTCCCGCTGCTCCTGCTGATGGCGGGAGCGGCGCTCAGCGCGTGGCTGGCCTGGACCACGGCGGTCGGGCTGCGCCGGGCGCTGCAGCGGGGCGACGGCTGGCCGCGGGTGGTGCTCTGGGCGGTGGCACTCCCGGTTACGACGCTGTTCGCCGCGGGCACGGCCTACGTGGTGTGGTCTCTCATCAGTCGTCTGGCGCGCTGGGGAGGTAGCTGATGGCGCCGGGCCTGGTGCTGGGTGTGTGGTATCTGCTGTGCGTGCTGCTGCTGGTGTGGCCGATGCGCAGGCTCGCGCACTACGCGGAGATCTCGCGCGCGGCGCTGTGGATGGCAGCACCATGGGCCATCATCGTGGCCGCGATGATGGGCGGCAGGCACGGCGAGAACCTCACGCTCGACTTCATCCAGGCGCTTGCGGGGCTGCCGCTGGTGTACCTGGCCTTCTGGGAGTGGGGGCTGGTGTTCGTGCTGCTGCCGCTCACGATCGTGCAGTGGCTTGCGGGCAGTACGCCGCTGCTCGAATCGGGCAAGTGGCTGGAGACGCAGTTCCGCGAGTTCTTCCGGGGCCAGCCCCGCGTGGCGTTCGTGATGGCCTTCGCGCTCTATATGCCCTGGCTGCTGTGGGTGCTGGTCGCCGCGCGGATGGGCTGAGGCCGGGGCGGGGACCGCTGATCTTGCGGGTGATGGAACCTCGGCGCAGGTTGATTGTCCTTGTGCTGGGGAATGGGGAGACGGGCACCGTTCGCGGCCGGCCCGGGGGGAAGGATCTACGCGTTCTGCGCGGGTAGTGAGACCCGGGACCGACGCTGCGCAGATACCACAGGAACAAGAGGGATAGACCGTGCGCATGCCGACTGCTCTCGTCGCACTGCTGGTGCTCGTCCCACTGTCGCAGGTCGCCGCGCAGAACGCCCCTGCCACCGAAGAGGAAGAGCCACCCTACGATGAGCGCGGTTTCATCGTGGACAACACACGCATCTCGTTGAGCTTCACCAGCGGCAGCACCAAACGCTATAGCTACGATGATCTGCGCATCTACCTCACCGGCAACTCGCACTACGCGTTCCGGGGCAATGACTACCTCGATATCTACCTTCTGATCAACCGCTTCGACCGCGCCTACGACGACCCGCGCTACGGCAACGAACCACTGACCGACATCTTCAACATGGATCTGACCTACGTCTTCAACGGCGTGGATGTGGAAACCAAGGGCTTCAGGCAGGTCGCGGGCCTCACCCTCTTCAGCGACACCATGTTCGAGGACGTGGACCTCGGCGCAGGCTATGGTGTGGCGTACAACTACGACAGCGGTGACCTGCGCCTGCTCGGCGGCCTTGGCCGCAACCTCGGCTACGCCGACGACTGGTCGCCGCTGATTGACCTGGGCTGGACACACAACCAGCGCCTGGGCAGGCAGTGGCGGCTGCGCACCAAGGCCGACCTGATGTGGAACCAGGGCCGCGAGTCCTTCGAGGACGACGAGACCGCCCCCGAGACGGTCTACCTGCTCGACGGCCAGATCAGCTACGAGCTGGTGAGGGGCTGGAGCGTCTACGTGCGCTACTTCAACGATAACAGCTCGGACTACGCGCGCGAGTACTGGTCTCTGGGCCTGACCCACTACTACCGCAAGCCGCGCCGGCGCCGATAGGGCATCGCTTCGGGGTGGCGAGGCGAACAGCCATGACGGCGGAGTTGACTGTCGTGCGTGGGGTGGGCGCGCTGTGCATCATCGCCGCCGCAGCTATTGCGGCGACCTGCGCGGCTGAGCGCACGGACCTGCCCGAGAACCGAACGGGCATTGCGTCCCGCTACCCCGGCGACCGTGGCATCGAGGCCGACGCGTCGGTCATCTTCGTCGAGCGGTTCGACGAGGACTCACTCGATACCCTCGTCGCTCGGTGGGACAACTGCAAGGGCCCCGAGACCTTGTCGCTGTCTTCAGACGCGCCGCCGGAGTGTGCCGACGGGCAATCACTGCTTGTGACCCACACCGGCGGCCAGGGCACCGGCGCCCACCTGTACCGTCGTCTGCTTCCCGGCCTGGATTGCGTCTTCGCCCGGTTCTACGTCAAGTTCGACCCCGAGTGCGCCCCCATCCATCACTTCGGCACACACCTGGGCGGTCTCAACCCGCCCACTCCGTGGCCCCAGGGCGGCGCGGGCACTCGACCGGCCGGTGATGACCGCTTCACGACCGGCGTCGAGCCCTACGGCGACCACTGGCGCTGGGACTTCTACACCTACTGGCAGGGCATGCACGTGCATGGTGACGGACGCTACTGGGGCACGCCCTTCCTGTCCGGCGTCGAGCGTCCCCCGGTCGAGCGTGGGCGGTGGATCTGCGTCGAGCTGATGGTGAAGGTCAACGATCCGGTGAGCGAGCCCAACGGCGAACAGGCCTTCTGGATCGACGGCAGACTCCATCGGGTGGGCGGTCAGGTGGTCACCCACATCGGGCCCGGCTTCCCGCGCGGGCGCTGGACCGGCGGCTGGTGGCATCCCGACGCCGAGAGTGATACGGCGTTCGAGGGCTTCGCGTGGCGCGCCGTGCAGGACTTGTCGGTCAACTACGTGTGGGCGTATCTGTACATTACGGATGCCGCGCCCGGGCAGGTCAGCCGCGTCTGGTTCGACAACATCATCGTCGCGACCGACTACATCGGCCCCGCCGAGCCTCGAACACAATAGGCCGGCGCGTCGCGTCTTGCGCTTCGGCGTCCCTGATCCCCTCCGCCATCGCCCTCGGGCATTGATTCCGGCGGCAGAACGCGGTAGTATCCCCGCGGTCGTGCGGCAGCGCAGCTCTCATCGCGGGGCATCCTCTCGTGACAGGCGATCACCAATCATCCGGTTCCGAAGCCCTCGGCACCAGGTCCCTGAGCCGGCAGCAGGTCGCTCATGCCCTTC
>CAZTZN010000248.1:0-6124 GCA_964617715.1 uncultured Armatimonadia bacterium | reverse complement strand
GCTGCATACTGCTCTGCAACCGCTTCGCCATTACTCAGATCTTCGAAGTTGAAGTCCAGCGTGAACGCCAGTGCGGGCATCACCAGGCTGATAGCGACGCCGATGGCCACCATGGTAAGTACAGTCCGTGTCATCTCGTCTCACCTCCTCTCGGCTGTGCGCCAATGCTGACTTCCCGGGGCAAGGGTAGAGCCCGCCGGCATCACCTGCCGGGCGGGCTCTGGAGGCGCGACAGCCAGTCAGAGTGGATGCCATCGCCGCCGCTCGTGACTCCCCCATGAGTCACGAGCGTTCCCAAGCCACATGCGTCTTCGCGTCACCTCTGCCGCAGTCCTCTTCGCCGGCGCTCACAGGATGCTCACAGTGCTCGGTGTTCACAGCGAGGGAATGTGTTGACATTACGGCCGGCGGCCCGGGCTTCAGGTCTCCCGCTCCCGCTCGACCTGCTCGCGCCGGCGCGCGGCGCGCCGGTCGCGCCGCACCAGCGCGGCGATGGTCCCCAGCAGGAAGAGGATGCTGAAGATCTTGAGCCCGTCGGAGATGTCCATGGGGGTCGCCACCTCGCCGGTCAGCGCGCGTCGTCGTAATCTATCAGGATCTTGTTCCAGCCCACGAAGGCGTCGATGCGGCGGAAGAGCGGGTTGTCGGCCGGGATGTCGCCGCGGGCGGCGCGGGCGCGCATGAGCAGGTCGCAGATACGCACGCACTGGTGCCGCACCAGGTTGGTCCCCAGGCCCGCCTGCGAGTCCCACGTGTAGAGGCCCACGCGCTGGTTCAGCGGCGGCGAGCCGCCCTCGATGTAGCTGGCCACGTAGCGGGGAGCCGCGTCGGCGACGAAGTCGGCCAGCTCCGCCTGCGTCGGCGGGTCCATGATCCGCCCCTGCGGGTGTTGCTCGATCTGCGACAACTGGTAGCGCAGACCGTTGACGTTCACGTTGTCTGCGGGCGCGGGGGGCACGTCGCGGCCGGTCGCGGCCATGTACGCCCGCACCTGCGCGGGATCGTCGAGGAAATATACCTCGCGCTCGTACATCCGAATCGGCCGGCCGGTCTCGATGTCGTAGTCCCACCACCAGCCCTGATCGCCCTCCTGGTTGGCGTCGAACCACTCGAGCGCGCGGCGGACGGGCCGCAGATACCTGTCGTCCAGCGTCGCTGAGTATGCCGCGAACAGGCCCGAGGCCGCCCAGCGCGCGGCGTACTGCGTGACCGACGGCGGCTCGAAGTGCCGGGCCTCGACCGGGTGGTTGTCGGCATCGTACTGTCCGGCCCAGCCGGCCAGCTTCCCGGTGTCGATGAAGGCCTCGACCAGCCAGTCGGCGCCGCGCAGGGCCGCGTCGCGGTAGCGTTCCTCGCCGGTGTAGCGGTACATGTTCAGCAGCGCCACCACCGGCGCGGAGGTGCCGTAGTCGTTGACTTCGCCGCCGCCCTCGACTCCGCGCGCGGTCTCGCCGATGCGTTTCGCGACGTCCCAGTGGTGCGGCCACGAGCCGTTGGCGTTCTGCGCCAGGATAAGGAAGTCCGCCGAGCGCTTCGCGGCGTCGAGATAGCGCTGATCGCCGGTCACCCGGTGCATGTAGCACAGCAGCATCAGCGGGCCGGTCTGACAGTGATCCTGGATGAGCGGATCGACGGCGTCGGGGACGTAGACGCCGTTGTCGTAGTAGTAGCCGTGGACCCATGAGCCCAGCTCGGGGTCCTGCGTGGTCAGGTACATCTCGGCGGTGTTGCGCGCGGCCCGCAGGTACCGCTCATCGCCCAGCGCCTCGTACGCGAACAGCAGCTCCGCGGCGGCGAAGGCGGTGTGGCTGTCCTTGGACAGCCAGATCATGTTGCGCGGCTCGGGCAGGCGAAACCTGGCGGTCCACTGCAGGAGCGACGGCCACTTGATGTTCAGGCACCAGCCGCCGTGGCGCTGGGTCTCGACCAGCATCTTCAGGTGCTGGCGGGCCACCCGCTCGCAGCGCGCCAGGTCGGGATCATCGGGAAAGAGTGTGGCCTCGGCCGTCCACCTCGGGTCCTGCGGGCGCGGGCCGTCCCACGGCGCGTCCGTGGCCATCACCTGCTGTGCCTCGGGCCATGAAACGCTCAGGATGGCGATCTCGTCCAGCAGCCCGTCGAGCGGCTCCTGGTCCTCGGCCCGGAACTGCCAGGTGTTGCCGAAGACGATGGCGAGGTACTCGTGGGGGCGCTCGATGACGTCGGGGATCGCGCCCGCGGTGACCTCGCCGTCTACCGCCAGCCAGACGGTGCGGGTGGCGAAGTCCCATGAGAACGCGAGGTGATGCCAGGCGTCGGGCTCCAGGCCCGAAACATCCGTGGAGGCGAGCACGACCGGCTCGGAGCCCCACATCCACTCGTCGCCGCCGACGTGCGCGATCAGGTCAAGCGTGTCGGCCTCTGTCTTGCGCAGCGACAGCGCCAGGCCCTGCGCCGGCCACAGCTCGCGCCGGGCGACCATGCCCTCGATGGTGCGCGGGAGGGCGCAGATGCAGTGGGCGCGCCCGTCGGCGAAGATGTTGCGCTCGCCGGACTTCACGTGCAGGGACACGGTCCCGGCCTCGAGCGGGACGTTGCTCAGGCCGTCGAAGCCGAGGTAGCCCATCTTCGAGCTGTTGCGCCAGGCCTGCCCGGCGAGGCCGCCCTCGACCAGCTCGAACTGCGAGCCGAACTGGTAGGGGTTGCCGGCGGCCTTCCAGGCGTAGGTGCCCTGGTCGAAGTCCAGGTAGAAGGTGACCGCGTCATCGCCGGCCCAGCGCGCACCGGGGACCTGCGCGCACGCGGGGACGGCGGCGGTCAGCAGCAGGGCGATCAGTGCCGGACGCATGATGGCTCCTCCGCCACGATGGACTGGGGGTGGGGCAGAGAAGTTCAACCCTGGACGTGCGCGCACCTTCCTGCGCTCCCTCGCGCGGAACATCCGCGCGCCGGCGGGGTCATTACCCGAGGAGACACGCGCTTGATGTGTACCGGGGAGGCGACGCAGATGATTCGCACGGTGATACTGATCGGACTTGCGCTCAGCGCGACCGCATCATGGGGCGTCGAGCTGGGCATCGACGGCACGCGCTTCACCCTCGACGGGGAGCCGGCGTTTCTGCTGGGCGTGAGCTACTACGGCGGCTGCGCGCGCACGCCTGAGCTGATGGCCGCCGACCTCGACGCCTTGCGCGCCCGCGGCGTGAACTGGCTGCGCGTGTGGGCGACGTGGGACTGGTACGGGACTGTGCCGGCGGTGGACGAGACCGGCACGGCGCGCGAGCCGGCCATGGGCAGCCTGCGCGAGCTGGTGCGCCTGGCCGACGAGCGCGGCATCGTCGTGGACGTGACCCTGCATCGCGGCGGCGTGCTGACCACGCAGCAGGCGCATCTGCAGGCGGTGCGCACCATCGCCCGCGAGCTGCTGCCCCGGCGCAACGTGTACATCGACGTGGCCAACGAGCGCGACGTGCGCGACGCGCGCTTTGTCAGCCTTGCGGAGTGCCGTGAGCTGCGCGACGCCATCCGCGAGATCGATCCGGCGCGGCTGGTCACCGCCTCGTGCGCCCCGCGCTTGGCGGATGATCTGCGCGAGTTCCTGGAGGTCACGCAGCTCGACTTCATCACGCCGCACCTGCCGCGCAACGCCGACGACCCGGCCAGGACCGCCGAGCGGGTGGCGCGCTACCTGCGTTGGATGCAGCAGGAGGTCGGCCGCAGCGTGCCGGTGCACCTGCAGGAGCCCTTCCGGCGCGACTATGGGCGCTGGCAGCCTGAGGCGGAGGACTTCCTGACCGATCTGCGCGGGGCGGTCGCGGGGGGAGCGGCGGGCTGGTGCCTGCACAACGGCAGCAGCCGCCACA
The DNA here is from genome assembly GCA_964617715.1 of uncultured Armatimonadia bacterium. Lineage (GTDB taxonomy): Bacteria > Armatimonadota > Zipacnadia > Zipacnadales > UBA5352 > JALGVA01. The sequence continues at coordinate 2,282 of CAZTZN010000248.1, read as the reverse complement.
CCGACGATGGCGAGCCGCGGCGCTCCTTCGACCTGCATCCCGAGCGCGGCCCGTTCCTCGACACCCTCGACTCCGTTGAGCGCGCGGTGCTCGACGCGATGGCGGGCGTGGTGTCCGCCGGCTGACCTCAGGGCGCGAGATCGACCTCGAGGTCGTCGAAGTAGAGTGTCATCTCGGCGGGCGCGTCGATGCGGATCTCGACCACCAGCTCCATGATCGGGCCGTCCTGCCTTCGGTTCTCGTCGCCTCCGGCGATGCGCGTCGGCGGCGTCTCGTCGAGGTCCCAGACCACCTGCCGCCAGCCGGTCCAGTCCACCGTCACCGGCCGGTCGTAGAAGCCCTCGCCGGACGCGTCCCGGATGCGCAGACGCGCCGTGCGGCCCGAGCCGTCGCCGTAGAGCCAGTAGCTGATACGGCGCACCGGTCGGTCATAGGGCAGACGTTGCGAGAACAGCTTGATGTTGTAGCGCTCCGGCGGGCCCACGGGAGTGACGACGTGCAGCCTGGCCGACCTCGCGCCCGAGTGCGCCTGCTCGTCGGAAAGCTCCGAGGCGCCGACGACTGCAATGCCGGCCTGGCTCTGCTCGGGCACCGGGTAGATGCGCGACCACGGGTTGTCGGTCTCGAAGTCGTAGCTGAATCTCAGGCCCCCGTCCTCTGTGGGCTGGCCCTCGGTGACCAGCACCGGAATGCCGGTGGCCGTCATCGAAGCCGCCACGCTCCGATCTTCGGGGCCGATGTTGAGGCCACCGTATGCCGCGCTGTCGGCGCCGGCGTAGCCCGGGGAGCCCTGCACGAGATGCACGCCGCTCTCGTCGAAGACCGGCTCGCCGATCACGGAGTTCGTGTCATTGCCGGTGGCGGCGCGGTAGTCGGCGAACTGCTCGGGGCCGTATTCGGCGTCGCCGATCAGAAAGCGGCCGGGGAAGTAGACGTTGTGGTCGGCGAGGTAGCTCCCGGCCGAGGTGACCTCGCGTTCGCCGCCACCCTCGACCACCGAGTTGACCACGAAGGCCGTGCCGCCGGCCCGCACGTCGATCACCGGGTTGCCGCCGTCGAGCAGGCAGTGCTCGATGACGCACGTGGCCTGCGGCCCCACGAACACGCCGGTCTCATCGCCGGTCGAGCGCACCACCACGTTGCGCAGGTTGGTGAAGCTGGTCGCGAGCGGGTGTCGGTCGGCGAGCGGGAAGGGACTGCTGGAAGACTGCAGCAGCTCCACGTTGATGGGGCTGCCGGAGATCTCGCAGTCGGTGAGCGTGTGCAGACCGCCGTTGAAGCGCACGCCCTTGGACAGATTGTCGCGGCAGACAACGCCGGTGAAGTGCGTGCGCGAGAAGATGATGTCGTTGATGCCGTGCCAGTAGTTGTGCGAGAACTCGCCTTCACGCACGTAGCACTCGGCGTTCTCGTGGGCGCTGAAGCCTTCGTCACCGTTCCAGTTGCCGGTGATGTTCTCGAACCACATCGGCCCGGTGCCGCCGTGCAGGTTGAAGCCATCGTTCCAGAAGTTGACGCAGGTGAGGTTGCGGACGATGATCCAGCCCGCGCCGCTGGTGGCGATACCCGAGGGTCGCCCGGCGACCGCGGCGAGCAGCAGGCCGTAGTCATTCGGGTGTCTGCCCTCGGCCGGACGGAAGTAGAAGGTGCCGTCCGCCCAGAACCACCGCTCGGGCTCCAGCTCGGTGGCGGAGCGCCCCTTGATGAAGTGGCGCTCCGGGCCGAAGACCTTCATGCGATCGTGGGAGGCCAGCGGCACCGACCAGATGCCGCCCTCGCCCTCCTGCCAGCCCTCGGCGGGCGCGGGATCAGAGCCGCACAGGATCGCGCCGCCGCCCTCGATGACGATGGGGGCTCCGGGCAGACCATGGCGGCGCAGCGACAGGGTCTCGCGGTAGGGCTCGTCCATGGGCACGATCACCAGCGTGTCGCCCGGGCCCAGCGCACGGGCGCCTCGGCCGATGGTCCTGAAGGGGGCGGTGATGCCGTCGTTGGCGTCATCGCCGCGCACGCCATCGACGGTGTAGGTCTCGGCGCGGGCCACGGACGCCGGCGCCAGGACGATGATGATCGCGATGAGGGCGGGCACGGAACGGCTCATGGGGCACCTCCGCACACGCGGCCGTTGCTCGGCAGGCGCGGAGAGTTTCGCGTCGGCGACGTGGGGTCCTTCCGCGGTGCGTCGATACCGTCTGCCGTTGCATGGCCCGCACACTCAGGTGCGTGTGTCGTTGCGGTTCACCGACAACGGCGGTCGGGCCAGGCGACTGCCCCAGTCGCTA
>CAZTZN010000247.1:0-6126 GCA_964617715.1 uncultured Armatimonadia bacterium | reverse complement strand
CCCCTCCGCCCCGAACCTTGACGTCTCCCGGTCGTCGGCGTAATATGCCCGGCAACCTGAAGGGACGGGCTCGCGACGCGCAGATCGCTCCCATCGCGGCCACGCGTGCGGGTCCCCGTGCTCATGCGGAGGGGTTCGGAGTGATCTACCTCGACAACGCAGCAACCACGCGCGTCGCGCCGGAAGTCTTCGAGGCGATGACGCCGTTCCTGCAGGACGAGTACGGCAACCCCAGCAGCATCTACGCCCTCGCCGGTCGTTCCGCCGCCGCCGTGCAGCACGCCCGGCAGGTGGTTGCCGAGTACATCGGCGCCCGCCCCGACGAGATCGTCTTTACCGGCGGCGGCTCCGAGGCCGACAACTTCGCCATCAAGGGCACCATGCGCAAGTTCGGCGACGGCCATATGATCACGTCCCCGGTCGAGCACCATGCGGTGCTGCATACCTGCCGGGCGCTGGTGGATGAGGGCTTCGAGCTGACCGTCGTCCCTGTGGACAGCCAGGGCTTCGTGGACCCCGAGGATGTGCGCAAGGCCCTGCGGCCCGACACGCGGCTGATCACCATCATGCACTCCAACAACGAGGTCGGCACTGTCGAGCCAATCGCGGAGATCGCCGCCATCGCCCGCGAGGCCGGAGCGAAGCTGCACACCGACGCGGTGCAGTCGCTGGGCAAGGTGCCGCTGGACGTCAATGAGTTGGGCGTAGACCTCGCGGCCTTCTCGGCGCACAAGATTCACGGTCCGAAGGGCGTGGGCGCGCTCTACATCCGCAAGGGCTTTCGTCCGGTGCCGCTGATCGAGGGCGGTGGCCAGGAGAACCGCCTGCGCGCGGGCACCGAGAACGTGCCCGGCATCGTGGGCTTCGGCCGCGCGGTCGAGCTGGCCGCGGAGCTGGGGCCCGGGCCGATCGAGCGCATGCGCGCGCTGCGCGATCGGCTGATTGCGGGGGTGATGGCCGAGATCCCGGACGTCATTGTGTCCGGGCATCCCGAATCGCGATTGCCCAACATCGCCAGCTTCCTGTTTCGCTACATCGAGGGCGAGGGCATCCTGCTCTCGCTGGACATGCAGGATATCGCGGGTTCGAGCGGCTCGGCCTGCACCTCCGGCTCCCTCGACCCCTCGCACGTGCTGCTGGCGATGGGCTACCCACACGAGATCGCGCACGGCTCGCTGCGGCTCAGCCTGAGCCGCTACACCACCGACGAGGAGATAGACCGGGTGCTCGAAGTGCTGCCGCCGATCATCCAGCGGCTGCGCACCATGTCGCCACTTTACCCCGGCTGAGGCAGCCACTAAGGCGACGGCGTCAACCACAGAGACGGCTGAACGACCTCGCGGCAGCGTCTGGGAGAAGACTGATGACGAACACTGAGATAGCTCAGCGCATCGCCGAGCTGAAGGCGGAGCGCAACGCCGTTATCCTCGCGCACAACTACCAGATCCCCGAGGTCCAGGAGCTGGCCGACTTCCTCGGCGATTCTCTGGGCCTGTCGCAGCAGGCGGCGGCGACTGATGCCGACCTGATCGTGTTCTGCGGCGTGCACTTCATGGCGCAGACCGCCAAGCTGCTCTCGCCCGACAAGACCGTGCTTATGCCCGACCCGAGCGCGGGCTGTCCGATGGCCGACATGATCACGCCCGAGCAGCTCCGTCGCTTCAAGGCCGAGCACCCGGGCGCGCCGGTGGTCGCCTACGTCAACACCACCGCCGAGGTCAAGGCCGAGTCGGACATCTGCTGCACCTCCTCCAATGCGGTGCGGGTGGTCGAGTCGGTGGACGCCGACACCGTGCTGTTCATCCCCGATATGCATCTCGGTGACTGGGTCGCGCGCAACACCGACAAGGAGGTCATCGCCTGGGGCGGCTACTGCCCGACACATGTGCGCATCAGCCCCGACACGGTGCGCTACATGCAGGAGCAGCACCCGGATGCGGTCTTCATCGTGCATCCCGAAGCCCGGCGCGAGGTCGTGGACATGGCCGACCTGGTGGCCTCGACCAGCGGCATGGCGAAGTTCGCGCGCGAGAGCGACGCGCGTGAGATCATCGTCGGCACCGAGCAGGGGCTGACGGAACGGCTGCAGGTGGAGCTGCCCGAGAAGACCTTCTACATAGTGCCGCACACCGTCTGCCCGAACATGAAGAAGACCACGGCCGCGAAGCTGCTGGCGTCGCTCGAGAATATGCAACACGAGATCGAGATCGACCCGGACGTAGCCGCGCGCGCGCGCCGCGCCGTCGAGCGCATGCTCGAGGTGAGCTGAGGCGCCACGGGAGGGGCCGATGGTGGGGCGCCGGCGGGGCACGCTCGGGAGGGGTGCCCTCGCCGGGCCGGGTGCAGGTGTGGCGCTGCCGGGGATGGCGGGCGCGACTCTCGTCAGGCTCGTAGGGAAGCCATGACCGTGCGTGGCTGGATCAAGTGGCTGCTCATGGGCGCTCTCGCCGGGGTGGGGCTCGGCTGGGCACTGCCGATGCTGGCGGGCCCCCCCATCGGCTCGTACGCGCTCACGCTGCGCGACAACCCCCGGCTGAGCGACGCGGTGTTGGGCCTGGGCTCGCTGGGGGTATACATCGCGCAGGCACCCTCACTCTACCTGGGCCTGCACACCACCGACCCATCCTGGCCACCCGCACCGGTCAACGCCGGTTCATGGGCGCTCATCGGCGCGGTCGTCGCGGCCTTTGTGCTGGCCGTCGGCGCCGCGCGCCGCGAGCGGACCCCTCGCACTCGGCTCCTCGCCGGCGCGCTCGGTGGACTGCTGATCGGCTGGCTGCTGCCGGCGGTCGCGAGTGTGCTGGGCGAGTGCTTCGCGCACTGCTACATGCACGAGGGTCCGCTGGGCGACATGGCGCTGGCCGGCGGCACTTTACTGCGCGTGTTCGGCACGCTGGCCGAGGCGCCGTGGCGGCTGCTCTTTGAGACGGCTGCGACGGTGACGCCGCCGCCGGCGATCCCCGTGTCCGCGGCCGTGTGGGCGGCGGTGGGAGCAGGCATCGGCATCGCGCTCGGCGCGCCGGCGTGCGGCCGCAGGGTCCCCGGCGGGGACGCCGACGCGCCGGATCGTAAGGTGCACGAGGCGTGAGCGGACGTCGCATCTCACCCCGGGTCACGCCGCCTGGAACGCCCGAAGAATGGAGGACGCGCGCATCGAACTGACCGCGCGCCCCGGTTCAGCCTTAAGAATGTGCATCGTGAATGATATGACGCGGAGGCTGGAGGTGCCCCGGCGCAGCGCGGGGAACCCCACTGCGAACTCTGAGCATGGCCTTTCCACCGACATCGAGGCCCCCTGACTCCCCCGGGGCGGTTGTCTGAAGGAGCAGAGATGGACGCCATCAAGGCTGCAGTGATCGGCTGCGGAGCTTTCGCCCGGACTCAGCACTTCCCCAATATCGCGCGCTCTGACCGCCTTGAGCTGGTCGCGGGCTGCTCGCGCAGTGAGGAGAACCGCGCCTGGGTTGAGGAGCACTACTCGCCGCGTTACACCACGCCCGACGCCGATGACATCTTCAACGATCCCGACGTGGACCTCGTGGTGCTGTCGGTCCCGCATGCGGTGCACTTCGAGCTGATGATCGGGGCGATTGAGGCGGGCAAGCACGTCATGGCCGAGAAGCCCATGACCATGACGCTGGAGGAGTCCTACCAGGTCTGCAAGGCGATCAAGGACGCCGGGGTCAAGCTGTGCGTGGACTACAACCGGCGGTTCGCGCCGTCGATGGTGCACATGCGCGCGGCGTACCTGGCGCACCGCGCCAACCCGAGTGTCGGCGCCGGACAGTTCATCGAGGCCGCCGACCGACCGACGCTCCCCGAAGAGGACGCATCGATGCTGCTGATCCGCATCAACGACGAGTCCAGCACCTACCGCCCGGTGCACATCGACTGGATGACCGGCGGCGGGCAGATCATCGGCGAGACCTGCCACTGGCTTGACCTGTCCTGCTGGCTGCTCGACCAGGAGCCGATCCGGGTCTTCGCCACCGGCACCGCCCGCCTGTGCCACATCGTGACTTTGGACTTCCCCGACGGCTCGCGCGCGTGCATCTGGTTCTCGCCCACCGGGACCTTCCGCTTCCCGAAAGAGCTGTTCGAGCTGACCGACCACTTCGCGCTCTTCCGCAACCTGTGCTTTGTGGAGACCCAGGTGTTCGGGCGGGGCGAGGCGGAGATCACGTACTTCGACCTCCAGCACGACGAGCTGCCCGACGTGGGCCCCGAAGGCGGCCACGACGGCTACGTCGCCAAGCTCAATGAGCGCGCGCGCCTGCACGCCGAAAGCGGCGGCAAGGTGTGGCCCAACCTGAGTCCGGATAAGGGCCACTTCCAGTTGCTGGAGGCCTTCGCCGAGGCCATCGCTGAAGACAGGCCGTCGCCCATCGACGAGTGGGACGGCGCGCGCGCCACCTACCTGAGCCGCCGGGCCATAGACTCGATCCGCCTGGGGGCGCCGGTGCCGGTGAACGTGGAGGAGCTGCACTTCTTCGTGCAGTGATTGCTCGCGCGCGTGCCCGCCGGTGTCCACCTCGCCACGGTGGCGGCAGATTCTTAACGTGGGCGGCCGTGTCGGGGTAGCAGACAACCTTGACCTGCCCGGTATGCTTCGGGTACAGTAACTTGTGCATGTACCGCGACGTGACGTCGGTCGAGATATCGCGCAACGCAGGTGAACTCAGTGCGGTCCGCCATCCTCAATCGATTCGTGCAGAAAGTCGCGCAGATCATTCAGACCGAAGGCGCCGCCTGCTTCTCGCTGGGGGTCGCCGACAATCGTCTGCACCCCCAGGCGGTAGTGAGTCGGCGCGATGGCATCACGCGGGACTCGCTCGGACACGTGGACCTGGACACCGACCTCGCGTTCGCGCGCGCGGTGTCTGATGCGCTGGCGCGCAAGGGCCCGGTGGTGCTGACCGAGGTGACGCGCATCGACGAACTGACGGTGCAGCCGCCGGTGCTGGTCATGCCCATCCTGTGGGAACGCGAGCCGCTGGAGAGCGAAGAGGAGCCGGTGCGGCGTCCCGTGGGCGTGCTGACGCTGTGGGAGAAGCGCGGGGGGCAGTACGATGAGGATGACTACAAGCTGGCCGAAACCCTCTCCGGCCAGGCGGCGGCCCTGCTGGTCGAGGAACAGCTCGACGAGTTCGACGACATCCAGGCCGCCTTCTCAACCGTGCCGGTCGGCCTGATGCTGGTGAGCGCCAACGATGAGGTGCTGGTCGCCAACGCCGCGGCCATGCATGTGATCGGGCTCGACCCGCTGCAGGGCCGCACCATCTCGGGGATCGACTACGGCGAGCAGCTCACCAAGCTGATAGCCGACGTACGTGCGAACGGGCAGGGCACCGCAAGCGCATCGTTTACCAGCCGCGACAACGAGACCTTCGCGGCCAGTGCGCAGATGACCCAGGAGGGCCAGGTCATCGTCGCCTTCACGCAGAACCCGTTCAGCACCGCCGCGGAGGAGCTGACCGGTCAGGTTGCGCATGAGCTGCGCACCCCGCTCACGGTCATCCAGGGCAACCTGCAGACCATCGAGGTCATGATCGAGGGGGGCATGCAACCCGAGGACGAGGAGATCATCCGTGAGTTCATCTCCACCGCCCTCATCCAGTCGGCGCGCATGTTCCGGCTCATCGCCGAGACCCTGAACATCTCGCGCATCCACGCCGGGAAGGAACTCGAACTCGAGGTCGAGGAGTTCGACCTCATTGATGCGCTGAACCAGATCCTCACGGAGCTGGCCGACTATCTGATGGCCCACAACCTCGATGTTCAGGCGCCCGACGAGCTTGTCATCGAGGGTGATCGCGGCAAGATCATCTCGATCTTCGATAACTTCCTCAAGAACGCGGCCAAGTACTCGGACACCGGCACCACCATCACCGTGCGGGTATACGAGACCGACGATGATGAGGTGGTCATCGAGGTCACCGACCAGGGCATCGGCATCCCGCCCGATGCGCTGGACAAGATCGGCAAAGAGGCCGGCTTCCGCACCGACCTGTCCAAGAAGCAGGCGGGCGGTATCGGCCTGGGGATGGTCTACACGCGTCGCGTCACTGAGGCCCACGGCGGCCGCATGGAGATCGAGAGCACCGTGGGCGAGGGCAGCACCTTCCG
>CAZTZN010000246.1:0-6140 GCA_964617715.1 uncultured Armatimonadia bacterium | reverse complement strand
GGCAACGGCAACGGCCAAACGGCGACAGCAGGGCCGGTCAGGCGACCGGCCCCTCCGAACGGCAAACGGCGACGGCAACGGCCAAACGGCAACAGCAGGGCCGGTCAGGCGACCGGCCGCTCCGAACGACAAACGGCAACGGCAACGGCCAAACGGCGACAGCAGGGCCGGTCAGGGGATCGGCCCCTCCAAACGGGAAACGGCAACGGCGATGGCGACGGCGACGGCGATCGCAGGGCCGCTCAGGGGACCGGCCCGTCGAACGGCAGACAGGTGCGGTTCGCGGCGGTTGGCCTCCGCGTTGGCCGGTTCCGGGTTGTCGGTTGCTGTCACCGCCGGTTCGCGACCGCCGGTTGCGCCTTGCCGACTACCCGCCGCTCAGAACCACACGGGCAGCTTGTTGAAGCCCTCGCCGCCGAAGCTGGCGATGAGCGCCCATACCGTGCCCGACCAGAAGTAGTGGCCGACCACGACGCCGATGAAGAAGGGCAGCAGGCGGTTGTACATGCGCATGCCACCCAGGCGCAGCACGATGGTCTTGATGATGAGCGAGAGCAGCAGCATGGCCCAGCCGATGCTGCCGCCGCCGGTGAGCGCCATCACGAAGCCGCTGGGGTGCAGCGGGAACTGCAGGAAGACACGGCGCAGCACGGCCAGCAAGATCACGATGGCGGCGCCTACCGCGAAGGCGATCGAGGGGTTGCGCTGCGCATCGGCGGGCCCGCGCATCCACGACGCGAGCTGGTCGTAGGCCTGGGTCATAAGCGTTACCCGCGCGCCGCCCTGCGTGGTACCGCCCTCGAGGACGTTCGAGCCCAGCTCGTAGGCGGTGCTGAGGTGCATCCACCAGCTCACCAGCGAGCCCAGGACCACCGCCCAGATCATCAGGGAGACGATCTGTTTGCGATCGATTTTGATCTCGCCCCCGATGCGCAGCGCCTCGGCCTGGTAGGCGATGAGCTGGGCGAAGTAGCCGCGGTACATCCAGTTCTGCACCTCAAGCCCCGCCAGGCTGCCGAAATCCCCGCCGGGTGCCAGGCGTTCGGTGCCGAAGAAGTTGATGATCATGTCCCGCTCCTGGTTGAGCGGCTTGATCCACCAGGTCGGGAAGCCGGTCTCGGCGCGGATGCGCATGTAGCCGATGCTGTGGCTGAGCAGCAGGATGAGGTAGACCAGGAGTATCCACAGCTTCATGCCGAAGATCAGCCAGAAGCCCAGGACCACGACGGTGCTGGCGATCAGGCCGATGGCCAGCCACGGCGTCTCGTCGCCCTTACCGCGCAGCGACGCGAACACCTGGACGATGCGCCGTCGCGCGCCGTAGATGAGCACCAGCGCGAGCGCGACGAAGCCCCCCATCGCCTGCGGGTAGTCGAACGGGTAGCCGGGGATGTCCACGCCGAGCATTGCGCCGCCCAGGCTCAGGCCCTTGAAGTAGCCGAAGTAGAGCACCAGCGTAGAGGTGACGATGTCGCTGGGCATCATGTAGGCGATGCCGAAGATCTCGGGGCGATACTCGATGGTGAGCGGCTGGAGCGCCGTCAGCGGGTGCTCGACAAACAGCGGCGACAGTGGCGTGCTCAGGCCCAGGGCGGGGATGGCGGGGTTGAAGGCGTTGAAGATGTTGAACAGGTGGTAGAGGCCGACCATCAACACGCCCGACCAGAAGATCGGGTTGGCCCAGACGCCGTGGAGGGTCTGCTGGCGGTAGCCGGCGAGCATGAGCGGGAACTCGGCCATGGGATAGGCGAGGTGCTCGCCCTGTTCCCAGATGGGGCGGAAGATGAGGGCGATGCACAGCAGCAGGCCGTAGAAGCCGACGAAGAAGACCAGCCAGATCGCCAGCGGTGACAACCAGGCGCCCCAGGGCACGGCCTGGAACCAGGCGCTCACCCCGCCGACGGGCAGGTCGGTGCCCTCGAAGTACTGGCGGATCACCTCATCGCCGTGGGGCACCGCCCAGGAGGGGATGAACTTGTGGAACTGCTCCCAGCGGTTCTCGGCGGAGGCGAAGTAGTAGGGAGTGACCAGCGCGGGCAGAAAGAAGCGCATGGCGGCGCCGGAGGTGAGGGCGACGGCGAGGGTGAGGAAGGCGTAGACGCCCATGACCTCCTTGCGGCCGAAACCGAGCCTGCGCAGCGCGCCCAGGCCTGCGAGCAGCACGAGGAGGGTTACCAGGGCGGGCACCGGGGGCACCGCCATCGCCACCTGGGCGGCAAGGGTGAGCAGCGCGCCCTGACGTACCCACAGGTTCGCCAGCACGAGGAAGATCAGCCCGACCAATAGCACGCGTCCTGTCCGCACAGTTCGCCGTCCCTTCCAAGTTGGTTCGCTTACATGCGTGCCGCGTCGCGACGGCAGGCTGCCTCGAGATACCACCGGCAATCGGGCATCGCCCGATCCCGCGGCGGGGGGGCCGCCGCCACGACGGCAACGGCCATCAGCATTCGCCCCGGCGTGCCAGGAGGCCTCCTGCGGGAACGTGGACGAAGCGGGAGGGTTCGTTCCCGAAAGAGACCACCTTCCCCTCCCGGCTGCGCGACTCCCCGCTGATCGCGAGCGGTCTGACCCCGGTGGACTTCAGATGGAGGCATCCAGGCAGCGGAAGGGCGCGAAGGTGGTGACGCGCCGACGAGGAGACGGCTCACGCAGGACTGCGGCGCCCCGGGGCCGGCGAGCAGAACAGTCAGTGCCGCCAGCGCGGGCACCGGCGGCACGGCCTCAGCGCCGGCGCCCGCGGCGCGGGCCCGGGACCTGCCCCACGGCCGATGGATTCGCTCCGTCGCGGCGGAAGGCCTCCTGTGGGCGCCCTGAGCTACCCTCCGGACCCCGTGTCGTCGCCGGTGGGTGGCGCCGGCGGTGTCGGCGCCGGCTCAGGCCCGGGCCCGGGCGGCCATTCGTCGCCCCACGGCTCCAGCGTGAAGTTCCTGGTCACCGTCTCGCCCGGCAGAATCGCGATCTCCTCCCAGGCAGGCTGCCAGCCATCGATCCACACCTCGATGGTAGCCCAGCCCGACGGCGCGTTGAGCGTGTAGGCGCCGCTCGCGTCGGTGAGGGTGCTCACCCCCTCGATGCCCGGCGGGCAGATCATGTCCGGGTCCGGTGGAGTCGGGCCGACCCCGCCCCCGTGCTCGCCCCCGCCGCCGCTCTCCTCATCGGCGGCGCGCACGGGGGCAGGCGGACATACCTCCGGCGGGCCGATGGGCTCCCAGGGGGCCTCGCCCAGGATGGTCACGCGCGCCCCCGCGAGGGGGATGCGCTCTCCCTCGTCTGCGCCCATGACGCGGCCGGTCACGGTGCCGACCCCCGGGGCGACCTCAGGGCGCAGCTCGAAATCGGCGACGGCGGTGCGGCCCGCGCCGACCCAGACCCACCGCCAGGCGCCGCGCATGTCCGGCTGGGCCACGGTGACCACGTACTCGCCCTCGGGCACGGCGCGCAGGATGAAGGAGCCGTTATCGTCGGTGAAGGCGACGAAGGTCGGCAGGTCATCGGGCGGAGGCCAGACCTGCTGGCGCGTCTCGCGGGCGGCGCCGGGCTCGATCTCGTCGCCGGTGCCGCTCTCCGGCATCGCCATGATGAAGTACGCGGGTTGAGCGGTGACTTCGACGCCGACGAGCGCGCGCACGCCATCCTCGTCGCGGACCGTGACGATGCCGACGATCTGCCCGCCCAGTTCGGGTCGGATCTCGGGCGCATGGGCGGGACGGCCCTCAGTGACCTCAACCGCGGCATGCCCCCCGGTCATGCCATCGGGTCCGACGACGGTGACATGGTGTCGCCCGGGCGCCACACCCTCGATGCGGTAGCTGCCATCAGATTGCAGGGCGCCGGGGACCGGCCGGCCGTCGAGCAGCAGCTCGTAGTCGCCGGCGACGCCGGCGACGTTGACCTGGCCCTCGATGGTCGCAGAGCCGGTCGGGGGAGTGACGGTACCGCCACTGCCACCACAGCCGATCAGGACGATGGCTCCCCCTGCGACCAGTGAGACGAAGCACGCCATGCGAGTGGCCCGGGACATCTTCTTCAGCCTCCTCAGCAGTCCGTATCCGGGGGTATGGGAACGATGGGCGGCAGAGGGGGAGCCTCGTCCACCCGGCCGGGCGGCAACCTCACCACCGCGTCGCCCGGACGTACCCGGTTGATCACCGGCACCCAGACCTTCTGGGCCGATTTCCCGCGCTTGATCCGCCGGCGCGCCAGCTTGATCTCGCGTACGATCTGCCGGAAATCGGTGTCCGGGCCGACGATCTGGATGCGGTCGCCTACGCGCACGGACAGCTCCAGCTCGATGAGGGCGCGCATGAAGCGCCGGTCGAACTCAGCCACGTTACCGATCTTGATGCCGCTGACTATCAACCCCACCGGCTCAGACCTCGCTCTTCCCGAGCGCCCCATGCCGCTCGCGATACTCGCGATAGAGCCCCACGCGTATGCCCAGCTCGCGCGCCCGTTCGATGAGCCGACGCACCACGACCATCTGCGGGTCCCAGCGGATCGTGGTCGTGTCATGCTGATTATACACGAACGCCCAGTCGTTGGCTGCGATTACGTCAAGCTGGCTCGCGATGTACTCCGCGTAATCCGTGACATTGTCGAACTCACGCGGCTCGAAGCCCAACCGGTTGCCCCAGTCACAGTCATGCCGGCCGGTGAGCGGGAACTCCATGATGTCCGCAAAGCCCTGCGCCTCGTAGCGGAACGGCTGGCGCTCCAGCGGCACCGGCACCCAGTCGTGCTGATTGCGCATCCAGCTCCGCACGAAGCGGATGCCATTGCCGTGCAGGATCGCCAGCAGCTCGGGCCGGTCGCCGAGGCCCCGGTAGTAACCCCAGGGCGTGGTCAGGCCGATGACCTCGACGCCCAGCAGTTCGCGGATAACGGTCTGGGCGCGATCGACCTCGATGGCGATCTCCTCGACCGAGCCGCCGGGGATGACGCGCTCGCCCTCTTCGTTGACCTGCCAGAGCGTCTTGAAGAGCGCGTGCGAGTACGTGTGCTGGCCGTAGTCGAAGAGGCCATCGGCCATGGTGGAGCGGATGGCCTCGACGTTGTGCTCGAGCGTCTGGCCGCGCAGGAACAGGGTGCCCGGCGCATCGTGCTCGCCGTGCGCGCGCCGCAGGGCGTCGATGAATTGACGGGTCACGGGCGCGTCGGGTTCCCCGCTCTCGACGTCATATCCGAGCAGCAACCAGGACATGATGGACACCTCCGGTCGCAGCTACCGGCTTTCACCAGCCGGCTGCCGGCAACGGCAACAGCCTTTCCGCGCACTACTCAACGGCCATCAGCCGCTCGGCCGCGCCGTGCCAGACGCTCGCGCGCAGCTCGTCGTCGGCATCCATCGCGTCCAGCAGCTTCTCGTAGGCGTCGCGCATCATGACCGGGTCCGAGGTGTCGGAGCAGAAGCACAGCCGCCGCGAGACCCGCTCCCACACCTCTTCGCCCCAGCCCAACAGCAGCTCGCGCAGGAAGGCGGTTGAGCGTTTGAGGATCACGCTCGACAGGTCCCAGTAGAGGTTGTCCCAGGTGGCGAGCATCATCCACGCCTCCTCATACCAGGGCTGGCCGAGGTGGGGCATGAGGATCTTGAGGTCCGGGCAGTAGCGCAGCGGCAGGTCGAGCGTCACCGGCCTCATGCGGCTCATGGCGACGTCGTGCCCGGCCTCGCCGCGCAGGCGCCCGAGGATGCCGCAGTGGATGTTGCAGGGCATGCCCAGGGCCTCGGCGCGCTGGTAGATGGGCAGCAGCGAGCGGTCGTCGTAGGCGACCCTGGGGATGATCATCTTCAACGCCTCGAAGCCGAGGGCATGGAGGTGATCGACCGTCTCCGGCCCGTCGATGCCGAGCCTGACGTAGCCGAAGCCGATGATCTGCTCGGGGTAGAGCGCCCGCGCGCGGACGACGCCCTCGTTGTCGAACTGCCCGAACAGCGGCCCGCAGGTGGACATGCCGACCTTCTCGACGCCGATGGAGGCGGCGCGCTCCATGTAGCGCTCGAGGTCGCCCTCATCACGGCTGTAGTGCCGATGGATGTCGATGAGCATGTGGGTCACCTCCCGAGTATGAACAGGTCGGGTGACCTGTTCTCCGAACGACAAACGGCGGACGGCGACGGCGGGCCGGTCAGGCGACCGGCC
>CAZTZN010000245.1:0-6179 GCA_964617715.1 uncultured Armatimonadia bacterium | reverse complement strand
GGCCGCCCCCCGGCGAGGGCGCCGGGGGCACAACGGCAACGGCCCAACGGCAACGCCAGGGCCGGTCAGGCGACCGGCCCCTCCGAACGGCAAACGGCGACGGCAACGGCCGATCGGCAACGGCAGGGCCGGTCGGGCGACCGGCCCCTCCGAACGACATTCGTCCCCGCCGCCATGCCTGACAGGTCCCTCCCGCCCCCACGGCGAACCGCTCTTCGATCTCGTGTGCATCGCTCGTTCGGGGAGGCGTCCCTGTCATGCCCAGAGGTCCGCACATCGACGAGCTGTTCGACCTGACCGGACGCGTCGCCATGGTCACCGGCGGCGCCCAGAACCTCGGCCTCGACATGGCCGAGGCGCTGGGCGAGGCCGGGGCCGATCTCGTCATCACCTCTCGCGACGCCGCGAAGGCCGAGCGTGTGGCCGCCGAGTTGGCCGACCACTGCGGCGTGCGCGTGCTGCCGCTGGCGCTCAACGTACTCGACGAGCCCGCCGTCGAGGACGCCTTCGAGCGCATCCTCGGTGAGTACGGCCGGCTCGACGTGCTGGTCAACAACGCCGGCGGCGCGCGCCTGACCTCCGGCGGTGTCACCACCGACACTCGCTCCATCGAGGACTTCGAGGCGGTGATCCGCCTCAACATCATCGGCACCTTCCTGTGTTGCCGCGCCGCCATCCCGATCATGCGCGACGGCGGCGGCGGCTCGATCGTCAACATCGCGTCCATCTCCGGCATGGTCGGGCGCGACCGCTGGGTCTACGAGGGCTCCGAGGGCATGGTGCCGAACATGTGCGACTACTCCACCGCCAAGGCCGGCATCATCGGCTACACCCGCGATCTCGCGGCTGAGAACGCGAAGCACGGCATCCGCGTGAACTCCATCTCCCCCGGCGGCTTCGAGCGCGGGCAACCCGAGGAGTTCATCCGCCGCTACAACGCGCACGTGATGCTCGGCCGCATGGGGCGCGATGGCGTGGACCTCAAGGGCGCGGTGGTCTTCCTGGCCTCCGATGCCTCCGCCTACGTCACCGCCGTCAACCTGCCCGTCGATGGAGGTTTCACCGCATGGTCATGATCCCCGAGACGCGCGTGCTGGTCGCAGGCTGCGGTTCCATCGGCCGCCGCCACGCGCGCCTGCTCGCCGAGGTGCCGCAGGTCGAGGTGCTGGTGTGCGACACGCTGCAGGAGAATCTGGACATCGCCCTGCGCGACGCCCCCGGCGCGCGCGGCTTCCTCGACTTCGAGCAGGCGCTCGCCGCCGGGCCCGATGCGGTCTTCGTGTGCACGCCCAACCGCCTGCATCGGCCGATGGCGGTGGCGGCGCTCGAAGCGGGCTGTCACGTCATGTGCGAGAAGCCTATCGCCGACACCATCGAGAACGCCGAAGCCATCGCCCGGGCAGCCTCGGCCGCCGAGACCATGTTGACCGTCGGCTACTCGCTGCGCTCACATGCGGGCCTGAGGCGGCTGCTGGAGCTGGTGCGCTCGGGCATCTGCGGCAACATCGTGGGCGGGCGCGGCATGGTCGGCACCTACTTCACGCTCATGTGCGCCACCACACCCTACCGCATGACCGAGCCCAACGCCCTGATCATCGACTACACCCATCTGCTCGACTACCTGGGCCTGCTCATCGGCCCCATCGTGCGCATCAGCGCGCACTCGGCGACGCTGGGCGACCTCGAGATGATGCCCCGCCCGAACCTGTTCAGCGCCATCCTCACCCACCAGTCGGGCGCGATCTCGCAGTTCCATGCCGACTACATCCAGCACCCCCAGCGCAGCCTGGCGGAGGTCTTCGGCGACCAGGCCACGCTGATGTACGATTTCCAGAGCTACGAGCTGCGCATCTACCGCCGCGACCGGCCCGGCTACGAGGTGGAGATGGCGGTGAGCGCACGCGATGACATCTACCGCGTGCAGATCGCCGACTTCCTAGAGCAGATTCACGGCGACCAGGTGCCCACGTGCACGGCTGAGGAGGGCGTGGCGGCTTTGCGTGCCGCCCTCGCGGCGGTGCAGTCGGCCGCGGAGCATCGCGCGGTGGAGTTGTAGGTCGCGCGGCGTCCGCCGCTGGAGGGCCCGCCTCACAATGCGGCCCGCGGCCGTTCCGTCGTGACCATGACTTAGCGACACCAGGAGGTCGCCCATGTCCACCATCAGCCTGCAGGTGCGCTATCAGCGCCACGCGCCCGATGAGGGCGAGGAGTACATCGAGCCCAACTTCCACCGCGCCTTCCTCGACTGGGAGCTGAACCCCACCGAGGCCGCCCTGGTGATGGTGGACTGCTGGAACATCCACCCCATCGTCACCCACCAGCAGCGCGCCGCGCGGATCTGTGCCGACCTGATCGCGCCCGTCGCCGAGGCCTGCCGGCGGGCCGGCGTGCACGTGGTGCACGCGCCCTCACCGGGCCAGGCGAAGCTGTACGAGCAGTGGACGAAGTACGCCGGCGACGCCGAGCTGTTCGGTCCGGGTGGTGAGCCGCCGGACTGGCCCCCGGTGGAGTTCCGCAACCGGGAGGGCGACTACGCGCGGTTCGTCCGACCCCAGGAGCCGGCCACGAAGAGGTGGCTCGACACGGAGCTGGAGAACCGGCGCATTATCGACTGCCTCGAGCCGCGGCCCGACGACTTCGTGGTGGCCACCGGCGACCAGCTTCACCGCCTGTGCCGTCACAACCGCGTCGTCCATCTCTTCTACTGCGGCTTCGCGGCCAACATGTGCGTGCCCGGCCGCGACTACGGCATGCGCGCCATGCAGCGCCGCGGCTACAACATCATCCTGCTGCGCGACTGCACCACCGCCATCGAGGCAAGCCACACTTACGAGAGCCTGGCCATCACCGAGGCGTCGATCCTCGAGGTGGAGATGACGCTGGGCTTCACCGCCACCGCCGCCGACCTGATCGCCGCCTGCACCGCCTGATCGCCCCCGTCGGCGGTTGCTGTTTCTCGATTTCCGGTACCGTTCGCGGTCCCTACTCCGGTCGCACGATCCCCTCGGTCGCCGCGCTGAGTGTCCGCTCGAGGTCGCCGGTCTCGGGATCCCACATCCGCACCGTTCCGTCGTCACTCGCCGACACCACGAGCGCGCCGTCGGGCATGAACGCCACGCCGCGCACCCAGTCCGTGTGGCCTGCGAGGGTCCGCAGCAGCTCGCGCGAGCGCAGCCCCCAGATCTTGACCGTCCCGTCGTCGCTCACCGAGGCCAGCAGCTTCCCGTCCGGGCTGAAGGCCACGTCGCGCACGTAGTCAGAGTGTGCCTCGCCCTGGAAACCCTCGCTCTGTGCGCCGCCGAGGGCACCGATCCGCACCGTGCCGTCGAAGCTGCCGGTGGCCAGCATCCGTCCGTCGGCGCTGATCGCCACGCACAGCGCGCCCGCGGGCAGCGCCCCCGCTCCGAACACCACGCGGTGTCCGTCGGGGGTGAAGGCCGCACTTTGCCCATCTCCGCCTCCGCCGTCACGCTCCGAGCGCAGCTTCCCGGTCTCGACCTCGTACACCGCTACTGCGTGGCCCTGGCCGCCGAAGCCGCCGATTGCCTCGCCCGTGCGCACATCCCAGATCTTCACGCTCATATCCGACCCTGCCGACGCCAGCTTCCGATCGTTGTCGCGGAATTGCAGGGCCACCACCGACCCTCCGTGCCCGGATCGGCTCATGACCACCTCGCCGCTGGCGGCCTCCCAGACCTGCACGCTGCCGTCCTCGCTCCCGGCTGCGAGCAGCGAGCCATCGCGGCTGAATGCCACCGCCGTGATGTACTGCCCATCCGCGGCGAGCACCGTCGGCTGCTCTTCGCCCGCCAGGTCCCACAGGCGCACATCGCCGCTGTTGGAGCCCGCGGCCACCATGCTGCCGTCGGGGCTCACGTCCACGCACAGCAGCCACGGCATGCCCCCGCTCAGCGTCCCCAGCAGTTGCTGCTCGGCCGGGTCCCACAGCTTTATCGCCCCATCCATGCTTCCCGTCGCCAGCATGCTGCCGTCGGCGTCGTAGTCGAGCGTCATCACGTAGCCATTGTGGCGTTCCAAGCGGCCCGCCAGCTCCTTCGTCTCCACCGACCACAGGCCGATGGTCCCGTCATCGCTGGCCGAGGCGACGATGCGCCCGTCGGGGCTGAACGCCACCGCGCGGACCCAGTCCGAGTGCCCCTCCATCACCGCCAGACTCTCGCCCGTCGCGGAGTTCCACAGCCGGACCGTCATGTCGTCGCCGCCTGACGCCACGAACTGCCCGTCCGGGCTGAAGGCCACACCTCGCACATAGTCCGTGTGGCCTTCAAGTGTCCGAATCCACTCTCCTGTGTCAACGGCCCACAGCTTCACGGTCCCGTCATCGCTCGCGGTCGCCAGCACGCTCCCGTCCGGGCTGAAGGCGCACGCGCGCACCCAGTCCGTGTGCCCTTCGAGGCTGAGGAGGCGCTCTCCGGTTGCCACCGACCACACATCGGCGAGGCCGTTGCCATTGCCCGCGGCCACCAGACTGCCGTCGGCTGAGAAGTCCACCGACAGCACCTGATAGCCTGAGGCCTCAAGCACCCGCTGCTCGGTCCAGCCATCGGTGCTCCACAGCCGCACCGTGCCGTCGTCGCCCGCAGTCGCGAGCATCGTCCCCGCGGCGTTGAAGTCCACGTCGGTGGTCGCCCCGTCGTGGCCGGTCAGCGACGCCACCTGCTCCCCGGTATCGGTGCGGTACACCACCACCGGCGCGCCCGCGGCCACCGCCACCAGGCTCCCGTCCGGGCTCAGCGCCACCCCGTTGACCGTGTTCCCGCCGCCCGGCATCATCATCTCCTCCATCGGCGGCATCTCCGGCTGCGGTTGCGCCGCCGCCGGCATCGCCATGACCATCACCATCACAGCCACGCCTGCCATCTGCACCTTGCTCACGCCGCTGCACCTCCCACGCGCTTCTCGACCGTCGTCCACGCCCCGTCCTGAATTGAGGTTCCCGCCCATGCGCACCCTCACCTCCGCCCGCACTCGGGCGCCGCGGAGCGAATTCCGTCGGCGCGTAGTTCGCCCAAAGTCTTTTCCCCGCACGCGCCCGCCGACGCCGGAGGCGTCCAGGGATTATCGGCGGCGGACGGGGGCGACCGCCCTCCAATACCGTACCGGACCACGAGCACCCTCCCCCCGTCTCAGCTCGGTTGTCCACCGACGACCACGATCCGCACCCGAGAGGCCCTGGGCCTGTTGTATTCCTACGCGTTTTGTGTACAATAGGCATTCTCGTGCTCCCGAGGCTCTCCTGTGGAGGTCGGCATGGCAGCCCGAAGCATCCCGCAACACCAATCCCCTGCGTTGCAGGCGTGGCGCAGGATCAGTGTCGTCGTACTGTTCGCCGTAGTAGTCGGCGGCCTGTTCTACCCGCCCATCGGCCTGGTCGCCGCAGCGATGATGCTCGCCCTGCTGAGCATGTCCATATTCCGCGGCCGCTACTGGTGCGGCAACCTGTGCCCGCGCGGCTCGTTCCTCGATCTGCTGGTGCGCTGGGCCAGCCCCGGCCACCGCTTCCCGGCCTTCCTGCGTCGCCTGCGGGTGCGCCTCATCATCCTGATTGTGCTCATGAGCGCCATGGCCTGGTCTCTCGCCACGCTGCCCATCGAGGTCGCGCCCGACATGCCGGGCGGCATCTACGGCCTGATCGGCGCCATGTTCGTGCGCATGTGTGTTGTCACCACCCTGGGCGCGGTGTTCATGGCACTGGTCAGCCAGGAGCGCGCTTGGTGCGGCGTGTGTCCGATGGGGACGGCCCAGGCGCTGATCGATCGCGCGAACGCGGCTGCTGCGCGCGCGCGTATCCTCACCAACGCCGATACCTGCCGGGACTGCGGTGCCTGCGAGCAGGTCTGCCCGATGGACATCCCGGTGCGGGAGTACCTGTCGGTGGGCGAGGTGACGCATCCGGACTGCATCCGCTGCGGCGCCTGTGTCCAGGTGTGCCCGACCGATGCTCTCCGTTGCGTCGGCGTGTGCACCACCGACCTGTGAGCGGCCTGCGAAGATGTGCCCACGGAAGACCCGGAGGCGCAATCGGGGCAGACGCCCGAGGAGGCGCCGGGATAGCAACGACGGGCCGGTCAGGCGACCGGCCCCTCCGAACGACAAACGGCAAACGGCGACGAGCCATGCATGTCTTCCGCCCCTGCCGCGTCTTGCCCGAGATTCCC
>CAZTZN010000244.1:0-6223 GCA_964617715.1 uncultured Armatimonadia bacterium | reverse complement strand
TGATGGTCTCGCTCTCCAGATGGGCGGCCTCCGCCTCTCCCTCGGGCAGAGTGATGATGTCGGCCACCACGTTTCCGATCATCACCACGGTGTCATCGGCCTTGGAGTAGGTGGCGCGCTGTGTGCAGGAGGCGGTGATGCGTCGGCGCCGTCCGTTGACATCCGGTGCGGTCAAAAGCTCCAGACTCACCGGCCCCGACGCCACCGCCCCGTGAATCTCCTCGAGGCGCTCGTCGGCGTCGATCTCCATGCGCGGGGCGCGCAGTTGCGCCTTGTGCCCGCCCTCGATGACCATGGTCGCGGGATTGCCGGTCACCACGATGGTATTGTCGGCGAAGTTCCACTCCAGCAAGTCGAAGACGAGCTTGCCGGTGCGGGTCTGACGCGTCTGCTGGGCGGCCACGCCGAGGGCGACCAGCGCCGCGAGCATGACAACAGCCCAGCGCAAAGTAACTCGTGTCATCATGATTCCCACCTGCTGTGCGCAAAGCAGTGACGCCGTCTTTGGCGCCTCAATTGCTGCTCATCATCCCCGCCGCTGCGACCCCACAGCTTGCCGGCGGGCTACTGCGTGCGCACGAGCTCTCCCTGTTTGAGACGAAGAGTTTTCGTGCGATTGTCCACGACCAGCTCCCGGACCCGACCCGAATAGGCGCCCTGCCGGAAGCTCACATCACCGGATGCAATCAATTTGTGCGTGTCGAACTGGTAGCTCACTTCGTTCGCGGAGAAGCGCAGGTCGCCCTCCTCGGTCGCGATGACCACGCCTCCCGAGAACCGGAGCGTTCCGGCGTTGTAGTCGGCCACCATCACCGGAGCGGTGATGGTCAGACCCTGAAAGCCCTCACCCTCGAAGCGCCAGTCCACCTGCTCGGCCCGGGCGGTGCGGCCCTTCTGGTCAAGCTCGATCTCGCCTCCGAAGCTGGCCCGCCAGATGATCCTGCCTTCCTCGGAGACGGTCAGCTCGGTGCCGGAGACCTGGATAGGGCCCTCGGGCCTGGGCGACTCCTCGCCCGGGGCGACGAAGACCGGGACCTCCTCGCCCTCCGCCCGCTCCTCCATCTCCGTGGGGTGACTGTAGACGATAATAAAGATGACCGTGACGATCAGGCCCGCGAGCGCGAGCACAAGCACCATCAGCCCGACACGTGCCTTCATCGGCTCACCCGACCGGTCTCACAAAACGATAGCGGGTTATCGCCGCCAGCGACGTAAGGCCGTCTACCCAGCGGATCTTCTTCCCCTCGGCGACGGTACGCGGATAGTATCGGATCGGGACCTCGGTCACCTGCTGCCCGCGGGCGCGCGCCTCGATGACGAAGCGCGCAACCAACTCGACGTCGAGATCGAAGCCGTCGCTTATCAGCTCCATGCTCTGCAGCAGGGCGGTGGGCGCCAGCTTGTAACAGGTCGCGATATCGGTCAGGTTGGTGCCGAACAGGACGTTGAAGTAGTCGGTGATCAGGTGCCGGCCGACGTCGAAGGACGACGGCGGCAGCGTATTCCCCGCCTGCGCCGCGCCCAGCACCCGCGAGCCCAGCACGCACAGCACCTCGTCCCGCTCGATCTCCTCCAGCAGCGCCGGGTAGTCCTGCGGGTCGTATTCGAGATCGGCGTCCTGGATGATAAGATACTCCCCACGCGCAGCCGCGATGCCCTTCTTGACCGAGTTGCCCTTCATGCGATTGCGGTCCTGAAAGATGGTCCGCACCTCGGGCAGATCGATGCGCTCGAGGATCTCTCGGGTCCCGTCGGTGGAGCAGTTGTCGATGATGACGATCTCCTTATCCACATCCACCGCGCGCACGCGCTCGAGGATCTCGAGAATCGTCTCTCGTTCGTTGTAGACCGGCATGACAACGGTTAGTTTCATAGTCTCAACCACGTTCGCACCGACATCGTCGTTCGTGCCGACCGCTTCCCCAGGCCGGCCGGCGCGAAGAAGCCGTTGCTACCTGCCGACAATATGATGCCACGCACTCTTTAACCGCCGCGTGCGGCGCCCGACCTACCCTTCGATCTGCGTCAGGTTGTCGCGGTACCAACGGAAGGTGCGGCGCAGTCCCTCCTCGCGCGACACCAGCGGCTCCCACCCGAGCATGCGCCGGGCGCGATCGGCCGATACGAACTGGTCGCGCAGCTCACAACACGCCTCGCCCAGCACCTCGGGCTCGAGGTCCTCGCGACCGGCGCTGCGCGCCATCTCGCGGTAAATCTCGAGCACGCTGATCGGCTCTCCGGTGCCGATGGTGAAGGCCTCCCCCATGTGCCGGCCCTCGAGAACCGCGTTCATCACCCGCACGTAGCCGTCAACTGCGTCATCTATGTACACGTAATCGCGCAGCGGCGATCCATCGGAGCGGATTACGGACCGCTCGCCCCGCAAAAGCGACCGGAAGGTGCCCGGAACGATGCGGTTGAAGTTCAGGTCGCCGGGGCCGTAGATCTCGGCGCAGCGCACCACCCCGGTCGGCATCCCCCAGGCCGCGTGATATCCGCGGGCGATGATGTCGGCGCACGCCTTCGAGGCGTCATACGGGAACAGCCCGAGCAGCGCATCGTCCTCGCGGTAGGGCAGATACTCGCGATGGCCGTAGGCCTTGTCCGAGCTGGCGACGATCATCGCGTGCGGCCCGTCATCATCCTCCCAGATGCGGCGGGCGCACTCGAGCAGTATGTACGTGCCCCGCACGTTGGCCTCGAAGGTCCCCAGCGGGTTGCTCAGCGCGCGCGTGACGTCGGCCTGGGCGGCCAGATGAATCACGATCTCGGGACGATGCTCGTCAAAGAGCGCCTGCATCTCCTCCAGGTTCGAGATGTCGCCTTCGAGGAGATCGGTGCGCCGCATGGCCTCCGACATGCTCAGGTACGACTGCCGGATCATCCACAGGTCCACCCCTATGACCTCGGCGCCGGCCTCGGTCAGACGCTCGATAAGATGTCCGGCGACGAAGCCATGTGCTCCGGTGACCAGCACCTTGCGCCCCGCGACTTGCGCCATGACGACCTCCTCGCTGAAATGGAAACTTGTGGCGATAATTCACACAAGCGGCGGGCGGCGGCCCCCGATGATGACCGCGGCCGGGCGGTCGCCTTCAGCGCTCCCAGGGGGCCTCGCCCGACTCCCACAGCTCGTTGAGCATCACACCGTCCTTGTAGGTGTCCATGCAGGCCCAGAAACCCTCGTGCGGTCGCGCCATGAGCTGGCCGTCGGCGGCCACTCTGGGCAGGGTGTCGCCTTCGAGGCTGTCCCCGGGCTGCAGGTAGTCGAAGATGCGCTGATCGAACACGAAGAACCCGCCGTTGATCCAGCCCGGAAGCGGAGGCTTCTCCGCGATCTCTCCCACCACACCCTCGTCATCGAAGGTGACGTGACCGTACTGCGAACGCACCCGCACCACCGTTATGGTGGCCACGCGGCCGTGCGCACGATGAAAGCCGATAAGCTCGTTCAAATCGATGTCGGCCAGCCCGTCGCCGTAGGTCACGATGAAGTCGTCATCGTCGGCGAGGTATTCGCGCACCCGCCGCACTCGCTCACCGGTCTGCGCCTCGATGCCGGTATGAGCTAAGATAACTTCCCAGCTCGACCCGTTGTCGCCCAGGCGCTCGACCCGCGGCAGGTCCCCGTCGCCGCCGAGCTGGAGCCGCAGATCGCACTGCAGGAAGGGCGCATGATGCAAGAAGTAGTCCACGATCTGCTCGCCCCGATAGCCTAAGGTGAGCACGAAGCGCGTGATCCCGTCGGCGGCGAACTTGCGCATAATGTGGTAGACGATGGGCTGCGGACCGATTCGAAAGAGGGCCTTGGGCAGAGGTGCATCCTCGCCGGCGAGACGAATCCCCCTGCCTCCGACCAGAAGCACGACCTTCATCTGGGCCTCCCGTAACGCTGGGCGGACGATGCCCCTGCGCTTCCCGCCGCCCCGACCGGCTCGCCATGCCGCGAGGCACAGGCGCCACCCGTCTCGTTGCTTTCACCGCGATGCTGTGCTAAAGTAGCGCACGATCCATCATGACCAGGCGCGGCGGCTCCATTCAACAAAACGCCTCAGAGAGCGCGGCGCGTTCCGGCGACGGATCACGGTACATGCTCACAGCGGCGACGGCCGTCTACCTGGCGTTGGCGATCGCCTACAGTTTCGCGTTCCCACTCGGCCACGCTCCCGACGAACCCGCCCACTTCGCCTACGTGCTGTTCATCGCCGAGAACGGCCGTCTGCCCGATTTCTACGCCGACGGCGCAGGCTACGAAAGCTATCAGGCGCCCCTATACTACACGCTTTGCGCGGGAGTGTGCAAGCTGGCGCTGCTCGCCGCGGACACGCTGGGAGCGCCGCCGACACCCCGGGTGCCGCGGCAGTTGCTGGAGGCCGCCGAGCCGGGCGCAAAGCTGCCGCCCCGGGTCCACAAACACCCCTGGGTGGCGCGTGAGCAGTACCGCCTGATGCTGTCGGCGTGGCGGCAGGCCCTGTCCTTCACTGCCGAGCAGCGATTGGCGTGGCGCGTGACGCGGGTCTTCACCGCGCTCATCGGAGCCGGTGGCGTCATTGTGGGCTGGCTGATAATGCGCGTGCTGTTCCCCAGTCGGCGGTGGTTGGCGGACCTGGTGGCCTGCACTATGGCGACGCTCCCCATGTACACGCATATCTGCTCCGCAGTGGGCAACGACCCCCTCACCGTCGTGGTGGTCGGCCTGTCGGTGCTGATGATACTGCTGGTGCTGCGCGATGGGCCGACGCCGCGACGGGTCGGGCTGCTCGGACTGTCGCTGGGCCTGGGGATGCTGACCAAGGATTCCGCGAACGCGACGATCCCGGTGGCCCTGGTGGCGCTGGCGTGGGCTGCGGGACGGCGCTACCAGCCGGAGCCCGCACGCTCCTACCTGACCGACCTGGCGCGGCGCGTGGCGGCGCTGCGCTGGGGGCTGATTTTACGCCGGGCCGGGCTGATGGCGGCGGTCATGGCGGCGCTCGCCGGCTGGTGGTACGTGCGCAACCTGATGCACTACGGACATCTGATGCACTTCCCCGCCAATCGCGAGAAACAGCTCCCCTGGGACTTCTACCTGATCTACCCCGAGCATCTCGGGACCGTGCTCGGCCTGGCGGTGCCGATGACCTTCCGCAACTTCTGGGGCAACTTCGCGTGGACCAACATCGCTCTGCCCCCCTGGCTCTACTGGGCTCTGCTGGTGGTGTCGCTGCTGCCGCTGCCCGGGTTGCTCCTGTTGGTCCTCGATGTCCGCGTGGGACGGCTCACCCCATCACAGTTCCAGCGCAGGGGCTTTGCGGCGGTCATGGCGGTCATGGTGCTGATGGTGATGGCGGTGACGGGGTACGTGCTGTTTATCGACATCGGGGGCGGCAGCCAGGGGCGCTATCTGTTCCCGATCCTGTTCGGGCTGAGCGGCCTGTGGGGGCTGGGAGTGGGAAGGCTGCTCCCCGCGCCGGTGCGCGAGGAGCTTCCCTTCATCGTCGGCGGCGCCATGCTGGTCTTCAATCTCTACTGCCTGCTGGGCGTGATCGTGCCCTTCTATCGCGCGCTCGGGGCCTGATCGCAACCGGACCGGGCGGCTCATTCCTGCGGGCTGAGCTTGAAGACCAGGTAGGGCCGGGCGGGGGCGGGCGTGCTGAGCTGGATGAGCAGCCCTGCGTCCACGGCGTCGCCGATGGTGTGGGCGAGCGGGTCCGCGCTGGCGTGGATATCCGGGAATTGAGCCGGGTTGATCACCACGTGCGTGACGCCCAGTCTCCGCCACTCGGCGAGCAGGTCGCGGGCATCGCGCACCGCCTCGTACTTGATCAGCGCCGAGTGGCCGGGATCGGCCCACAGGTAATCGCGGTCGAGGTAATAACCCCTCGGCTCACCGTACAGGGCGATCTTCGCGTCGGGCGGGGTCGTCTGATTGATGAACCGGCTGACCTCGTAAAGCGGCATACCCGACAGGTAGGCATCGGCGTCCACCACGCCAAGCGCCGCCGGAATCTGCGGGACGACATAAAGCGCCATCAACCCGAGGGCAAGCACGGTCCACACGCCCAGCGCCCCTCGCACCACCCCGCGCAAAAGGTCCGAGTGACGCTTTGCCTCCACCACAGCCCAGCCCGCCGCCGGTGCCACCAGCGCAAGCATGGGCACCAGGTAGCGCACATGCTGCATGCTCCACAGCCACCACAGCCACAGCGCCAGAAAGACCCAGAGCACCCAGCGCACCGGCGGC
>CAZTZN010000243.1:0-6272 GCA_964617715.1 uncultured Armatimonadia bacterium | reverse complement strand
CGCAGGTGCCCGGCGTCGAGGCGCGCAAGTTCGGCGAGCACATCGCCTTCCACGATCCGGTCAACGAGCGTCCGGCGATGGACTACTACCGCTGCCACCAGTTGGTGGTGGCCGAGGCGATCGAGCACTTCGGGCGGATTGTGAAGCAGGAGACCGCCGGCGCCAAGCTGTGCGGGGTCTATTACGGCTACTTCTTCGAGGTGGGCCCGCAGACCCAGGGCGGCCACCTCGAGCTGGACCGGCTCTTCGCCAGCCCCAATGTGGACTTCTTCGTGGCACCCTACAGCTACTCGCAGCGCCTGATGGGCCAGGACGGTCGCCTGCGCAACCTCGCGGCGGCAGCCCGGTTGGGCGGCAAGCCGCACATCCTCGAGGGTGACATCCGCACCTTTCTGCACTCGCGCGATGAGTACGGGCGCACGCAGAACCTGCAGCAGACCCTCGCCGCCATCACCCGCGAATTCAGCACGGCGCTGATCGAAGGCGCGGGGTTCTTCTGGGTGGACTTCGGCGGGGACGAGAAGGGCGGCTGGTTCGACCACCCGCAGATCATGGAGCGCGCCGCCGCGCTGCAACAGCTTGCCACGCGGGCGCTGGCGAAGCCGCACGAACCGGTCGCGCAGATCGCGCTGGTCGCCGACCCGGAGAGCTTCTACGCGGTCAGCGACGGCCGGGGCATGAAGATCGCCTACCGCCTGCTCGAGGACGTCGGCACGGAGATGTACCACCTCGGCGCGCCTTTCGACGCCATCCACCTCAGCCAGCTTGCCGACGCCGACCTCGACCGCTACCGCGTGCTCGTGTTCCTGAATCCCTTCATGCTCGACGCAGAGCAGGCGGCTTTCCTCCAGCGCCTGCGTGAAACCGGGCGGCACGCGATGGTCTTCCTGTGGGCGCCCGGGCTCATTACGCCCCACGGCCTCTCGGTCGCACAGGCCGAGCAGGTCACCGGCCTTGACCTCGACTACGTCGAGTGCTGGCTGCCCGCGCAGATCGAGGCGACCGCGGATGGCGATCTGCTGGCCGGGCTGGAGCCGAGGCGCGTCCTGAGCCTGGACGTGCGTGACCGCATGCCGATCGCGGGCTTCGCCGACCCGGCGAACTGGTCGAACCCGCGCGACGAAGACACCATGCAGCAGTGGTATCAAGCCTATGAGACCGAGGGCATCGAGGACGGGCTGCACTGGACCTTCGACACCGGCTACAGCTACACGGACATCCACTGGAAGGCGCCCGAGCCCTTCGCCCCGTCGCAGGGCGTCGGCCTCGACATCCGGCTCACCGGCGACGCGCCTACGCTGCCCTTCACCTTCGTCATCAAGGACGCCGACTGGAACGAGTTCGTGGTCCCCGACCAGGTGCTGGTCAACGGTGAGGCCTACCGCTTCGACTGGCCGCTGGAGGCGTTCACCAACGCGCCGTGGGCGCGCGAGAAGCCCGAGCGGCCCGCGCTCCCCCTCCAGGGCGCCAAGTTCGTATTGCGTGAGGTGGCCAACGCCGGCCGGTGCACGCTGCAGATCCGTAACCTGACCGCCGACGCGGGCGAAGTGGTCGCGCGTCACGTGCTGCGCTTCGGCTCGGGAGCGTTCGGCCCGGCGCTGATCCCGCGCCGGGGCGGGCGGCTGCTCGGTCACATCGCCGCAACGGATCTGCCCGGGCTGGTCGCGACCGGATCGGGGCGCGCCCTGAGCGTCTTCTGCAGCATCCCGTTTGTGCCCCGCGGGCTGCTGGCGGGCGTCATGCACGAGGCAGGGGTGCATCAGTATATCGACGAAGGTCCCGACGTGCTGCGCGCCGACGCCCGCTTCATCGCGCTGCACACAGCCGTCGGCGGCGCGCGCACATTGCGCCTCCCGCGCAAGGCCACCCTGACCGACGCCCTGACCGGCGAGGCCCTGGGCGCGGGGCGAGAGATTGCCCTCGAGCTTGAGCCCGACACGACCGTTCTGCTGGAGATGAGCCGATGAACCGGGTGTTGGAGCAGGATCAGCAGTTCGACGCACAGGAGTGGGAGTGGGAGCCGGGGCCGCGCACGGTGAAAATGTGGGTGACCGAGCCGCCGGGCGGCATCGGCGCCGGCACCGGGCTGATGCTGTGTCTGCACAACTGGGGCGGCATTTATGACCAGGAGATCTACCGCGGCTGGTGCACGACTTTCGCGGAGCGCTACGACGTGGTCGGCGTGAGCGTCAACTACCTGCAGAGCGGCGATGACTGGAAACTGCGCCGCGACCGCCCCTACGACCACGGCTACCTCCAGGCCATGGACTGCATCGGCGCGCTCTACCACGTGCGCCGCCAGATCCTCGATGCCGGCCTGAGCTTCGACGAACACCGCATCTTCTCCATGGGCGGCTCGGGCGGGGGCAACGTGACGCAGATGGTGTGCAAGCTCGCGCCCCACAGCTTCGCGGTGGGCATCGACATCTGCGGCATGCCCGGGCTCATCGACGCCATCGCCTACGGGACCGGCGAAGGCACGCACATCTCCGCCGAGTATTCGCGCGCCCCGCAGAGTCGGCGCTACCTGAGCGAGGACATGCGGGAGATCCGTGACTTCGGCCACCCGGAACACTGCCGCCTGCTGCACGAGGCAAACCCGGAGCTGAAGATCGTTATCGTGCACGGGGTGGATGACCAGAGTTGCCCGGTGGCGCCCAAGATCCGGCAGTTCGGGAGCATGATCGCCGCGGGCATCAACGTGGATGGGCACTTCCTGACCCCCATCGACGTCGATGGCGAGGCGGTGACCACCACCGGTCACCCCGTCGGCAACCGCGACCGCGTGGTGATGAAGTACGCCGACGACTACCTGCTGCCCGACGGCCGGCTCGCGAAGCGCACCGCACAGGACAACGACTTCCAGCGCGGCGGCAGCTTCGAGTACCCCACCGCGAACGGGAAGTACGTCATCAACTTCGATGGCTACCCGACCATCGAGTTCACTCGGAGCTGAAGCATGGGCGAGAACGCGCGCGACATCGCCATCATCCGTGATCTGGCGAAGCGCTACGCCGAGATCGCAGCGAAGCCCATCCAGGACGAGCGCCGTGACCTGTGGCGGCGGCACAATTCGCTCCAGCGCACGCGCCCGCTCATCTACATGCGGTGGTTCGCCGCCTGGAACGAGCACCCCGAGTCGAACCTCCGGTGCGAGGACTCGTTCTGGCAGGGCCACGAGCGCTTCCTGCGCCAGCACATCGTGCAGGATTGGATCGAGGACGACTACATCATCGAGCCGTGGATTCCCCAGCGCGCCTCGGTGAAGCTGCCCGAGCACGGGCGCTGGGGCGTACCCTACAACCGCATCCGTCCGGCGGAGCCCGGCGGCGCGTGGCTCTACGATCCACCGGTCAAGCGCCTGGAGGACCTGGAGAACGTGGCCTCGCCGCACCACGTTATCGACGAGGAGGCGACCGCGCGCAACGTCGCCCGCCTGCAGGACGCGGTTGGCGATATCCTGCCGGTGGCGGTCGATAGGACTCCGGCATACTGGGGCTTCAGCGCCGACATCTCGACCGACATCGCCTACATCCGCGGCCTGGAGCAGCTCATGTGGGACATGTCGGTCAATCCCGAGTGGCTGCACCGCCTGCTCGCGCACATGCGCGACGGCATCCTGACCGTGCACGCCGAGGCCGAGGCCGCCGGCGATCTGTCGCTGGTCAGCCACATCAATCAGGCCCAGCCCTACGCGCTGGAGCTGCCGGACCCGGCGGCCGACTCCGGGCCTGTGATGCGCAAGGACCTCTGGCAGTTCTGCGCCGCCCAGGAGTTCGCGCAGATCTCACCCGCCATGCACGATGAGTTCATGTTCCAGTATCAGATCCCCATCCTCCAACACTTCGGGCTGGTGGCCTACGGCTGCTGCGAGGACCTGACCGACAAGATCGACATGCTCCGGCAGCTCCCGAACCTGCGGCGCATTGCGGTGGTGCCCCGGGCGGACGTGGCCAAGTCCGCGGAGCTGATCGGGACCGACTACGTGTTCTCGTGGCGGCCCAACCCCGCCGATGTAATGTGCTGCGGCTTCGACCCCGACCGCATCCGGCGCATCATCCGCGAGGGCATGGAGGCCGCGAAAGACTGCATCGTGGACATCACGCTCAAGGATGTCCAGACCATCGAACATGAACCGTGGCGCCTGCGGGAATGGGTGCGCATCGTGCGCGATATCACCGACGAGTACGCCTGAGCGGAGGCGGCACATGAGCGAGCGTGCAGACTGGGATCGTGGCTACGTGCAGATCTATACGGGCGAGGGCAAGGGCAAAACCACCGCCGCCTTAGGGCTGGCGCTGCGCGCCGCCGGCGCGGGCCTGCGCGTGCTGTTCGCCCAGTTCGTCAAGGGCAGGCATTACTCGGAGCTGGATGCCCTGGCGCGCTTCCCCACGCTCATCGAGGTGCGGCAGTACGGGCGAAGCTGCTTCATCGAGCGCGAGCCGGCCCCCGAGGACATCGCGGCCGCGCGCGCGGGCCTGGCCGAAGTGCGTGCGGAGATGCTCACGGGAAAATGGGACGTGGTGATACTCGATGAAGCCAACATCGCCACGTACTTCGAGTTGTTCCCGGTCGAGGACCTGCTGGCGCTGATCGCCGACAAACCCGAGCGCGTCGAGCTGGTCATCACCGGTCGCCGCGCCGACCCTAAGGTTATCGAGGCGGCTGACCTCGTGACCGAGATGCGCGAGATCAAGCACTACTACCGGCGCGGCGTGAAAGCGCGCAGGGGGATTGAGTACTGATGCGACGACTGGTGCTGCCGCTGATGCTGGTGGCGACGTTGCCGGCGTGGGCGCAGG
The DNA here is from genome assembly GCA_964617715.1 of uncultured Armatimonadia bacterium. Lineage (GTDB taxonomy): Bacteria > Armatimonadota > Zipacnadia > Zipacnadales > UBA5352 > JALGVA01. The sequence goes on along the minus strand of CAZTZN010000243.1, from coordinate 1,470 downwards.
TGCGGATCACGGTCACCGCCGACCCGCCCCTGCCGGTGCCGAACCTGATGCGGAACGGCGAGTTCGAGGCCGGCGACGACGTGGCGCCGGAGGGATGGGCCTACAGCACATGCGTCCCCGATGCCGGACGCTTCACGCGCCTGACCGAAGGCGGCCGCAGCGGCGCTTATGAACGTGTCGAGTCTTTCAACTCGAGTACAAACGCCTATCTCTCGCAGGTCACCCAGGTGCGTCCCGACACGCTCTACCGCGCGGGGGCATGGGTGCGCATACGGGGCGGGACCATGGTCATGTGGCTGCACGCCTACGTCGAGGGGCGGCGCTTCGATGAGCGCGCCTACCTGCACTCATGGGGCCGCAGTCCGTTGGTGCCCGACTTCGTAAGGCTGGAGTGGACCGACAGTCCGCCGCCCGACCGGTGGCTGTGGGTCGGCCGCGAGTTCCGCACCTGGCCCGGCCAGACCATGGTCAACATGCACCTCGGCGCTTACTTCGACCGCAGCGACATGGACATCGACGGCGCCTTTCTGGGCCTGGCGCGCACCACCCTGACAGTCGAGGTGACGGGTGGGCCGCTCAAGCGCGTGCGAGTGGTCAACGAGGCCGGTGCTGAGGTCTGGGCCGGCGATGACCTTGTGGGGACGCAAGCGTTGACGCAGCAGATTGCGGACCTGCCGACGGATACGCGCTACCAGGTCATCGTCACGCAGCCGGACGGGAGGGAGGTGGCGGTGTGGTATCCCGAGGAGCGGTAGCAGTCGCGCTGGCAGGGGTGCTGGCGCTGAGTGATCCGGCGTGGGCGCAGACTACTGAGCGGATGCCCGCCTGGATCTTAGGCAAGCCCGATGATGTCACGGTGACCGTCCTCGAAGGCCCCGACCTGACGCCGATTGATTTGGGCGAGCCTGCATCAGAGGGCGGCATGACCACCTGGCGGGCCACGGGTGGTCTGATCGTCGTGCGGCGCGTTACTCCGCGCAAGGGAGCAGGACCGCCGGCTCATGACATCGAGCTCACGTTCCGCAACGAGGGAGACGCTCGGCGACTGCTCGACGTGACCTGCTCGGTGCCCGTAAACCCGCCGCGCGGGACATGGTGGGATGGTTCCGAGCAGCGCCCGCCCGCGCCACCTGATTTCGCGCGTGGCGGTATCGCCCTGCGCACGCCTATTAGCGCTGCGTTTGCCCTGCCAGCGGTATCCTCGCTTTCCCTCCCTGTCGGCGTCGCCCTCGCTCTGGATCCCCACTGCCTGCTGTCTACCTACGCGACGGGGGCGGGAGGCAAGGACTTTGTGACCAGTATAGACTTCCGCACCCGCATCGTTCTCGATCCCGGCCAGGAGCTGACGATTCCCCTGGCTCATTACGCCTTCGAGGTGGCCGCCGGCTATCGGGGTGCGGTGCAACGATGGCACGAGTTGTTTCCGGACGCCTTCAGTATCACGCCGGGCACCCGGCCCTCGCTCATCGG
>CAZTZN010000242.1:0-6294 GCA_964617715.1 uncultured Armatimonadia bacterium | reverse complement strand
GACGGACCACGCCAACGTGTCGAGCGTCGCCGGTTGGTCCGACGAGCAGCTCGGCGAGCTGCGTGAGTTGATGGTCGGCGACAGTGGCTGCCGCTTCCCGTGGCTGAACCTCGGGGTCGAAACGCCCTGTGGCGAGTTGTTGGTCCGCAGCGGCTCGGCGAAGCTGGGCGGGGTGGATCCGGACGTGTGGGGACAGTTCTGCGCGCTGCAACTGCGGCGGCTGATTGCGGCGGGGTTCATGCCGATGGCGAGCCTGATGATGTGTCTGCCGGGCGAAACCGAGAGCCACGTGCGCGCGGCGCTGCAGTGGGTCGAGGAGCTGGCGCGCGAGCCGCTGACCATCTTCCCCATGATCTACGCGCCTATCGATGGCGGCGAGGTCCCGGGTCGCGATGACCTGACGCGCCTGCACTGGCGGCTGATCAGCCGCTGCTACGACATCAACTTCCGCGAAGTGCCGCGCATGTGCTGGGACAACCAGGCGGCGGCGGGGGTGCCCCTCGCACAGCGGCTCATCCTCCAGACCCTCGGCCGCGGTCAGGTGCTTGTGTGGCGCAGCCTGTTCGCGTGGCACTCCCGGCGGGCGAGCGTATGATCGTGGACCGGGAGCGACTGGACCGGACCATCGCCGCCACGCGTGCGCATCTGCTGTCGCTGCGCGCCGATGGCGCGTACTGGGAGGGCCACCTGTCGTCCTCGGCCGTTGCTACCGCGACCGCTGCGATGGCGCTGGCGCTGGCCGGCCACGAGCCCGATCGGCGCCTGGTGGAGAACGGTGCGGCGTGGCTGGCGCGCACGCAGAACCGCGATGGAGGCTGGGGTGACACGCCCGACAGCCCGAGCAACATCGCGGCGACGCTGCTGTCCGTGGGCGCGCTGACGACTGCGCAGGCGCAACCTGATGCCCTCGACCGCGCGCGCAAGCACTTGACCCACAGCGTGGCTTCGGCGGATCCGGTCGCGGCGATCCGACAGCGCTACGGCGATGATCGGACGTTCCAGGCGCCGATCCTCGCAGCCTGCGCGCTGGCCGGGCTGGTGCCCTGGAGTGAGGTGCCCGGACTGCCCTTCGAGCTGGCCGCGATGCCCCGCGTTCTCCACCGCACGTTACGCCTGCAGGTGGTCAGCTATGCGCTGCCGGCGCTGATTGCGGTCGGCGCGGCAGTCCATCGCCGCGCGCCCGCGCGCAACCCGCTGTTGCGGGCGTTGCGCGCGCTGGTCCTCGGGCGGGCGCTGGGCATGCTGCCGAGGCTGCAGCCGGCGAGTGGCGGCTTTCTCGAGGCCACGCCTCTCACCGGCTTCGTGGCAATGACCCTGGCGGACGTGGCCGGGCGCGACGATGAGGTCGTGGGCCACTGCCTGCGCTTCCTGCGCGAGAGTGTGCGGGAGGACGGCAGTTGGCCCATCGATGGGAATCTGTCGGTGTGGGTGACCACCAACGCGTTGAGCGCGCTGCGCTGCTCGGGTGGCGTCCCGCCGGAGATGTCCGCCGATGCCTGCCGCTGGTTACTGGAACGCCAGCAGGCGACGGTGCATCCCTTCACCGGCGCAAACCCGGGCGGCTGGGCGTGGACGCATTTGCCCGGAGGCGTGCCCGACGCCGACGACACTGCGGGCGCGGTGCTGCAGATGGTCGCAATGGGCGAACGCGACGCCGCCATGGCCGGTGCGACCTGGCTGGTCGGTCTGCACAACCCCGACGGCGGCTGGCCGACCTTCTGTCAGGGCTGGGGCCGGCTGCCCTTCGATCAAAGCTCGCCCGACATCACCGCCCACGCCGCGCGCGCCCTGCACGCGGTCGCGGGCGCGGCGGGCGACGACCGCCTCGCGAAGCTCATGCGAACCCACCTGAGCGGCGTGATCGCGGTCGGCTTCGGTTACCTTCAGGCCACTCAGCGCGAAGACGGCTCGTGGGTGCCGCTGTGGTTCGGCAACCAGCATGCGCCCGGCCAGCGCAACGCAGTCTACGGCACGGCGCGAGTGCTGGCGGCGTACGCCGATTGCGGGCGAGCAGACGATGAACCCGCGCGGCGCGGCCTCGACTATCTGCTGCGCGCGCAGAACGAGGACGGCGGCTGGGGCGGGGCCGAGGGCGTGGCGAGTTCCGTCGAGGAGACCGCTCTCGCCGTGAGCGCGCTCAGCCGCTTCGCCGACGAGCGCGGAGTTGCGGGGACGCTGGCCGATGGCGTCGGCTGGTTGCTCGCTCGGGTGGAGGACGAAAGCTGGATCGAGCCGGCGCCGATCGGCCTGTATTTCGCGAGTCTGTGGTACACCGAGGCGCTCTACCCGGTGGCATGGACCGTGGAGGCGCTGGGGCGAGCGCGTGCGGCGCTTCAAGGCCTCGGGGCGTTGCACGACGAACCTTCTTCACCGGAGAAGTGTTGATTCAGGTCAGGCGGGCGGCGCCGCAACCCGGCGCCGCTCATTCGTACCGGGTAATCACGAACACGACGGAGGAGACCATGCGGAAGCCTGCCGGAAGCAACCGACGGCACGCCGTGACTCGGGGCCTGGCGCTCGCGATGGTGTTGCTGGCCATCGGCGGGCAGGCGGCCCTCGCCGCCGATTGGGTGGGGTTCAGGACCGACGGGACGGGGGAGTATCCGGATGCCACGCCGGTGATGACGTGGTCGGCGGAGGAGAACGTCATCTGGAAGGCGCCCATGCCCGCGACGAGCAACTCGCTGCCCATCATCGTGGGCGAGAAGCTGTTTGTGTGCTCCGAGCCGGCCACGCTCCTGTGCGTGGACAAGCTCACCGGCGAGATTCTGTGGCAGGCCTCCAACACCGCCGCCGACATCGCGCCGCCCGAGGAAGTCGCCGACCTCGAGGCGAAGACCGCCGAGTACAACCGCCTGCGCGGCGAGCTGGGGAAGGTCAATCGCGAGTTGCGCGGCGTGCAGAAGCAGCTTCAGGACGACGAAGACAACGCCGAGCTGAGGGCACAGTTCGACCGGCTGCGCGCGCAGCAGCAGCAGCTCAACGCCCGGATCCGACCGCTGATCGACACCTGGTACGTGCTGCCGCCGGTGCACAACTACAATGGCTACAGCACTCCGACGCCGGTCAGCGACGGCGAGCATGTGTGGGTGGTCTTCGGCAACGGTGTGGCCGCCTGCTACGACCTCGACGGCAACCGCGTGTGGGCGCGCTTCATCGAGAAGCCGCCGAACGACTGGGGCACTTCAAACACGCCGGTCCTCGCCGACGGCAAGCTGATCGTGCATATCAGGCTGATGCGCGCGCTCGATCCGTTGACCGGAGAGCAGCTCTGGGAACAGCCAGACGTCCCCTGGGGCTGGGGGACCTCGTGGGTCGAGAACATCGGGGGCGTGGACGTGATCTTCACCTGCGGCGGCAACGCGGTGCGCGCGTCCGATGGGGAGGTCCTGGCGGGCAAGCTGGGCAAGCTCACCTGGGGCTCGGGGCCGATCGTGGAGGATGGCGTGCTCTACTACATCGACAACCAGGGCGGCGAGAGCGTCAGCCGCGCGTGGCGGCTGCCCGCGACCGCGGAGGCACCCTTTGAGCCTGAGCTACTGTGGCAGGCTGAGCCCGCCAAGGACCGCTACTACGCGTCGCCGGTCGTTCATGACGGGTTGATCTACGCGGTCACCCGGGCGGGCGTGCTCTCATGCCTGGATGCGACCACCGGCGAGATCGTCTACGAGCGGAACCTGGAGTTCGGCAAGCCGGACGTATTCGCCAGCATTGTGCTGGCGGGCGACGTGCTGATGGTGACGCACGAGAGCGGGACCACCGTCGTCTTCCGGCCGGGCCGTGAGTACGCCGAGATCGCGCGTAACCAGCTCGGTGACATGGTGCGCAGCACCCCGGTGTTCGATGGCGACGTGATGTATGTGCGGGGCTACGAGAACCTGTACTGCATTGCCGCCGCGGCCGGGTAGACTGACCGCGAGAGATACCAGCACACGAAGGGGCGCAGGAGGGCACGGATGGCCACGGGCGCGCGCGCGCCCGCCGGGCAGGACCCCGGTGGAATCAAGTGCGTCCCGCAGGACGCTGAGCAGCGCCGGCTGATCCGGGAGACGGCGGAGGCCGTTGCGCGCGATCTGCCGCGCTGCTGCCCGCCGCCGCGCGATCGACTGGCGGAGTTCGGCGCCCGCGCTCTCGACCTGCTGGGCCTGTCGCTCGACTACCTCGGGTATGCGATGGTGGCGGTCAGCAACGCGTTCTGGCGCGAGCAGTATGAAGCGGTGCCGCCCGATCGCCGGCTGCTGCTGCTGCCCAAGTGCCTGCGCGACCCCCGGGTGTGCACGGCGAGCTTCGACTCGGTGGGGCTGCATTGCGCCGGCTGTGGCGCATGCGACATCGGGCAGTTGACCGAACGCGCCCGCGAGCTGGGCTACGAGGTCATCGTGGCCGAGGGCACCTCGTCGGTCATCATGAAGGTCATCGAGGGGGAGGCGGACGCCATCCTCGGCGTCGCCTGCCTCGACTCGCTCGACGAGTCCTTCGAGCCGATCTCCGAGCTGGGCGTGCCCAACCAGGCGGTGCCACTGCTGCGCGACGGCTGCGAGCACACCGAGACCGAGCCCGGGCTGCTGTTCGAGTTGATGGCCGCCAGGCGCGCGCATGCCGACGCGGGCACGCGCAGCCCCGTGCCGCTGCTGCGCGAGACCCGGGCGATCTTCGATGCGGACGCGCTCGATGCCGTGCTCGCCGACCATGTGTCCGCCGACGCTCTCGCGGTCGATGTCGAGGACACCGAGCCGCTGGAGGCGACCGAGGCGCTGGGCGTGCAGTGGCTGCGTCGCGGTGGCAAGCGCCTGCGCCCGTTCGTGACCGTGGCCGCGCACGCTCTGAGTCGTCACGGCCTGGCGGCGCTCGCGCCGGACGGGGACGCCCCCGCGATGGTGACACCGTCGGTGCGCGCGCTCGCCGTGGCGATTGAGGCGCTCCACAAGGCCTCGCTGGTGCACGACGACATCGCCGACGATGACGAGTTCCGCTACGGGCGCCCGACGCTGCATCGCACGCACGGCGTGGGCACCGCGCTCAACGTGGGCGACTGGCTGGTCGGGCTGGGCTACCGGCTTGTAGCCGCACAGGTGGGGGCCTTCGGCGCCGATGTGGTCGCGGACATCCTCTCCCGCCTGTCGGCGGCGCAACTGGCCTTGTGCCGCGGGCAGGGAGCGGAGCTGGCGTGGACTGAGCGCCCGCGCGGATCGCTGCGGCCGGTGGACGCGCTGGAGATCGGGGCGCTCAAGACCGCGCCCGCGTTTGAGGTCGCGCTCTACGCCGGGGTGCGCTCAGCCGGCGCCGTGATCTCCGACGACTTCCTCGCCCGCTTCTCCACCTACCTGGGCGAGGCCTATCAGGTGCTCAACGATTTGGAGGACTGGCAGTCGGACGCGACCAACAAGATGGCGCTGGGCCGCGACGTGCTGGCCGGCCGGCCGACCATGCTGCGCGCCTTCGCGATGGAGGCGGGGGCGTGGGATCGCCTGGCCGCAGCGGCCGAGGCTGCGTCGCCGGACGCGGTGGTCGATGCGGTGCGCGTGCTCTACCGCGAGGTCGGCGCCTTCGATCGTTCGCGCGAGCTGGTCGATCGCCTGCGCGCGCGGTGCCTGGCGATGGCCGAGGACGCGCAGCCTGAGGCGCTGGGCGAGCTGCTGGGCTTTCTCGTGCGCACCATCCTGCGCGACCGGCGGGCCACGCCCGACCCGGGGGCGTAGGGCCGTGGGCTACCTTGAGGCCCTCGCCGAGATGCTGCGCGACGGAGCGCGGCATCTGAGCGACGACTTCCGCGCGGCGCAGGCGGCCTGGCTGGAGGCGCAGCAGCTTCCCGATGGCGGCTTCCCCGGTCGGGGCGGCAGTTCGGACGCCTACTACGTGGACTTCGCCCTGCGTGCGCTCGACCTGGTGGCGCCCGCCGCCTCGTCGGCCTGCGAGCGGGCGGCAGGCTGGCTGACCTCTCACCGGCCCGCTCCTCGCGACCTCATCGCCGCCTTCGCGGAGCTGAGCTGTCGGCGGACGCTGGGCGCACGCGGCCATGGGGTGCGGCTCGACGAGGAGCTGCTGACGGGGGTCATCGCCGCCCGGGCGCTCGATGACGGAGGCTTCTCCGCGCCGGGCTCAGGCGGACTGAGCGCCTACGCGAGCTTCGTCGGCGCCCTCTGCCGCGAGATGCTTGGCGAGCCCACCGACGTTGCGCGGGCGGCGGAGGCCGTGCGGGCCCTGAGGCGTGCCGATGGCGGCTTCGCGGAGCGTCCGACCGAGGCGCACTCGCAGACCAGCGCGACCGCCGCGGCGGTCGCGCTGGTCGTGATG
>CAZTZN010000241.1:0-6361 GCA_964617715.1 uncultured Armatimonadia bacterium | reverse complement strand
GCTCTTACCAGGTCTGGTTCGGCTGAGGGCGGGCAATCGGCAGACTGCAATCGGCAATCGGCAGACGGCAATCGGCAGACGGCGGATGGCGACGGCAATGACGCACTGGTAGGGCGCCCGTGTTGCGGAACGGCTGTGCATTGTCGTTCGGAGGGCGGCTCTTCAGAGCCGCCGCCGTCGCCCGCTGTTGGGACGGATGGGTCGGGGCTTCGTTGCGGCGGCGCCTGCACGGGGCAGGGCTCGGGTGGCTGGGTGCGGGCCCGGCGCCGGTTGTCGTCGCGCGCTTGCTTGCGCAATTGAGTGCTAACCCGCCGGGGCCAGCGCAAGGTAGTCGAGGTTCAGGCGCCCCTCGATGCAGATCATGCGCAGGTCGTGCGCGCCCGGAGCCAGGTCGAGGACGACCGGCTCACCGGCTTCGTCCACCACCTCCATCTGCGCCCACTCTTCGGGCGTTGCGCCGAAGCCGCCGGTGTACTCGAAGCGAAAGGCGCGCCACGTTCCGCCGAGGGGCTCACCATCGAGCAGTATGACGCGATCGGCGTGCGGCTCGTGGGTCGCGCCCTTGAGGATGAGGCGGTAACGGCCGGGCGTGTGAGGCTCGACGCGCCAGCGGAGCCACATGCCCGGCACGATCCACTCGCCCACGCCCACGCCGCCCGAGAGGAAGGTGCGGTGCGAGTAGCGGGTCGGGTTGCCCAGACCGTGCGCGGCGAAGGTCTCGGCCTCGATGACCTGCGCGTTCTCAGGCAACTCCTCGATCACCCGCGCCACCACCGGCTCGGAGTTGATGCGGATGCGTCGCAGGCTCACCGTTATGGTCTCCGGTCGCGGCAGGCGCGCCTGCAGAGAGTTCGTCTCGCTCAGCCACAGAGGGCTCGAGACCGCCCCCAGCGGACAACCGTTGAGCGTCACCGCACGCTCGGGCGTGTCCACTGCGTCGAGCGCATAGAGCCCCGGCTCAGCCCGCAGCGTCCCCGCGAGCAGGCCGCCACCGGTGTAGCACGGCAGCACCTCCTGGTCGAGGTCGGCCGGCCGCCCGTCGATAGTCACGTCGAACGCGGCGTCCCGCAGCGAGGCCTGCGTCGCCGAGGTGAGGGCGTGCTGGCCGGGCGCGAGATCGAGCGTCAGCAGCGCGCGTTCGGCGTCCCAGTCGGACTGTGCGGGGTCCAGCGGCCGGCCATCGAGCGAGAGACCGTCGGCTCCGCCCGCGATCCACAACGTGACGCGCGTCGGCTGCCCGGCGCGGAGGTCGGCGCGCGCGAAGCCGCCGGCGTCGTACTGCAGCGTGAGTGTCACCGGCTCCGTCGCCGTGAAGAAGGGCGCCGGTGCCCGGGCCGCGGCGATCTCTCGCGCGCCGATCGCCAGCATGCTCATCCCCGCGGCGGTCTCGTATGCGGCGGCCAGGTCGGCATCGATGGTGTTGTCGCCGACCACCAGCGGCGCGCCGGGGTCGGTGCGCACCGCGGCGCGGAGACCGCCGAGCTGCGCGCGCACACCTGCGCCGGCGTCGGGCGCCCCGGACGTGAACTGCTCCGGCTCGCCGCCCTTGCGCACGCGCATAAGCGTGACGAACCGCCGCGTGGTCGCCGGCTGGGTCGCCTCGGCGTAAAGATGCCACTGATGCGGCTGCGCGGCGTAGCGCCCTTGGGGCGGGTGGCCGTCCCAGTCATCGTCCTGCGTGAACGCCAGCGTCGTCGGCTCGGCGAAGGCGATGTCCAGCGCCGCGTCGCCCTGCCGCACGAGTACACGGCGCGCGGCCTCGTCGATGCCCATCCGCTCCAGGGCATGGCAGCACCAGGTGAAGGTCGAGGGCTCGTCGGCGGCCAGCTCATCCACGATCACGAAGGCGTCGGGGCGCAGGTAGAGGATGTGTCGGACGAAGCGGGACAGCCTGCCGCCGTAGGCGGGCGTGGCGTCGCCCGCGGTGTAGCAGGCCGTGGGCGACTCGAAGTAGTCCACGATCGCGCCCTTCGCCGTGATGTCGAAGATGCGCTGGCCCTCGCCGTTGACCAGCACGGAATTGTGCGCCCTGGTGTGGCGCGTCCAGTTCTTGTCGTGGTCCGAGCCGTACCAGTCGTAGTAGCCCGAGTCGATGAGGAGTGGCTCGCCGTAGCCGTAGACCACGAAGTGGTTCTGATCGGCGTGGCTGTGGTTGAACGAGCCGTACCACGATGACTTGAAGATGAGCATGATGTCATCGGAGTCGCTCATGTCCGAGTGCATGCCCACCCAGCCGATGTCGGGGAGGTAGCGGCTCTGCGGCACATCCACCGGCGGGCGTGCGGGCAGGTCGTAGTCGTACCACCAGTAGCCGAAGACGCCGGTGTCGCGGGCGCCGGGGATCTGGTCGGCGTACCACTTGAAGTACGGGTTGCGGTAGCGGGTGGCGTAGAACAACAGATTCATGCGGTCCGTGCGCCCGGGGGCGCCCAGGTTGCCGTCGCCGAAGTGGTGGCGGTCGCAGAACGGGGGGTGCATGACCAGCTTGAACCAGCCGTTGTTGCGGCAGAAGGCCTTGTCGAGCAGGTCGAGGCCGGTCGCGGACCGCAGCGCCTCCGCGAACTCGGCGAAGAAGCTCACGCTCCATTTCCAGTAGGCCGTTCCCTGGCACCAACCGCCCTCCTCGCCGCCCCACGGCGGGTAGAGCGGCGGGTACGTCGCGGCCACGAAGCGGAACCACTCATCGGCCTCGGGGGCGTCGTGGCAGATGGCCGTGGCAATGATCCCCAAAAAGCCCATCGAGGTCCAGCCGTGCGAGTCGAAGGGCCACTCGTAGATCGGCCGGGTATCCTCGCGGAAATCGCGGTAGAGGACGGCGCCGCGCGTGACGATGGCCTGCAGTGCCCGCGCGCGCTCGTCGGGCGTCATCAGGTCCCAGGTCCAGTCGTAGACACACGCGCTCTTCCAGGCGATGTCGCGGAAGACCTGATCGTGATTGCGGTAGCCGGTGGTGCCCTCGGGATCCCAGGTCGAGATCTCCAGCAGCCACTCGACGGCACGCCGCCCGTAGGCCTGGTTGCCGCTCACCAGATAGCCGAAGGCGAGTTCCCACATCGGCCCGGTGGCGCGACTGCCCAGGCCGCGCAGCTCATCCATGCGCGCCTTCTCCTCGGCGCTCAGCGGCCCCGTGCGCTGACTGAAGTCGAACTCGGGCCCGGGCTCGGTGGGCAGGTCCTTCGCCAGGTGTGTGTCGCAGCGCGCCCGGAAGCTCTCCCACCACCACGCCATCTCGCCCTCGCGGCGCGCCTGGAACTCGTCGAGGCTCGCGCGTGTGGCGTAGACGCGCGGATGGTCGGCGGGCACGCGTGCCAGCAGCTCGTCCGGCGAGGGCACGGGGAATGCAACGGCGTCATCGGCGATGTCGAAGTGCCAGGCCGCCGACCACTGTGAGACGACCCCTTCGTCATGGAACCGGAAGCGCCACCACCAGCGCCTGGTCGGGTCCAGTGTCGCCGAGTGGCTGTAGCAGTTGAAGGGCAGATCGGCGATGGTGATGGCGTCGGCGAAGTCCTCAGCAGTGGCAAGCTGCAGGTCGTAGCTCTCGGCGTTGATCTGGGGCGGCCACCAGAAGTCCGGTGGGTTCTGGAGCACCGTGCGGCCGTTCGCGGGGCGGCGCGGAGTCTGCGTGGGGACCTGCGGCTCGTTGATGTCCGGCGTCCACTGCGCGAGCTTCTCGATCGCGACCGCATCGTAGTAGAGATCACCGGAGCCGCGCTGGTAGAGAATCACCTCGACGCGTGTTCGCCCCAGCGCCCGCACCTGCTCGGGCACCCCGAACTCGTAGTCCCGCTTCGACCATTCGGAGCGGCGCACGCCATCGATTACGAAGCTGAAGGTAGTGTCATCCTCGGGCTCATCGGGGGGGCTGTAACGCAGGCGGAAGATGCCCGTCGCCCGGCCTTCGCCGCGCACCGCGAAGCTCAGGCGGTAGGCCACAGCCGGGGCGTGCGGCTGGGTCGTCTGCAGCACGCAGGCGCGGTCGCCATGGTCGGGCAGGCCGGTGATGCGCACCGAGTGAGCGCCCTCAAAGGCCTCATCGCTCAGGCCGATCTCGAAGTTCCCGCCGTGGATGGCCTGCTGCCAGCCATCGGGCATACCGTCACCGTTCGCGTCCGCCTCGAAGCCGGGGTTCACCAGCGCCACCATCTCAGCCGCGCAGCCGGCAGCGCAGACGAGTACCAGCAGGACGATCAGCGTGGCTCTCATGCCCAGGTCGCCTCCCTGAACGCAGGTAGGTGCCATCGCGGGCCGCCGGCACCATGGCGGACTCTTCCTCGTGGCCTGCGAGATACATTCCATCGGCCGTACGTGCATGCGGAGGCGACCGGTGCGGCCGCCTCCGGTAGAGCCATGTGCCCACAGCTCAGTGCGGCGTGATCATCTTCGCGTTGCCCGCCCCCCAGATGGCATTGCTGGCCATCCACTTGGCGTGGCCGTCGGCAAAAGCCATGTTCTCGCCGCCATTATGACGCGAGAACTGCTCGGTCATGAACTGTTGGGACGTCATGCCGTGGTGCGGGTAGAGCACGCCGTCACCGCTGTTGGCCCAGGCAATCCGCCCGACATGGCTGGCCCAGATCGGGTGCGAGCAGTCGGCGATGGCGACCACGTCCGCCGACGCCTGCAACGCCGCCATCGACAGGCGGGCCAGCGCCGAGTTCCAGCCGTAGTTGGGGTAGACCGGGAAGCTGCGGCCGTTGTAGGTCATGGGGATCGGGTAGCCGCCGCGCATGTAACCGCCCTTGGACGGGCACAGCCAGATCTGGTAGTTCTTGATGTACGGCACCAGAGCCTCGTAGATCAACGGGTAGGGACTGGGATTGGACGCATATCGGGCGTCGGGGTAGACCTCGTCATAGTCCTGGACGTACATCATCAGACCGAGGCCGAGCTGCTTGAGGTTGCTCAAGCAGCTTGCCTGGCGGGCCTTCTCCCGTGCCCGCGCGAATACCGGAAACAGGATCGCCGCCAGGATGGCGATAATCGCGATCACGACGAGCAACTCAATGAGCGTGAATCCCCTGCGCATCACAACGCACCTCCGAGTGAGGAACTGTCGCTCCCATGTGTGCCCGGCAACACTGCGTCCCGGCTCGCCGCCGCCCCCTCCTCGACTGTGCAGTTGTCCGACCTGTCCGCGACTCCTTCCTCGTACACGAAGGTTTAAGGACGGGGGCGACCGTGTTGGCCGCCCCCGTGGAGGCTGCTGCGTCGCGGCTTGGGGATCACGGCCACCAGTACTGGCAGCCATCGTGGCCGTAGCCGTGATCACCTTCGAGCGTCTGTCGGTTCATCCACTTGGCATGACCATCGAAGAAGGCGACGTTGGCCCCACCGTTGTGGCGGATGTCAAGGCGAGCGAAGCCGTTGACTCCGTAGGCGGGACTGCTCGGGTAGGTGAAGGTGTAGTACGCCGGGTAGACGACGTAGTAGCGACAGTCAGTGAACCAGATGGTCTGGGCCGGGCGGGTGAAGTCGGACATGTTGAGGTAGCGATAGAAGTAGGTGACCTCGTAGTTCATGCCATAGCCCAGGCTTGAGTCGTAGGCGGGGCCGCCACTGGGATCCGCCGCCAGGCTGTTGCGCGGCATCGACGGGCAGACGAAGAGCTGGAGGTTCTTGACGTACGGATAGAGCTGTTGGTGCCACATGTAGTACGGCGGCGACCACGGCCAGGTGAGGTCTCCAGGATTTCGGGGATAGCGTGTGCCTGCAATGTGCCCGAATACGTTGTCGTCGTAGTCAGACACGTACATGACCGCGGCGGTCCCGAGTTGCTTGAGGTTGCTCAAACAGCTTGTCTGCTTCGCCTTCTCGCGCGCCCGCGCGAAGACCGGGAACAGGATCGCAGCGAGGATCGCGATGATCGCGATCACAACCAGCAGCTCGATCAGAGTGAAGCCCTTCCGCATGTTGTACTGCCTCCTTGTTCGGCTGGGATTACAGCCGCCTCTCCCTCCCGCCGGCGACATGGGGTGACGCCGGCGGTTAAGGAACTGTGACAAAGAAATTCTACGCTGGTCCTGGGGTCACCTCCTGCGTTGTGGAATCTTTTTTCTGCAGGTGATCCGGGAGGGCGCGTCGAACCGCGACAGGCCAGATGGCACCGGCCGCGCGGTGGGCGCTCGTGAGCAGCGGAGAGGATTGCCATGCCGAGGAAATCGCGTGGGGGCGACAAGGTCACGATCAAGATTCCGCGACCGCTGTATGAGCGGATCGGGCAGATCATCGACGGCGCCGGCTACAACTCGGTGACCGAGTTCGTGTGCTATGTGTTGCGCGACCTGGCTTCCACGCACGCCCAGACCGCGGGCCAGGAGTACACCAACGAGGAACTCGAGCGCGTCAAGGACCGGCTGCG
>CAZTZN010000240.1:0-6440 GCA_964617715.1 uncultured Armatimonadia bacterium | reverse complement strand
AGCCCGACCACGGCTGGCAGGATCGCGACATCTGCGGCAACTGGGTGGTCAACGACAAGTTCCCGCACGGCATGCCCTGGCTGCACGACCGCCTGGCCGAGATGGGCTTCGAGCTGGGGCTGTGGGCGGCGCCGTCGGTAGTCTCGGAGTTCGCGCCGCTGGTCGCCGAGCACCCCGAGGCGCTGATGCTCGACGCCGAGGGCAAGCCGCGCGTGATTCACAAGCGCTGGACCTGGCCGCCGCACGGTGTCACCTACCAGATCGACCCATGGACGCCCGCGGGCGAAGCCTTCCTGCGCGAGTTCGCGGACCTGATGCACCGGTACGGCATCAGCTATCTCAAGGCCGACTTCATCGGCAGTTGGGGCGGCGCGCGCACGCTGCGTCATGGCATGGGCATCCTGCGCGAGGCCCTGGGGCCGGAGATCATCCTGCGCCCGTGCTCGACCGCGCTCAATACCAACCTCGGCATCTGCAACGAGATCGGCATCGCACGTGACATCGGCAACGCCGGGGCCAACTGGCAGCACATGCGCGTGGAAAGCCTGGAACTGGCGAGCAAGTGGTTCATGCACCGGCGCTTGTGGCTCAACAACCCCGACTCGCTGATCGTCGGCGACGCGCATGAGAGCCTGGGCGAGGCGCTGGGCCGCGTCACCATGCACGCGCTCACCGGTGGGGTCATGTTCCTCGCCGACCGCATGCCCGAGCTGGAGGCCCAGCCGGACCGCCTGGCGCTGGTGCCGCTGATTCTGCCCTCGGCGGACGTGCCCGCGCGGCCCATCGACCTCTTCCGCATCGGCGTGGACGGTCGCGACTACCCGCGCCTGTGGCACCTGCACGCCGATGCTGGCTGGGGCGCGTGGGAGGTCCTGGGCATCCTGAATTGGGCGGCCGAGCCGCTCACCGAGACCATCCGCCTCGCAGACCTCGGGCTGTCCGCGGGCGAGGAATACCTGGTCTGGGACTTCTGGCGAGGCGAGCTGGCCGGGGTGGTGAGCGCCGACTTCGAGGTGGCGGTCCCGGCCGGCACCGCCCGCTGCCTGCGCATCATGACCGCACCCGACGCGCCCGCGGTGCTTTCGACGGATATGCACGTGACCCAGGGCCTGGTCGATCTGCGCGACGTGCGCTGGGATGCCGACACGCTGACGTTGTCGGGTACGGCCGTCCGCGCTCCCGGCGAGACCGGCGCGGTCGCCATCTACCTGCCGCCCGGCTTCGGGGTCGCCGGGGGCCAGGTCGTCCGCATGGCCGGCGCGCGCGTCGCCTGGCTGGACCTTGAGTTCGCCGAGGCCGAGGCATCGTGGTCGCTGCGGCTCATCCGCGGCGCCGCAGGCGATGCCCCGGGGCCCGCCGATGCCATCCTGCTCGACGCATCCATGCCCGCCTGGCCGCGCTGAGAGGAGACCATCGCATGGAGCTGCCCGACATCTCGCAGTCGCTGGCGCTCTACGACCGCGCCCTGCAGATCATCCCCGGCGGCACCCAGCTCTTCAGCCGCCGCCCCGAGCGCTTTGCGCCCGGCGTCTGTCCGCCCTACGTGACCCACGCGCAGGGCACGCGCGTCTGGGACCTCGATGGCAACGAGTACATCGACTTCCTGTGCGGCGTCGGCCCGGTGATCCTCGGCCACGGCTACCCGCGCGTCACCGAGGCGGTCATCGCTCAGCTCCGGCGGGGCAGCAGCCTCCCCGTCAACCACCCGGTCGAGGTCGAGCTGGCCGAGCTGCTCATCGACACCATCCCGTGCGCGGAGATGGTGCGCCTGTGCAAGGCCGGCGGCACCGCCGATGAGATCGCCGTGCGCATCGCCCGCGGGCACACCGGCCGCGACAGGATCGTCTTCTGCGGCTACCACGGCTGGCACGACTGGTATCTCGCCGCCAACCTCGCCGATGACGCCACCCTCGACGGCCACCTGCTGCCCGGGCTCGACATCCGCGGCGTCCCCCAGGCCCTGCGCGGCACCGCCATCCCCTTCCGCTACAACGACCTCGAATCGCTGCGCGTGGCCCTCGACGCCCATCGCGGCGAGGTCGCGGCGATCATCATGGAGGCGTCGCGCACCGACCTGCCCGCGCCCGGCTTCCTCGAGGGCGTGCGCACGCTGGCCGACGAGCATGACGTGGTGCTGATCTTCGACGAGGTGATCACCGGCTTCCGCCTGGCGCTGGGCGGGGCGCAGGAGCGCTACGGCGTGGTGCCCGACCTGGCGACCTTCGGCAAGGCCATGTCCAACGGCCACCCCATCGCGGCGGTGTGCGGCAGGCGCGAGATCATGGCCGACGCCGCGACCATGTTCATCTCCAGCACCTACTACTCCGACGCGCCGGGCATGGCCGCCGCGGTCGCGACCATCACCGAGCTGCGCGAGCGCAACGCCCTCGCACACATCCACGCGATGGGGCAGATGCTCATCGACGGCTTCGCCGACCTCGCCCGCGCGCACGGCGTCCCGGCCCGGATGGACGGCCCGCCGCCGGTCACCCACCCGCACTTCGACGTGCCCGAGGAGCTGCGCGGGGACATCGTGACACTCTACCTGCAGGAGATGTATCGCGCGCGCATCTTCGCCTGCACGGTCAATTACATCTGCTACCAGCACACGCCGGAGGACATCGCCGCCTTCCTCTCCGCCGCCGACGGCGCGTTGGCGATGGTCCGCCGCGCCCTGGATGAGGGCGATGCGGCGCGCCATCTGCGCGCCACCCGTCGCGGCCCCGACCTGCCCCGCCTGGTGCGGTAGGGCCGGGGGAGGTGAGGGCGATACCCGGCGGTGACGCTCCCGCCCGCCGCGCCGGCGCCGCCTGCCTGCCGCGTTGAGCGCAGGAAGGTCCGCGGGCGTCATCACGGGAACCATCCGCACCACCCGGACACGCGAAAGGAAGTGGCGGCCATGCCCGGACGTCCCGAGCGCCCCTACCCCGGCCTCCCCCCTCTCGGCGGCTGGTTCACCGACGCGGAGATCGACGCACTCATGGCCTGCGTGCGCGACTCCATGGATTGGCGCACCGGCTTCACCGGCCCCGAGATCGCCGAGTTCGAGGCCCGGTTCGCGCAGTACTGCGGCGTCGAGCATGCGATTGCGGTCAACTCCTGCGGCACCGGCCTCGACGTGGCCATGATGTGCCTCGACCTGCAGCCCGGTGATGAGGTCATCAGCCCGGCGATCACCTTCCGCGCCACCCACCACGCCATCATCGGCCAGGGCGGGAAGCTGGTGATGTGCGAGGTGGCCCCGGCCACCTTCAACCTCGACCCGGCGGACGTCGAGGCGCGCATGACCGACCGTACCCGCGCCATCCTCGCGGTGCATAACAACGGCCTGTCTGCCTTCATGGACGATCTGGCGGAGATCGCCGAGGCCCATCCGCACCCGAAGTACGGCCCGCCCAGGGTCATCGGCGACGCCGCGCGGGCGTGCGGCGCGGGCTACAAGGGCACGAAAGTCGGCAAACTGGGCTGGATGAATATCTTCAGCTTTCAGACCTCCAAGAACATGACCACCCTGGGCGAGGGCGGCATGATTACCACGGACGACGCCGAGGTCGCCGAGCGCGCGCGCCGCATCCGCGCCTTCGGCACCGGCCAGGAGCAGTGGGGCACCAACTACCGCATGACCCGGCCGCAGGCCGCGGTGGGCATCGTGCAACTCTCGCGCCTCGACGAGATGAACGCGCTTCGCCGTGACCGCGCGCACAGGCTCACGGAGCTGCTGGCGGGGATCGAGGAGCTGACGCTGCCCACCGAGCCCGAGGGCTGCGAACACATATACTACGGCTACACCATCATGGTGCCTGAGGAGTGGGCCAACGAGCGCCGCGGGCAGCTCATGGACTGGCTGATGGCCGAGCGCGGCGTGGGCACGGTGGTCATGAACAACGCGACCTGGAAGCAGGACAGGCTGATCGCGTCGCTGGGCTACGGCCCCGCCGACGCGCCGAAGAGCGAACTCATCGGCGACCGTCTGTTCTGCCTGAGCCTGCACCCGCTGATGACCGACGAAGACCTGCGGTACATCGCGCGGTCCGTCGCCGAGGCGGTCGAGGTCGTAGCGAAGTCGTAGGCGTGGCCGGTGCCGCCCGGCGCGACCCCGCCCGGGGAGGCGGGACCCGCGCGCCGCTCGGCCGCCGACAGGGGCGTCGGCGGCACGGCACCACAGGCAGGTTCATCGCCACCAGGAGCTGATCGCCATGCCGCTGCGTTGGGCCATCATCGGCTGCGGGGACATCGCCAACAAGCGCGTGGCTCCGGCCATGGTCGAGGACCCCTCCTCCGAGCTGCTCGCGTTCTTCTCCCACACGCCCGAGCGCGCGGAGGAGATGCGCGCGCGCTTTGGCGCGAAGCGCGCGTACTCCGACCTGACGGCGCTGCTGGCCGATGACGGGATCGACGCGGTCTACATCGCCAGCCCGCAGCAGCGTCACTGCGCCGAGACCGTGGCCGCGGCGCAGGCCGGCAAGCACGTGTTGTGCGAGAAGCCCATGGCGGTGACCCTCGACGAGTGCCGCCGCATGATCGCCGCCTGCGCCGACAACTCGGTCGCGCTGGCCATCGCCTACTACCGGCGCTGGTACCCCAAGGCGCGCGCCATGAAGCGCCTGATCGGTGACGGCGCCATCGGGACCCCGGTGCGGGCGCGCATCCGCGTCGGTGGCCGCTACGACCCCGCCGAGAATGACTGGAAGCACTGGCGCGTTACCGCGCCCGCCGGCGGCGGCGCGCTCATGGACGTGGGCAGCCACCGGCTCGACATCATCTGTTACCTGCTGGGCGAGCCCGCGCGCGTCGCGGGCCTGACCGGCCACCTCGCGATGGACTACGACGTGCCCGACACCGAGACGCTGATCTGCGAGATGGCGAGCGGGGCACACCTGGTGTGCGAGTGCCAGTGGAACCTGCCGCTGGGCTCGGACGAGATGGAGGTCCACGGCACCGAGGCCGCGCTGATCGCCACGCCCTTCGACGAAGACACGCTGATCCTGCGCACGCCGGACGGCGACGAGCCCGTCGCTCTTGACGCGAAGTCGCACAACGTGCATCTGCCGCTGGTGGCCTCGTTCGCGCGGCGCGTGGGCGCGGGCGAGCCGCCGGAGTTCGACGGCGTGGACGGCATGCAGGCCAGCCGCATCATCACCGCCGCCATCCGCAGCGCCGCGAGTGGATGCTGGGAGGACGCCTGAGCAGGCGCGGAGGCGTGTCGAGGCGGCCGCCCCCCCGCCGCGCGAGGCGAGAGGAGTGACCGACGCGTGCTCGATGAGGCCAAGCTGTCCGTGCCCGGCGAGTTCGACGTGATCGGCTACGACCTGCCGGCCATCGTCGGTGACTGGCGCGCCACCGACTGGGGCGACCCGGACTCCGAGCGCCTGACCACGCTGCGCGAGGAGTTCGCGCTCGACGAGCTCATCACCGGCGCCGCCTCCGAGTTCGAGGCGCTGCTGGCGCTCAAGCGCTGGGTGCGCAGCCGCTGGGATCACGGCTGGTCGCGCGCCTTCAACACCGTCAAGGATGGCCTCGACATCCTGCGTGAGGCCGCGCGCGGCGAGCAGTTCACCTGCGGCTTCTACGCCACGGTGTTCGTGGACTGCGCCATCGCGCTGGGCTTCCCGGCACGGAAGGTGGGTGTGGGCCTGGCCGACTGCAGCTTCCCGCGCGATCACCGCGTGGGCAACGTCGGGCACTCGGTCGCCGAGGCGTGGAGCAACGAGCACGCGAAGTGGGTGATGTTCGACCCCGACCTGAACGTGCACTACGAGCGCGGCGGCGTGCCGCTGTCGGCGCTGGAGATCGGCGACGCCTGGCTGTCGGGCGCGGCGAGTGAGGTCGCCCTGATCGAGGATGAGCCGGCCCTCGTGACGCCTGCGGGCGCCTGCCTTGACGTGTTGGGCAAACTCTACCCCGAGCTGGCTGAGGACTCCGAGCAGCGCATCGCACTGAACTTCGAGCGCTTCGGTCGCCACCGCGCCATCGACTACTACGCGCGCCTGCGCATCGGCGAACTCGAGTGGCTCGACGCGCGCTGCGCGCCGACCTTCGTCCGGCACTTCGCCCCCTCGCCGCCGGCGCGCTTCACTTCGCACGTGCCCGATCTCTACCCGTCGGTGAACCTGGTGGGCCTGTCTGCCGCACCGTCGTGGGATGCCGATAGCGCGGCGCTGGCGATCACGCTGCATCACTGCATGCCCTGGTTCGATCGCTACGAGGCGCGCGTTGATGGCGGCGCGTGGGAGGCGCGGGAGGAGTCGTTCGACTGGCCGATGCACGAGGGAGTCAACGTGCTTGAGTGCCGGGCGGTCAACCGCCGCGATCGCCCCGGCGCAGTCAGCCGCATCGAGGTCGCGTATGCGCAGCCGCGCTGGTAGATCGTCTTGTTGTAGGGCGGGGACCTGTGCCCCGCCTGCCGTGCGCCGTAGCCGTGCGCCGCAGCCGTCCGCCGT
>CAZTZN010000239.1:0-6563 GCA_964617715.1 uncultured Armatimonadia bacterium | reverse complement strand
CTCGTACTCGCCCTATCTGGCCTTCAAGGGCGGCAAGGGCGTGGCAACGACCCTGGGCACCATGTTGGCGATCTCACCGCCCGCGGGCCTGATCGCGCTGGGTGTGTGGTTCGTGGTTGTGCTGGCTACGCGCTACGTCTCGCTTGCCTCGATCCTGGGCGCGGCGACCTTGCCGGTGGCTTACTACCTGTTGCACCCGACCCAGACGGCAACGCTGGTGCCCATCGTGGCGCTGGTAGTCATCGTGGTGAGCCGGCACAACGAGAACATCGGACGGCTGCTCAAGGGCGAGGAGAACCGCTTCGGCTCCTCGAAGTCGAAGGGCGATGAGCAGGCCGAAACCGAGGCGCCGGCGGCCGAGAAATGAGGCGCCGACGCGCTGGAAGGCGGCGGTCATGACCCGTACCGACTCTCCCGTGGCCGTAATCGGCGCGGGCGCATGGGGCACTACTCTGGCGCGCATGCTGGCCGAGCGGGGGATGCCCGTGCGCCTGTGGGCGGTCAGCCGCGAGCTGGCCATCGAGATTGAGGAGAACCGCGAGAACATCAGCTTCCTGCCGGGCTTCCCGCTGCCTGATGAGGTCAGCGTGTCCTCCAACGCCGAGCGGGTGCTCGACGGTGCGACGGCCGTTATCTGGGTGGTTCCATCCCGGTGGTTGCGCGAGGTGGCCTCGGGCATGGCCGCGCATGTCCCGTCCGGCGCGCTGCATGTGTGCGCCACCAAGGGCATCGAGCCCGACTCGGGCCTGCGCATGAGCGAGGTGCTGGCGCAGGAGCTGGGCGGCGACGATGCGCGGTCCATGGCGGGCGAGCTGGTGGCGCTGTCGGGGCCGAACCTGTCGCACGAGATCAACGAGGGCATGCCGGCGCTGAGCGTCGCGGCCTCGGCCAGCGACGAGCGCGCGCGCCAGGCGCAGGAGCTGCTGACCTCGCCGCTTTTCCGCGTCTACCGCAACCCCGACATCGTGGGCGTCGAGTTGTGCGGAGCACTCAAGAACGTGATCGCCATCGCCGCGGGCATGAGCGACGGACTGGGCTTCGGCGCGAACGCCCGGGCGGCGCTGATCACGCGCGGACTGGCGGAAATGCAGCGGCTGGGCGTAGCGCTCGGGGCGAACCCGCAGACCTTCGCCGGGATCGCGGGGATGGGCGACCTGGTCACCACCTGCACCAGCCGGCTGAGCCGCAACTACTCCACCGGCCTGCGACTGGCGAAGGGCGAGAGTCGCGAGCACATTGAGAGATCCATGCGTGCGGTGGCTGAGGGCATCCGCACCACCCAGGCGGAGGTGACACTGGCCGCGGAGGTGGGCGTCGAGGTGCCGATCGCGCAGGCGGTGCACGCGGTGCTGTTCGAAGGCCTGGACCCGCGTACGGCGGCGGAGATGTTGATGACGCGGGCGCAGCGCGCGGAATTCTGAGGCTTCTTTTGCCTGGCGGTGAGGAGGGCATTGCCCGGCGACAGAGGAATATGTCTGCGCGTGGGCGGGTGCGGGCGCCCGCATCGTGCCGGCCGTCTCAATGCTCTGGGAGGTGCCTGTCATGGCGGACATGACCAAGACGGACCTGGTGGAGGAGATCGCGGAGCGGACGGGGCTGACCAAGGCGGACTCCGAGCGGGCGTTGGGGGCGTTGCTCGACACGGTCGCGACGGCGCTGGCGCGCGGCCAGAGCGTGCAGATCACCGGTTTCGGCACCTTCGAGCCGCGCAAGCGCGCGGCGCGCAAGGCGCGCAATCCGCGGACCGGTGCCGAGATCGACGTGCCGGCGACCACAGTCCCGGCATTTCGGGCTGGTAAAGCGCTCAAGGATGTGGTAAAGTAGAGGTCCCCACCGGCCTGTCGGCCGGTAGCAGTCGTGGTCGGGGCGTGGCGCAGCTTGGTAGCGCGTTTGACTGGGGGTCAAAAGGTCGCCGGTTCAAATCCGGCCGCCCCGACCAGCCGCATGGGCTCAGTGACGTGGGCCGCTCATCGCGGCGTCGCGCCGCTGGCGCAACTAGCAGAATGTGCGATGGGCCGCTCTCTCATCCTTCGAGATCGAGCGGCCGCTTTCTTAAGCACGGGCAGGAGGCAGCGGTGACAACACCCGATGAGGATCGCCATCTGAGCAGCATCACCTTCCAGCGCTATGAGCGGCACATCAACCCGGGCATGACCCAACTGCTCAAATTCATGGGCTTCGAGAGTGTCGAGGTGCGTGCTGAAGGCTGCTATGTCTACAATTCCGAAGGTGAGCGCTACCTCGACTGTCTGGGCGGCCCCGGCGTGTTCAGCTTCGGTCACAGCCCCCCCGCGATCATCGCACGCGTGCGCGAGCAGCTCGAACGGATGCCGCTGTCCAGCCACCTGTTGCTCAACCCGCTGACCGGCGAGCTGGCCGAGCGCCTGGCGGCGGCCTGCCCGGGCGACCTGCAGTGGGTGTTCTTCTGCAACTCCGGCGCCGAGGCGGTGGAGGGGGCGCTCAAGGCCGCCCGCGCATTCACCGGCCGACCGGGCTTCGTCTCCACCATCGGCGGCTTCCACGGCAAGACCTTCGGCGCGCTCTCGGCTTCGGGGCGCGACACCTACCGCGAACCCTTCCAGCCGCTGCTGCCCGGTTTCACGCACGTCCCCTACGGCGACGCCGATGCGCTGGCGCAGGCCGTGACCGAGGAGACCGCCGCGGTGATCCTCGAGCCCATCCAGGGCGAGGGCGGCATCGTCGTCCCGCCCGATGGCTACCTGACGCGGGCGCGGGAGATCTGTGACGCGGCGGGCGCGCTGCTTATCCTCGACGAGATCCAGTCGGGCGTGGCGCGCACGGGCAAGATGTGGGGCTGCGATTGGGAGGGCGTGGTGCCCGATATCATGACTGTGGGCAAGGCCATCGGCGGCGGCGTCATGCCGCTGGGCGCCTTCGTGGCGCGACCACAAGTGTGGGACATCTTCGACGAGAACCCCTACCTGCACACCACCACCTTCGGTGGCAACCCACTGGCCTGTGCGGCGGGGCTGGCGGCGTTGGCCGAGGTCGAGCGCCTCGACCTGTGCACCGCCGCGGCCGAGCGCGGCGAGCAGATGCTGGCGGGCCTGCGCAAGATCGCGGCCCGACATGAGGGCATGATCGGCGAGGTGCGCGGCCGGGGGCTGTTGGTGGGCATGGAATTCGTGGACCCGGATATCGCCGGGCTGGTCATCGCGGGGTTGGCCAACCACGGTATCATCGCCGCCTACGGACTGAACAACCCCGGGGTCATCCGCCTCGAGCCGCCGCTGATCATCTCGGCCGAGCAGGTGGACGAGGTGCTGGTGGCGCTCGACGCCACGATCGCCGACACGGCGGCCATGCTGGAGATGTAACCCGATCGGAGGGCGCGCCATGGCTGGGACACGCACACTGTTGACACTGCTGGCACTCGCGGTCGCGTTGTCGGGCTGCCGTGGCAGAACTCCCGAGCAGGGGGAGATCGCGACCGCCCCCGGAGGAGGCCTGCAGACGGCCGCCAGCCCCGCCACCCAACGCTCGGCGCTGGTCTTGTGCTACCACGCCATGTCGCCCGACGCCGAGGCGACCTACGACGTCCCCACCGCGGACTTCGCCGAGCAGCTTCAGCTCGTGGCCGACGAGGGCTATCAGAGCGTGACGCCGTCGCAGATCGCCGACTACCTCGCAGGCCGGGGCGATCTGCCCGAGAAGGCGGTGTGCATCACTTTCGACGACGGGCCCGAGAGCGTTCTCACCGTGAGCAAGCCGATGATGGACGAGCACGGCTTCGTAGGGGCGGTGTTCCTGATCACCGACGCAGTGGGAGGTCCGGGCAAGCTGTCGTGGGAGCAGGTGCGCGAGCTGGAGGCGTCGGGCTGGGAGGTCGGCTCGCACACCGCCAGCCACGTGTACCCCACGCGCATCGACGCCGAGCAGTGCAGGGAGGAGTTCGAAGGCTCGAAGCGCACGATCGACGACGAGATCGAGGGCGAGTGCGCGGCGCTGGCCTACCCCTACGGTCTCTACGATGACACGGTGATGTCACTCGCGCGCGATGCCGGCTACCGCATTGCCTTCACCATCGACCGCGGGCCCGCCGACTGGAGCGACGAGCCGATGCGCGTGCCCCGGCAGATGGTGGTCAACGGCAACTCCCTGAGGACCTTTCGCAACTGGTTGGCGCAGAGCAAGCTTCACCTTGAGGATGTGGACCCGCCGATCGGTCAACGCGTGCGCACGGACACACCGACCATCACGGCACGACTCGCGGACGAAGACGTGCCGGTGGATGGCCTTGAGATCAGCCGCGATGGCAACCCGGTCTCGTACGACGCCGACGTGGATGAGCGGACGATCACCCTCTCGCCGGAGCTGAGCGAGGGGGCCAACAACCTGCGCGTGAACTACTATGGCAGCCCGCGCCGCGAGGTGTCGTGGCTGATCATCTACGAGCCGCAGTGATCTGATGCGACCATCACGCGATCTGCCGCCAACTCCGGGCCGGGAGAGAATCCGCGTCAGCGCCGTGTCGCCGGCGGGGCAGCGGCGCCGTCAACAGGCGCAGCGGCGCTCGGCCTGCTGCTGCAGCGCCATGCTGGCCTTTTGTGCAGTGGTGGTGGTCGTCGCCTTCCGCGGCGTCATCGGCGGCCTCTTCCACGGCACTGCGGAACCCCGAGTCCCGCGCGTTGACTTCCCCCTGCAAATCACCCTCGACAAATCCGTGTACCACCGCTATGAACTCGTGGGGCTGACCGTCCGTGTGGTCGATCCGCACGGCAATCCCGTCTCCGACGAGACACCCGAGGTCGTAGTGCGCCACAACGGCAAGAACGTCCGCACCGTCGGTCACTACGGCGAAGCGGTGCGGCTCACCTGGAACGCACAGCGACAGGCGTGGACGGGCTGGTGGCCGCCGGGCTGGAACCCCGAGCCCGGGAGCTACGAGGTGCGCGCGCGCATCCCCATCGACCCGGCACAATGGAACTGGGAAGAGGCGCGAGGCGAGGATGAGCCCGAAGAGGTCGCAGCCGCGGGCGAGGGCTGGGCGGTGGCACTGGCGCCCTTTGAGCTGCAGGCAAGACCGCAGCCGAAGACCGCGCTCGGAATGTGCGCGGTCACCTGGGAGTTCGACATCAAGGATCGGGTGACCGGGCCCGACGGCACGCGTGGCGACTGGCGCACGCTGTTCGACTGGGTCGAGTACGTCGGTGGCGACACCCTCTGGTTCCGCGGCGCGGTCACCGACCCGCCCCCCGGCGGCCTCACATTGGAGCGGCCCTTCAAGCCGGTCAATCTCGAGGCCATCCCGCGGCTGGCCGCCGAGGCGCACTCCCGTGGCATCAGGTTCGGCGCATGGGCGGTCGCCTACGCCACCTACGGTGGCAGCAAGGACCTGCTGCCCGGATATGACTACTCGCTCGACATCTCGCGCAGCACGGGCGCGACCAGCAGCACCGACTACATCTCGCTGCTCGATGAGCGGCGCGTCGAGCACATTGCGGACTTCTTCCGCATGCTCGAGCAGGACCCGAACGTGGATATGGCCGGGCTCGACTACATGCGCACCAACCCCGGATCGGGCGGCTACGAGCTGGCCGAGCTGTTCACGTCACAGATGCCGGTCGAACTGCCCGCCGACTGGGACTCGCGCGGAGAAACCTCGCGCATGCGCTACGTCGCTACGAAGATCGAGGAGCAATGGCGCGAGCACGAGGATCCCAAGTTCTACGACGCGTGGAATTGGTGGCGGGCACATCTGGGCGCTGAGGTGGTGCAACGCATCATCGAGAAGAGCGGCATCACCAAGCCCACCTGGATCTTCATGCTCTCCTGGAAGCACGGGGTACAACACGGCCAGGACCCGGTCATGTTCACCGATGCCGGCATCACCATGCTCGCGCCCATGCTCTATCAGATACCCAACCGAACCCACTTCGACATCATGGTGCGCGACTGGAACGAATACCTGATGGCCGGGCAGGCCAACCTCGTGCCGGGCGACCAGGTCGATTTCTACTGGCACCAGAAGCTGCGCGACCCGCCGGCGCCCGAGGAGCTGTACGACCGCATCGTCACCGCACACCGGCAGTATGTCAACTCCGGCGCCACCCAGGGCGCGTTCTGGCACGACATCAACCGCGCCATGACGCGAGGCAATCTCGGCCCCTACACCGGCCGCGAGTGGGCGCTGGCGGGCGCGGCGGCCTTCAGCGTGGTGCGCGACACCTGGAAGGTCTATCCGCTGCACGCCGGATGGGACGCCCCCGACAGCGCGCCCATCGCCAACGCGTTCACGGTGAAGGTGCGCCTCACCAACACCGCGAACAGGCCGGTGACCGGGGTGCGCATCGCGCTGTGCGATACGCCACACATGATCGGCCTTGGACTGACTGAGGCGGCGGAGGGCGAGGGCTGGGGCGAACCGTTCATCGACGTGGGCACGATCGGCGCCGGCAAGACGATCGAAGTCCCGGTGCAGGTACGCATCACCCAGGCGGACTCCGAGCGGCTCAACCAGACCATGCTGGCCCTGCGCATCACCTGGGCGCAGGGGGAGTTCGCCGAGCCGGTGCGCAACGACCTGCCACGCGTCATCGTGT
>CAZTZN010000238.1:0-6571 GCA_964617715.1 uncultured Armatimonadia bacterium | reverse complement strand
AACCTCCGATCCCGCCCACGGGCGGGATTATGAGCCTTGCGCACCTCAGCACCTGCCCCCATCACCGTCACCGCTTCGTACGTGATGAGAGACCCGATCCCGCGGACCGGGCCTCTCCAAGACTTTGGTAGCGCGGGGAGGATTCGAACCTCCGACCTCAAGGTTATGAGCCTTGCGAGCTACCAGACTGCTCCACCGCGCGACGCACAAGCTATGTTATCAAATCACCTGATTCATGTCAAGGCTCATTCCGGCGCGCGGGTGTCTTGACTCCACTTCACCGTTTCTTGTATGCTCTGCGGTACGCTTCCATCCTGGCCCATTCTCAGGGGCGCCCCGCGCGCCCGCCATAACCGGCACCAGGGAGTGACGGCACATAGACAGGTCCTACCGAGTGAATGAGCGCATCCGCGCACCCCAGGTGCGAGTGATCTCTCCGGACGGCGAGCAAATCGGTGTCATGCCGACGGAGAAAGCGCTGGAGCAGGCAGCCCAGCGAGGACTGGACCTCATCGAAGTCGCCCCCAATGCGGACCCACCCGTGTGCCGAATCATGGACCACGGGAAGTTCCGCTATGAGCAGCAGAAGAAGGCCAAGGAAGCGAAGAAGAAGTCGCGGCAGATGCAGGTCAAGACCATCCGCGTGCGGCCGAACACTGATGATCACGACGTTCAGTTCAAGATCCGCAATGCCTGCCGGTTCCTGAGCAAAGGTGACATGGTCAAGTTCAACGTCATCTTTCGCGGGCCGGAGCTGCGGCATAAGGACATCGGCCGCGAGCAGCTCGAAAAGTTCATCGAGGGCTGCGCGGAATACGGCGACGTAGAGCAGGCGCCGCGGATGGAGGGCCGTCGCATGACGATGGTCCTGCGCCCCAAGTCCGTGGACTAGTCGCAGCTCGGGCGTGCTTCCGCGCCCACGGCGGGCCGGGCAAGGGCGTCTGTCCTCCCGGGCCGCTTCGCGAAGACGCGACGACGGGCAATGACTTGGTGCAGGCCCCCCGCCTGCACATGCCGTTGGCAGGTGCCGAAAGCGCGCGGACCCGCGCAGGACCACACCAGGCGGGCAAGTCGCGGCACGCACTACCAGCCGACCGGGGCCAGCCTCGGTCGGCAGGGCTTTCTGTGGTATGCCAGGTCGGGCCCGCGTGGCCCGAACACGTAAGGAGACTGATCGCTGTGCCCAAGATGAAGACCAAGAAGTCGGCCGCGAAGCGCTTCAAGCGTACCGGCACGGGCAAGCTGGTGCACATCGGCCAGGCGCAGAACCACCTGGCGGGCACCAAGAACGCCCGCCGCATGCGCCGGCTCAGGCAGCAGAAGGGGCTCCAATCCGGGGACGAGCGTGTCATCAACACGCTGCTGCCGCACAACTAGGCCCCACAGTGTTCACGACGATCCCACGCGGGAGACGCCCGCTGCGGGTGAAGGGAAGAGCGTTCGATGGCTCGAGTGAAGACCGGATTTGCCAGGCGGCGGCGACACAAGAAGGTCCTGAAGGCCGCCAAGGGCGCATGGGGCGGCAGGCATCGCCTGTACACCGTCGCGCGTGACACCATACTGCGCGCGGGCGCCTTCGCATGGCGCGACCGGCGCGCGCGCAAGCGCGACTTCCGCCGACTGTGGAACGCGCGCATCAACGCCGCGGCGCGCGCCAACGGCACCAACTACAGCCGCCTCATCGGCGGGCTCAAGAAGGCCGGCGTGCAGATCAACCGCAAGATGCTGGCCCAGATGGCGATGCACGACCCCGAGGCCTTCGCCGCCGTCGCCGAGATCGCGAAGCAGGAGATGCCCGCCTGAGCCAACGTGGGGCCGCTGCCGCGCGGCCCGGGCGAACGACTTGATAATCGAGAGCACGCAGAACCAGCACGTCAAGCGCCTGCGCTCGCTGGCGACCCGCAAGGGCCGCCGCATCCACGGGCAGTTCCTGGTCGAGGGCGTGCGCGCCTTCGAAGAGGCGATGGCAGGCGACCTTGAGCCGGCGACGATCGTCCACTGTCCCGCTCTGATCGCCGGCGAGCGGGCCACGGAGTTGATCGCGCAGGTGGCCGACAGTGGCGTGCAGGTGCTGACCATGGCTGAGGCGCCCTTTCGGGCTTTCAGCCAGGTGCAGGCGCCCGAGGGAGTGGCCGCGGCGGTGACCATCCCCGCCATCGGCCTCGACGACCTCCCGGCCGACGCGGAGCTGCTGGTGGCGGCGCTCGACGTGCGCGATCCGGGCAACATGGGCGCGCTGCTTCGCACCGCCGACGCCGCGGGGGCACAGGGCTTCATCGCCGCCGGCACCTGCGTGGACCTCTATGACCCGAAGGTCGTGCGCGCCACCGCAGGTTCGATCTTTCACCTGCCGGCGGTAGCCGACGTGGGCGTCAGCGAGATGCTGACGTGGGCACGTGAGCGTGGGCTGAGGTCGGTCGCCACCTGCCTCGACGACGCCCTGCCGCACACGGCGATCCGTTACCCGCAACGCACGCTGGTGATGGTCGGCAACGAGGCCAACGGATTGCCCGGCGAGGTCGCGGCCGCGGCGGACATCCGGGCGTACATCGCCATGCCCGGGCGCGCCGAGAGCCTGAATGTCGCGGTCGCGGCGGGCGTGCTCATCTGGGAGATCTTGCGACAACGAGGTCGCACCAACGACACTGACGGAGAGAAGTAGGCGCGAGACAGGTCGGCCGACAGAGAGGGGCCGCCGTGGGCTGAGAGCGGCCCTGCCCGACACCGCGCCGAAATTCGCTCCCGAGTTGCAGGCTGAACGGTCCGCGGCATGCGGACGCCAGTAGGCCGCGCCGGGCGCTCCACCGTTACCGGAGCACACTTCCCACCCGACGGGTGGTACAACGGAGGCCCCGTGCTTTCGTCCCTGGGACGAGAGGCGGGGCTTATTGCGTATCTGTGCACGTGCTGATGCCGTTCGGCGGGCGGCTCATCAGGGCCACCGCCCTTGCAGGCAGGCCGCATGCAGCACAGCCGGGAGGAACCTGCCATGGAGCACCGATTGCGTGAGATGGCCGAGGCGGCGCGTCAGGCCCTGCGCCAGGCCACGAGCCTCGACGAACTCGAGCAGGCGCGCGCGCACTACCTCGGACGCAGCGGCATCCTGCGCGAGATCCAGAAGGGTATCCGCGACCTCGCCAAGGAGCTGCGGCCCCAGTTCGGCCAGGCCATCAACGAGACCCGCGCCGAACTGGAAGCCATCCTCGAGGCCCGGCGCAAGGAGCTGGAGGCCGGGCAGATGCATCTGCGTGCGGCCGAGAGCGCCATCGACGTGACCCTGCCGGGGCGTTCGCAGCACGTGGCCGGCCGCCACCCGCTGCTGGCGACCCTGGACGACATGCTCGAGATCTTCCTCGGCCTGGGTTACACCATCGCCGAAGGGCCGGAGGTCGAGAACTACCACTACGGCTTCGAGGCGCTCAACTATCCGCCCGACCATCCGGCGATGGACGAGCAGATGACCTTCTACATCGCCGACGATGTGCTGCTGCGCAGCCAGACCTCAACCGTGCAGATCCGCGTGATGGAGACCCGGCAGCCGCCGGTGCGCGTGGTCGTGCCCGGCCGGTGCTTCCGCCGCGATACCGTGGACGCCACGCACTCGCACACCTTCCATCAGCTCGAGGGCCTGTGCGTGGACGAGGGCATCACCATGGCCGACCTCAAGGGCACACTGCTGGCCTTCGCGCGCGGGATGTTCGGCGAGCAGGCGCGCGTGCGCTTCCGCCCCGACTTCTTCCCATTCACCGAGCCCAGCGCCGAGTTCGCGGTATCGTGTTTCGTGTGCTCCGGCGAGGGCTGCCGTGTGTGCAAGGGCAGCGGCTGGATCGAGCTGGGGGGCGCGGGCATGGTGGACCCGAACGTGCTCGCCGCAGTGGGCTATGACACCGAGCGCTACACCGGCTTCGCCTTCGGCGTGGGCGTCGAGCGCTTCGCCATGAACCGCTACAGCATCCCCGACATGCGACTGCTCTACAGCGGCGACATGCGGCTGTTGCGGCAGTTCTGAACGGCGGGCAATCGGCAATCGGCAATCGGCACGCGGCAGGCGGCAAGCGGCAGGCGGGGAACGGCGGGGGCGGCCGGGACCGGGCAAACCGCAAACGGGGAACGAGAGACGGCCACGACCACGGCAGGAGCTGGCCCATGACACGCGCGCCTCACGCGTGCGTCGTGCCGATGGTCGATGACGCTACGAACGAGACGCAGGCGAAGCTCGGCAGGAGCGTGAGGCAGGTTCCAGCCCGCCTCGTGCGCAGCCGGAATACGTGGACATGACGCGCCGGCACAATGACCGGAGGAGACCGAGATGCGCGTTCCCTACAGTTGGCTGATGGAGTATCTGGACAGCGACATCCCGGCCGATGAACTCGCCGAGGTCCTCACCATGGGCGGGCTCGAGGTCGAGGAGATCCACGCCTGGCAGTCGGCCGACGGCCAGGCGACCGATCAGGTGCTGATCACCTCCGTGACCTCCAACCGCGGCGACCTGCTGTCGATGGTCGGCGTCGCGCGCCATGCCGCAGCGCTGCTCGGCTGCGGGCTGAAGCTCCCGGACTGCTCGATCCCGCAGACCGAGGAGGCGGTCGTGGGCGAGCGCGAGGTCGAGGTGGCCGATGCGCGCATCACCATCGACGACCTCGAGGGCTGCCCGCGTTACAGCGCCCTGCGCGTCACCGGCGTCGAGGTGAGGCCGTCGCCGCCGTGGCTGGCCCACCGGCTGGAGGCCGCCGGACTGCGCCCCATCAGCAACGTGGTGGACGCCACCAACTACGTCATGTGGGAGTTGGGCCAGCCCCTGCACGCCTTCGACCACCGGCTGATCGTCCAGGGCCACATCATCGTGCGCCGCGCCGCGGATGGCGAGAAACTCGTGACCATCGATGGGGTCACGCGCGCGCTGACCTCCGCCGACCTGGTCATCGCCGACCCCAAGGGCGCGGTGGCGCTCGCGGGGGTGATGGGCGGGCAAGATACCGAGATGCGCGACCGCACCAGCGATGTGCTCATCGAATCCGCGCACTTCAACCCGACCCTGATCCGGCGCACCGCGCAGCGGCTGGGCATGAGCAGTGAGGCCTCGTACCGCTTCGAGCGCTACGTTGACCCGAACCTGACGCTGGCCGCGCTGGCGCGCTCAGCACAGCTCATCGCGGAGGTCGCCGGCGGCGTTGTCGCCTCACCGGCCATAGACGTGTGTGTCGGCGCATTCACGCCCGCGTCGATACCACTGCGCCCCGCCCGCACCAACCACGTGCTCGGCACGACGCTGTCCACGGACCGGCAGATCGAGCTGTTGCGGCGGCTCGGCTTCGAGGTCGTGCTGCACAAGCTCGAGACGCCCGAAGGCGCCGAGCCGGACTGGCTGACCGCCTACCCCGACCGCGCGCAGGCGGCTCAGTGCCTGACCGTCTCGGTGCCCACACGCCGACCGGACCTGGAGCGCGAGATCGACCTCATCGAAGAGATCGCGATCGTTCACGGCTATGACAGTCTGCCGACCACGCTGCCCGAGAACACTTCGGGCGCGGGGATGCGCACCCGTCGGCAGAAGCTTGAGCAGCGCGTCAGCGAGGTCATGCGCGGCGCGGGACTGTGCGAGAACGTGAGCTTCTCGATGATGGGCCGCCGCGACCTCGACGCTCTGGGCTACGGCCCCGACGCGTGCGAGCGCCAGGCGCTGGTGCTGCGCGATCCGCCCGCCGAGAACCAGGAGCTGATGCGCACCACGCTGTTGGCCGGGCTGCTCGCTGCCGCCCGGCACAACGTGCGCCAGCGCGTCCAGGATGTGGCGCTGTTCGAGATCGGGCGACTGTTCTTCGGCGACGGCACCGCTCTGCCCGACGAGCGCCATGCGCTGGCCGCGCTCACCATGGGCAGCGCCCGCAGCTCGACCTGGAATCTGCCGGATCAGTACGAGAAGATGGACTTCTACTGGCTCAAGGGCGTTCTCGAGCAGCTCCTGCGTCGCCTGCACATCGATCACGTGAGCTTTGAGCGTGGCGAACACCCGTCGTTGCACCCCGGGCGCTGCGCCCGGGTCCTCATCGACGGCACGGCGGTCGGTGTCATCGGCGAGATCGCGCCGTCGGTGCAGGAGGCCTACGACCTGCCCGAGCCCGCATGCGTGTTGGAGATCGACCTCGACGCGGTGCTCGCGCGCGCCGAGCTGCTGGCGACCTACCGCCCGCTGCCTCGTCTGCCCGCCGCAGTGCGCGACCTCGCCCTGGTGGTCGATGACGACGATCGGCACTGCGCGGCGCGGCTGGTCGAGGTGGCGGGCGCCGCCGGTGGCGAGTGGCTGGAGCGGGTCGAGGTGTTCGATGTCTACGCCGACGCCGAGCGGGTCGGCGAGGGACGCAAGTCGGTGGCCCTGCGCCTGAGCTTCCGCCACCCCGAGCGCACGCTCACCGACGAAGAGGTCGATGACGCGATGCAGGAGATCACACGACACCTCAGCAGCAAGCTGGGCGCCCGGGTGCGGACATGGTAACGCGGACGATGCCGAGAGTGCCAACCCGGGCAATCGCCGTCTGCCTTCGGGCCCGCCGTCGCCGTCCTCCGTCGCTCT
>CAZTZN010000237.1:0-6683 GCA_964617715.1 uncultured Armatimonadia bacterium | reverse complement strand
CGGAGGCGAAGCTGCGCGATGAGAAGGCCAAGGCCAAAAAGAAGAAGCGCGGGCGCCGCTAGGCGTCCACGCGGCGCTGTCCGGGTGGCGGGGTAGCTCAGTTGGCCAGAGCGCACGGTTCATACCCGTGTCGTCGGGGGTTCGAATCCCCCCCCCGCTACCACCCTTTTCAGCAGACAACGCGCCCGGCGCGGCAACGCCGGGCGTTTGTGTGCGTGCCGCGGCCCGATTCCGGCGCTCCCGGGTACCCGGCGGCAGGATTCGAGGGCGCGGGCGGGCAATAGCCCCCTCGGATGCCTGCGGCCACCGGCACCGGCGGCCCCGTTGGGCCACGCGTCACTATCCGCCCGCATTCGCTACGCGGGCAATGGAGCGATGAGGATGCCCTTCGACGATGACGATGTGCGATGGCTCCTCGGCCTCCTCGAAGAGCATGACCTGGAGGAGATCGAGGTCGAACAGGGCGAGCTGCGCATCCGCGTGTGCGCCGGGCAGGTCGCGCAACTGCCGGTGATGGCTCCGCCCGTCGCGGGCCACGAGCCGCCCGCTGCGGCGGCGGCCCCCACGGGTGTGCCGCTGCTCGCCCCGATGGCCGGCATCTTCTACCGTCAGCCCTCACCCGACGCCGACCCGTTCGTCGAGGAAGGCGATCGCGTCGAGGCCGGTGACGTCGTCGGGCTCATCGAGGTCATGAAGCTGTTCAACGAGGTTATCGCGCCGGTCACGGGCGTCGTTGTCAAGG
Source organism: uncultured Armatimonadia bacterium (assembly GCA_964617715.1). Classification (GTDB taxonomy): domain Bacteria; phylum Armatimonadota; class Zipacnadia; order Zipacnadales; family UBA5352; genus JALGVA01. Next base: position 5,941 of record CAZTZN010000237.1, on the reverse strand, counting down.
TCGTGGTGGAGAACGAGGAGCGGGTCGAGGCCGAGCAGCCGCTCATGTACATCCAGCCGGCATCGAAGAGCGAGAGTTAGCACCGGCCTGCGCAGATTCCGGTGAGAACGGTGCGACCGGCGAGGTCGGCCGCCGTGCGCATCTGCTCCGCGAGAGCATAGCGTGACGCAGCGCAGGCGACCTCGCCTGCACATGCTGCTGTCAGGTGCCGGAAACACGCGCAGGCACGCAGGCAAGCACTGGGAGACAGGACAGATGTCGAGAGACGAGGTGCGCGTCGGAATACTGGGATTCGGGATCGTCGGCGGAGGCGTCTGGGAGGTGCTGACGGGCAACTCCGCGGCGATCACCCAGCGGGTGGGCGTGCCGGTGCGCGTGGCGCGCGTGGCCGACATCGACTGGGCGCGCGAGCGCGAGCTGCACGTGCCCGAGGAGTTGCGCACCACCGACGCCGCCCGGGTGTGCGCCGCCGAGGACATCGACATCGTGGTCGAGACCATCGGCGGCACGCAGCCGGCGCTGGAGTTCGTGCTGGCCGCTATCGAGCACGGCAAGAGCGTCGTGACCTCCAACAAGGAACTCATGGCCAAGCACGGCGCGGAGATCCTCGACGCCGCGGCCGCCCAAGGCGTAGACGTCGAGTTCGAGGGCGCGGTCGGCGGCACCATCCCCATCATCCGCGCGCTTAAGGAGAGCCTGGAGGCCAACCAGATCCAGGAGGTCACCGGGATCCTCAACGGCACCACCAACTACATCCTCACCCGCATGACCAACGAGGGCCTGTCGTTCGACGAGATTCTGGCGGACGCCCAGCGGCTGGGTTACGCCGAGGCCGATCCGACCAACGACGTCGAGGGCATTGACGCCAAGTACAAGATCGCGATCCTCGCCGCCATCGCCTTCGGCGCGCGGGTAAACGTGGACGAGATCCACAACGAAGGCATCCGCAACATCGCCCCCACCGACATCGACTACGCCACGCAGATGGGCTACGCCATCAAGCTGCTGGCGACCGCGCGGCGCAACGCCGGCGCACTCGACATCCGCGTGCACCCGGCGCTGGTGCCGTTGAGCCACCCGCTGGCCCAGGTCAACGGCGTGTTCAACGCCGTCTGGGTGGTGGGCGATGCCTGCGATCAGGTCATGCTCTACGGGCGTGGCGCCGGCGCGCTGCCCACCGGCAGCGCCGTGGCCGGCGACGTGCTCGACTGCGCGCGCAACATCATCGCCGGCACGCGCAGCCGCGTCCCCTGCACCTGCCGGGGCACGGCGACCATCATGCCCATCGACGAGGTCCGGGCCCGCACCTACGTGCGCATGCGCGTCAAGGATCGGCCGGGCGTGCTGGGCAGCATCGCCACCATCTTCGGCCAGGAGGGCGTCTCCATCGCCTCCGTCGTGCAGCGTGACTCCATGGGCGAGCTGGCGGAGATCGTGTGGATCATGCACGAGGGCGCGCAACGCAACCTGCGCTCGGCGTTAGGCGCCATCGGGCAGCTCGGCATCGTAGACGAAGTCTGCTCGGTCATCAGGGTGGTGGAGTGATGGCGCCGCAAGCCTGGCCGGGAGTGGTGGAGTACTACAAGCGGCTGCTGCCCGTCGGCGACGCCACGCCGCGCATCACGCTGCTCGAGGGCAACACGCCCCTGATCCCCAGCGCCCATCTGGCCGAGCGGCTGGGCCCGGGCGTACGCCTGTTCTTCAAGTACGAGGGCGTCAACCCGACCTGCTCGTTCAAGGATCGCGGCATGACCATGGCCGTCTCCAAGGCGGTGGAGGAGGGCGCGACCGCCACCATCTGCGCATCCACCGGCAACACCTCCGCCGCGGCCGCGGCCTACTGCGCGCGCGCGGGCATCACCTCGGTGGTGCTGATCCCCGACGGTTACGTGGCGCTGGGCAAGCTCGCCCAGGCGCTGGCCTACGGCGCCCGGACCATCGCGGTGGACGGCGACTTCGACGCCTGCCTGCGCCTGGTGCGCGAGATCTCCGATCACTACCCGGTGGCGCTGGTCAACTCGCTCAACCCGCACCGCATCCAGGGCCAGAAGACCGCGGCCTTCGAGGTGTGTGACGCGCTGGGCGCGCCGCCGGACTTCCATGCCCTCCCGGTCGGCAACGCCGGCAACATCACCTCGTACTGGCTCGGCTACCGCGAGTACAGGGAGCAGGGCGTCACCGACCGCCTGCCCCACATGCTGGGCTTCCAGGCGGCGGGCGCCGCGCCCATCGTCACCGGCGAACGCGTACGCAACCCCGAGACCCTGGCGACCGCCATCCGCATCGGCAACCCGGCGCGCTGGGAAGAGGCGTCGCGGGCCATCGAGGAGAGCGCCGGACGCATCGAGGCGGTCACCGATGACGAGATCCTCGAGGCCTACCGCGAACTGTCGAGCGTCGAAGGCATCTTCTGCGAACCCGCCTCCGCAGCGTCGTATGCAGGGCTCAAGAGGCTGGCCGCCGAAGGCTTCTTCGGGAGCCGCAAGTGCACGGTGGTGGCGACGCTCACCGGCCACGGGCTCAAGGACCCGGACCGCGCGGTCGCGACCGCGCCTGAGCCCGAGAAGGCGCCCGACGACATCGACGCCATCGTAGGGATGCTGGGGCTGGGGTAGCAGGCCCGACCCTGCGCGGGCGAGAGAAGGAGGCGGCAACACAGCCGGCGTTCCCTGCGATACGCACTGCCCGCCCGCGGGCATCCCGCGTAGATGCGGCACCGCGCACGGGCGGGGCGTGCGCACTGCGGTGAAGATGACGGCGGATCGCCGGACAACTCGGACACGAAGGAGGCGGGCGCATGGCGAGCGGACCGACCAGGGTGGTCATGAGCACGGACCTGCCCGGCGCGATCAGCCGGCGACAGGGCAAGGTACGCGACATCTACGAGTACGAGGACGGCCTGCTGCTGGTCGCCAGCGACCGCATCTCGGCCTTCGACGTGGTCATGCCCACCGGCATCCCCGACAAGGGGAAGGTGCTTACGCAGGTGTCCGCGTTCTGGTTCGACAGGACCAAGCACATCATCCCCAATCATCTGATCAGCACCGACCCGGCCGACTTCCCCGAGGTCGTGCAACCCTACGCCGACCTGCTCGAAGGCCGCGCCATGTGGTGTCGCAGGGCCGAAGTCATGCCGGTGGAGTGCGTGGTGCGCGGATACCTCGCCGGCGGCGCCTGGCGCGCCTACCAGAAGGGCGAACCGTACTGCGGCTACGAGTTCCCGCCGGGGCTGCGGGAGGCGGAGAAGCTCGAAGAGCCGATCTTCACCCCCACCACCAAGGCTGAATCGGGGCACGACATCCCGATTACGCGCGAGCAGTGCGTGGAGATGTGCTCCAAGAGCCGTGCGCGACAGATGGAGGAAATCGCCATCGAGCTGTACCGGTTCGCCGCCGAGCACGCGGAGAAGCACGGTCTGCTTCTCGCCGACACCAAGTTCGAGTTCGGCCTGGCGGACGGTGAGCTGATCCTGATCGATGAGCTGCTGACGCCCGACTCGTCGCGCTACTGGGACGCCGAGCAGTGGCGCCCCGGTCATCAGCCGGTGGGCTTCGACAAGCAGTACCTGCGCGACTGGCTGGACGGCCTCGACTGGGACAAGACTCCTCCCGGGCCGGAATTGCCCGGCGACGTGGTGGCCAAGACGCGCGAGCTGTACATCGAGCTGATGAGGCGGCTGACCGGCCGCGAGCCGTGAGGTGCGCGATGTGATCGATCCCGGCCGCGACCCGCTGCATGAGCGTATCCGACAGGCCGAGCGGCGCTATGGCCTGCTGGCAGGTGCGCGTCGCGTGCTGGTGGGCGTATCGGGGGGGCAGGACTCGATCGCATTGCTGCACTCGCTGGTGGTGATGGACGAGGTCGAGGCGGAGATCGCGGCCATCCACGTGCACCACGGAATGCGCGGCGAGCAGGCCGATGCCGATGAGGCGGCGGTGCGGGCCTTGTGCGAGGACCTGGGGGTGGAATACTTCGTCGCCCGGCGCAATGTGTTGCAGGAAAGTGCAGATAGCGGCCTGAACCTAGAACTGGCGGGCCGCCGCGCGCGTTATGAAGAATACGAGCGCATCGCTCGCGAACATCACTTTGACCGTATCGCCACCGGTCATACCGGAAGCGATCGCGCCGAGACCCTGCTGCTGAACCTGCTGCGCGGCGCAGGGCTGCGGGGGATGAGGTCGATCCCACCGCGGCGCGGCCGGATCATCCGCCCGCTTATCTGTGCCACCCGGCGCGAGACGGGAGATTACTGCCGCCGGCTGGGCCTGCCGATTCGCACCGATTGCACGAATCTCGACCCGGAGCACGCCCGACGCAACGCGCTGCGGCTCGAGATCATGCCGTTGATCGAGGAGCGCTTCCCGGGGGCCGAGGAGGCGCTGCTGAAGGCCTGCGAGGCGGTCGAGGAGGAGCTGGCCTGGAGCGAGCCCCTCATCGCCGCGTGGCTTGACGAGGCACTATTGGCCCAGGACACGGACCGGCTCGAGCTCGACGCCGGTCGTCTCGCAAAGCTGCACGAGGGCGCTTTGCACCGGTTGGTCATCGCCGCCCTCGACCGAGTGCGCGGCGACCTGGAAGGGCTGGCTCGTGAGCACATCGAACGCGTGGCGACGCTCGTGGCCGCCGGCCGCACCGGTGCGACGGTGGAGCTGCCCGGGAATTGGCGCGCGCGGCGGGAATATGAGCGCGTGGTGCTCGAACGCGGCGGCGATTGTGAGCCGTTGCCGGACGAACAGCAGGCGCTGGCGGTCCCGGGCCGCGCGACTCTCCCGCTGCGGGGAGTGACCGTAGAAGCCTGCTCTGTGGTCGCGCCGGAGAATCCGGCCACAGGGGATGCCCTGACGGTTTATATCAATGCCAGGGTCGCCCGGGAGGGGCTGGTGCTGCGCAGCGTGCGACCCGGCGATCGTTTCATCCCGTTCGGCATGACCGGCAGCAAGAAGCTCCAGGACTTTTTTACTGACGAGAAGGTCCCGCGAGAGATGCGTCGGCGCGCCGCCGTAGTCACGGACGCACAGGGACGCGTGTTGTGGGTGGTGGGCCATCGCCTCGCGGAACCGGCGCGGGCCGAACCCGGCCGGGAGGCGATAAGGCTCGCCGCCGGATTTGACGACGCCGCGGGACCATAGGAGGACGTGCCATGCGACGTAACACGATCGTAACGCTCATCGTCATCGCGGCTCTCGCGTATGTGTTTTACATGATTCCGCGCCTGGCGGAAGAGCAACAGCAGGTCAAGCATTACGAGTACTACAGCGACTTTTATGCGGACTTCGTCGCCGGACACATCGCCGATGTGACGATCGTCAACGGCGTGGAGCTCGAGGGCAAGTTCAAGCCCGATGTCCCGGGTGGTTACGACCGCTTTGTAGTGGCGGCCCAGGGCGACAACGTCATGGGCGAGTTGATGGCGGCCAAGGAAAAGTACAACCTCGATACCGCTATCGGAGCGCGTCCGGTTCGACTCAGCGACCGCATACTGGCGGCGGCGGCCACCTATCTGTTGCCGCTGGTGCTGATCATTCTGTTCTGGATGTTCATGATGCGACAGATGAACTCCACGCGCGGGCAGGCGCTCAACTTCGGGCGCAGTCAGGCGCGCATGGTCGGCGACCACTGGGAACGGGTCACCTTCGACGACGTCGCCGGCATGTACGAAGTCAAGGAAGAGCTCCAGGAGATCGTGGCCTTCCTCAAGCAGCCGGAGCGGTTCCGCCAGCTCGGCGCCAAGATCCCGCGCGGCGTGCTGCTGGTCGGCCCTCCGGGGTGCGGTAAGACGCTGCTGGCGCGCGCGGTTGCGGGCGAGGCCGGCGTGGCGTTCTACTACATGTCGGGCTCGGACTTCGTCGAGATGTTCGTGGGCGTGGGCGCTTCGCGCGTGCGCGACCTCTTCGATCAGGCCAAGAGCCATCTGCCGGCCATCATCTTCATCGATGAGCTT
>CAZTZN010000236.1:0-6756 GCA_964617715.1 uncultured Armatimonadia bacterium | reverse complement strand
ATCGGGAAGGTGTAGTCGTTGGCCTGGGCGCAGCAGGCGCCGAAGTCCTCGGCGGGCATGCCCAGCGCCTGCTCCCATTCGTCCTTCGCGATGGTCAGAACGGCCTTCTGCTCCTCGTAGTCATACTCGGCAAGCGTGCGCTCCCAGTCGTAGTCCTCGGACGCGCCCGCGGGCCGGTAGCCGCGCACCTGGAAGTGCAGAGCCTGCCAGGCGCCGAGGTCGGCCATCTCCCGGAAAAGCGCCGACTGGCGGCGCGCCACCTCGGGCTCGGAGCAAAAGCCTAAGGCGTGGATGAGGCCGCGCTCGGCGAACAGCTCGGCGATGCCGCGCACCGCCAGCTCGGCGATCTCCCACGTCTGGTCCTTGCCGCCGCCGGGCTTCTGCGGCGTCTGGCAGTCCATGAAATAACAGAAATACAGGTGCTCACGGTCCTTCTCGCACGGATGAGGCTGCATGAGGGAACCCTCCATGAACGACGAGCTGAAGGCGGCGACGGCCGGCCCGTCATGGCGGGCCGTTCTCCAGCGACGGCGTCAGCATGTCTTCCTACCAGCGGGGCCGGGCGTAGGCCACCTCGATGCGGCTGATCACCCCGGCGCGGCCGCGGCGGTTGACCGCGCGGCACTCCAAGACGTTGCCGCCCTCGTGCATCGGCCACTCGAAGCTGTCCGGGCGCGGTTCCCAGCCGCCGCCGTCGATGCGCACCTCGTAATGATCGAACCACGGCGTGCAGTGCTCCAGCGAGATCTTGAGCGATGCCCCATCGGCGTCCCATGCGGGCTGAGCCGACAGGCGCACCATGTTCACCGACGGGTACAGGTCCGGCAGGTGCGAGGTGAAGATAGCGGGGCCGGCGGGCGCGAAGTGATGCACGAAGGTCGGCAGGCAGCGCTCATCCACCCACTCGAAGCCCCCGATGCGCACGCGGGCGTAGTAATCCATGACGCGATGGCGCCCGAAACGCTCGAAGTTCAGGCGTATGCGCTCTTCGGTGTCCTCGGCAAGTTCGGGGTACAACTCCCCGAGCACCTCCAGGCACGCGCCCTTGGGCATTGTGAAGGCCGGCTCGTCCTCAACCATGCACACCTCGGATGCGGCGCCCGACAGCCACGCATCATGAATCTCCAGCGCCGACAGCGGCACCCCGTCGCGCTCGTAGTGGACGTTCAGATCCGGGTCGAACATTATCCACTTCGCGTGTTGATTACTCCACGCTTCGGCCACCGAGTGGCCGACGTTGCCGACGCGGTGATCCCGCGGGAACCTGCAGTCGGCGAGGCCCAGTCCGACCTTACGCGCGGGGAAGCCCAGTGCGGTGGCGCAGGCGACGAAGACAGTGGCGTAAAAGCCGCAGGTGAATTGTTCGCCGCGGGCGGCGGCGCGGAGGATGTCGAGCGCATCCCTGACGGTCTTGAAGCTGCGCGACCAGCCGTGGTCCCAGCGGCTGCGCACCCAGCGCTTGAGCGCCAGCAGCTCCTCGAACTCCGATGCGCAACCCGCCACCACGTCGTCGAGCGCGAACTCGTCACGGATGGCGGCGATACGCTCGTCGTCGGGATCGCCCCAGTCGCTGCGCGACCAGTCGCCGACGATCTCCGGCACATCGTAGGCGATGACGTCGAACTCGCCCGGCACCCGAAGCTTCGACTCGTCAATCACCTGCGACCACCTCCGGCCCGCTCACGCGCGAGCAAGCTCACGCCGGCTCCCAGCGCCCGCTTTGCGCGCTGCGGTAGGCGGCGGTGATGATGCGGCTGGCCTGCATCCCGTCCACCCCGTCGAACTCCGGCGGCCGTCCCGTGGAAACGCGCTCGGCGAAGGACGCCACCAGCGGCAGGTGCACGTTGTGGCACTTAGGCTCTAACTCGATTAACCTCTCGCCCTCGGGAGTTCGCAACACGAGCGTGTCGCCGTCGAAGGGCGTGGCGATAAGCGAGCCCTCGGTCCCGTGAATCTCCATCTCGTCGCAGCCGACGGGCAGGTTCCACTGGCACTCACAGACCACGTGCACGCCGCTCGCCATCTCGCAGATGAGCGTCTCGGTGTCGGGGACCTCGTAGTCCATGACCAGGCGGCCGGTGAGTCCCGCCACCCGCGCCGGCTCTCCCAGCCAGTAGCACACCAGGTCGAGGCGGTGGCTGCCCACGTCCATGAGCGCGCCGCCGCCGGCGGGCGCGGTAACGCGCCAGTGCTTCCAGTCCTCCCGGGCCGGATCGTAGCGGCCCCCGATGCGGATGCGCACGCGCACCGGCGTGCCGACGGCGCCCTCATCCAGCAGGCGCTTGATGGCCCGCGCCTTGGGATACCAGCGGCGGTAGTACGCGATGGCGAGGGCCACTCCGTTGCCCCGGCAGGCGTCGATCATACGCCGGCATTCGTCGATGGTGACCGCCATGGGCTTCTCGCACAGCACGTGCTTACCCGCCTCGGCCGCGGCCACCGTCTCCTCGCAGTGACGGTGCTGGGGGCTGGCGATGTAGACGGCGTCCACCTCGTCATCCGCCAGCAGCGACGACAGGTCCGCGTAAGCACGTCTGGCCCCGAAGCGCGCCCTCATCTCCTCGGCGCGTTCGGGGGTATGCGAGAAGAACGCGAGCATCTCGGAGTTCGCGTCCTCGACGATGGCCGGAGCCACGCGCTTGTTTGCGATGTCTCCGCATCCGACGATGGCCCAGCGCAGGGGCATAACGATCACCTTTCGCCGCCGGCAGGCATCCGGGTACGGCTGCTCTCAGGTGTTCGCAACCACGTCCACCGCCTCGGCGACCGATTGGGCGATGTACTCCAGGTCCTCGTCGGTCATCAGGGGATGCAGGCTCAGGCAGAACAGGCGGTCGCCGATGAGTTCGCTCTTCGGCGCGTCCTCGTGCCCGTAGCCCAGCGAGGCGATCAACTTGTCCTGCTTCCAGGTGACGTTGTTCATCACGACCGTCCCCACGCCGCGTTCGGCCATCAGCCAGTCCATGAGCCGCTGCCGGCGCTCGTTCGCCCACTCCTCGGGGACCATGATCGTGTAGCCGTAGTAGATGTGGTAGCAGTCCTCGGGCTCGGTGGGCAGGGTCAGCTCCTCGATGCCCGACAAGAGCTCGGTCAGCCTGTGCGCGCGGTCGCGGCGCCGCTCGTTCATCTCGTCGAGGCGCGAGAGCTGCACCAGCCCCACCGCCGCCTGCGGCCGTGTCATGCGATAGTTGGTGCCCCATTGCTGCTGTCCCATGCCGAAGGCGCGGATCTGTCGGGCGCGCTCGGCGACCGCCGCGTCGTCGGTGGTGATCATTCCCCCCTCGCCGAGGGTCGTCATGTTCTTGGAGGTCTGGAAGCTGAAGACGTTCATCCAGCCCATCTTGCCGACTTTCGTGCCCTTGTAGCCCGCGCCGCAGGCCCGTGCGGCGTCGCCGATGACTTTCGGCGGCCCGTAGCGAGGGTGGGGATGCGCCTCGGCGATGGCCTCGAGCTCGTCCATGAAGGCGGACAGCCCGTTGTTGTGCACGGCCAGGATGGCGCGGGTGCGCTCGGTCATGCGGGCCTCCACGTCCGCCGGGTCGAGGTTGAAGGTGGCCGGATCGACCTCGCACATCACGAGCTTGCCGCCCTGGCCGATGATGGCGTGGTGGGTGGCGCGGAAGGTTATGGCGGGGCTGATTACCTCATCGCCGGGCTCGAGGTCGAGGCACATCATGGCGATGTCGAGGCCGGTGCCGCAGGAGTTGACCGCGATCGCGTGCTCGACGCCGCAGTACTGCGCGAACGCCTCCTCGAATTGGGCGATCTCCGGCCCCGAGAAGCCCGTGCGCCAGTCCATGGAATCGCGCACACAGGCCATGAGGGCATCGATCTCGGCCTCGGTGAACCAGCCGCCAAGCGGGGGCAGCCCGGGGTAGGGTCGGCGTGAAGTCTCTGACATGGCTCCCACTTCCTTTCGCGCATCCCGGCGATATGTAAGGGTTCGCAGAGAGCGTGCATCGGACCTTTCCCTCGCGGCTATGCCGGACGTGGCCGCATCGGCCTAACGGACCAGGCGGGGCAGGTCGTCTCCGCGCCGGCCGGCCTGCAGATATCGCGTCGCGTCGCCGTCATCCAGCGCGCGCCGAACCACCGCCAGCGCCCCGTCGGCGGCCGACAGGAAGGCCTCGATATCCTCGACCGAGTGCTGGTAACAGATGTAATTCACCGTGCAGGCGAGGATGCGCGCGCGGTACATCTCCTGCAGATATAGCGTCATGATGTCCCGGCGCAGGCTCTCCGGCACGTCGAAGCGCGGGTGCGTCACAGGCGGCGGCCCCTCCAGCGCGGCCGGTACGCCGTGTCTTTGCGCCAGCGCCGCGAAGCCCTCGATCAGCAGCTTCCCCATGGCCCAGATGTGCGCAAGCGCGTCCTTTTCGGCCAGCTCGGTGATGGTCGCGATGGCGGCCGCCATGCCCGCGGCGTCGGAGTAATAGGTGCTGGAGATGAACATGGTCGCGGCGTCCTGCATGATCTCGCGCCTGCCGCACACGGCCGCGATCGGGTGGCCGTTGGACATGGCCTTGCCGAAGGTCGCCAGGTCGGGCACCACGCCGTAGCGCTCCTGCGCCCCGCCCAGCGCCAGGCGGAAGCCGGTGATCACCTCGTCGAAGATCAGCACCACGTCATGCTCGTCGGCCAGCGTGCGCACGCCCTCGAGGAAGCCGGGCGCGGGCAGGTCGGTGCGCGACGCCTCCATGATGATCGCCGCGACCTCGCCGCGATTCGCCTCAAGCGCGGCCCGCAGCGAATTGAGATCGTTGTAGCGGAACGGGATGGCGGTGCCGCGCAGGCCCTGCGGCACGCCGCGGATATCGAGCCCGGGCAGCAGATGGCCGTCGAGGGTCGCATCATCGGCGAGGTTGGCGGCCAGGTACCAGTCGTGCCAGCCGTGATAGCCGCAGAACACCACTTTGTCCCGGCCGGTGTGACCGCGGGCGATGCGCACGGCGATCTCATCGGCGGTGCCGCCGGACTTGCAGAAGCGCACCATCTCGGCGCACGGGATGATGTCGATGAGCAACTCGGCGAGCTCAACCTCGAGCGGGTGGTTGACCGGGAACGAGCTGCCGCAGCGAAGCTGGGCGATGACGGCTTCGGTGACCGGTTCGTAGGCGTGCCCGAGGATGACCGGACCGACCCCGCACAAGAAGTCGATGTACTCGTTGCCATCGAGGTCCCAGACGCGCGTGTCCTTCGCGTGAGTCACGTAGGGCGGGCAGACGCCGGGCGCAAAGCGCTCAGGGCGGCGGCTGAAAAGCTGGGTGCCGCCGGGGATGATCTGCAGGGCGCGCTCGTAGAGCGCCAGTGATCGCGGGATGTCGGGCAGCTCCATGACCGGTCTCCTCCCTCAACGCGGCCATGCGGGCATCGATGCGTCGAGCAGGACGGCGTCGGCCGGGCCGGGGATGGTCCCTTCGCCTTCCGCCCGCCTGAAGCGTATGGACCACTGCGTGCTTCCCTCGGTGAACTCGAGATCAAGCCAGACGCAGTGCGGGCCCGCCGGGCGGACGGACGGCCCGTCGGCGGGCGCGAAGCCGGGAGGCAGGTAGATGGCGATCGCTCCGGATGCCCCGGGAGCCCGCACCGCCGTGCCGGACAGCGTGAGGGCGTCCGGGTCCCATCGCACATCGCGCAGCTCCACCAGCCCCTGAGTCACGTGCATATCGGTCGAGAGCACCGCAGGCGCGTCGGGGAGCGGCATGATGCGCAGGCAGCGCGCGGTCCCGGGCGGTACGGCCACCTCGAAGTCATCACCGATCAGCCCGGCCGGCTCGCCGCGCCAGAAGTCCCAGACGAGGTAATCCTCGCCCGCGCTCAAACCGAGGTCGCCGAGGCGCACGGTCTCGCGCAGCGGCTCGTCGGACCAGTTGATGATACCGAGCACCTCCCACTCGCCCCAGCCCGCGTCGGCATGCAGGTGCCACAGGCGCGGGTAGTCGCGGCCGGCGACGCCGATGCGGAACAGGTCGATGGGGCGCGCGGGCACACCCGATGAGGGCAAGATCAGCGGGACGAGCGCGAGGCGCTCGGGCTGAGCCTCCAGCTCGGGCATGCGATCGGCTAAGAACATGACACCGCCGGTGAGGGCGTGCATGGTCACCCGGCCGATGGCCTCCCCGAGGCTCTCGTTGGGATCGCCGACGATGAGCGAATCGGGGTTGTTGAGCCAGAAGCGACCGTGCATGAACCACTTGCTGGCAAGCTCCAGAGTCTCGACGCGCATGTGCTTCCAGTTGCCCGAGGCGTTGCCGATGTCGCGGGCGATGCCGATCTCGTTGCAGATGCCGAGCTGGGTGTTAAGCGCGGTGGAGCAGGGCCGGAGGATGATGTCGGGCCCCAGCGCCTCGCGCAGAATACCCATGCCGTGACGGAGCGTGCGCGCGCCGTTCCAGCCTCCGATGAAGTCGGCCTTGAGGTAGGTGATGCCGTACTCGTGCATCAGATCTGCGAACTGGCGCAGAAAGGCCTCGCCCGCAGGCGTCCAGGGGTCGATCAGATAGGTGCGACCGTGCGGCGGCCAGGTCCAGCGCTGGTGAAGAACCACCGGATTGCCCTCGGCGTCGCGGATGAGGGCCTCGGGATGCTCGGCGACCAGCGGCGCGAACTCGGACACCACCGACGGCGCGGCCCACAGGCCCAGCTCGAAGCCCATCTCGGCGAGGCGGTCGCGGAGCCACGGCATGCCGTGGGGAAACTTCTCGTTGACCACCCAGTTGCCGCAGATGTCGCGATCCTGCCAGCCGTGGTCGGGCT
>CAZTZN010000235.1:0-6761 GCA_964617715.1 uncultured Armatimonadia bacterium | reverse complement strand
TTGCTCACAGAACCGAGGACATAAGTTCAGGAGAGTGTGTCTATAAGCCGAGTTCTGTGACTGGTGCCGCAGCACCGGTCGGTGGTCATTCAGCTGGGACGGCTGTTGCCAGCCGCCTCGTGCACCCTACCCGGGAGCTTGGCGGGCCACCTCATCGCTCCCCTATTCGGGCTTGCTCCGGACGGGGTTTGGCCAGCCGACATGTCGCCATGCCGCTGGTGGGCTCTTACCCCACCTTTTCACCCTTACCCGCGCTCTCTACGTCTGATACCGCAGCACTGCAGCCACACACGCCACCCGATCCGGACAATCGCGCGTGTCCGCACACCACCACCATCACGAAGCCCCAACCCTCCGCGCTCGCGGCCTCGCGCGGGCACGCCACCGGGGTACAACCGTCCCGCACGGCGGGTGCCATCTCCGCGATACGTCCGCCGGCGCGCCCGTGCCCGAGGATCGACCGCGCCGCTGCGCCGGATCGGTCCCGGCACAAGCCCCCTGCAGCGGACCTGCTCGAGCATCGCCGTACGCGCACGGATCGCCGGGCCAGGCGCTGGTCGAGCCGGCGCCGGGACACCCCCGAGGCACCGGCGCGAATACCGGTGATGTGCGCATCACGTGCCCCGAGGATCGCATCGGTGCGGCTGCCAAGGTGCGCTGCGACAGCAGAAGTAGAGAGCGCGGGCGGTGTCGTTTCTGTGCCACTTTCCGTCGGATCGCTCCGCCTGGGTGTTACCCAGCGCCCTGCCCTGTGGAGCTCGGACTTTCCTCAGGCGGACCCTCAGTCCACCGCCGAGTCGGGCGGAAGCTCGACCCAGGCCGTGGGGCGGAGTCCACCCGCGACCACCCGACACACTCTCCGCATCGATAGTATACCCCGCGCACGGCCGGCGGTAAAGCTCAGTCTCCGAAGTGAGTCGCGAACACGCCCAGGCTGGTGACCAGGCAGCGCATGTGTGGCGCAATGGGGACGCCGACGGGGGGCTTGCGAGCCCCCCGTCGGCGTGAGTACTGGAGGCACAGCGAGAACGACAGGCCGCTGACCTTGTCTCTCAACCGCGGCGGTGTCGGTCACCTCGCCGCGGTCTCCTCGACTACTCCAGCGGGATGTCCACGGTCATTACCTGGGGTTGGCCGTTGGGGCCGGCGCGCTGTATGCGCACGACGACAAAGCCCTCACCCGCCCTTTTCGCCGCCTCCACCGCGGAGGTGATGTCCTCGACCGACTTCACCTGCGTGCGGTTGATCTTGATGATCACATCGCCGGGGCGGATGCCCCGCTCCCAGGCGTTGCTATCGGGCGCCACGTCCTGCACGTAGACGCCGGATTGGGCCGAGAGGCCTCGCGCCTGCGCGATCTCCGGTGTGATGGGGGCGAGCGCCAGCCCGAGCACTGTGTCGGGATTCGCGGTCGCGGTCTCATCGGACTGTCCGGTGCCCGCGTACTGTGCCGGGGTCTGCCCCAGCGTCACCTCGATCTGCATCTGCCTGCCGTCACGCACAACGCCCAGGGTCACCTTCTCGCCGGGGCGATGCGCCGCTACGGCCTTCTGCAGCTCCCAGGTGTCCTTGACGGCCTGGCCGTTCACGCTGACCACGACGTCCTCAGGCTGCAGGTCGGACTTGCTGGCCGGGCTGTCGGGCGTGATCTGCTCGATCAGCACGCCACCGTCAGGCGCGTGGTAGGCCTCGCGCAGGTTCTCGTTGAGGTCGCTGATCGCCACTCCCAGCCAGCCACGCGCGACCGAGCCCTCGGACTGCAGCGTGGGGATGATCTGCTTGACGGTATCGGCCGGGATGGCGAAACCGATGCCGATGTTCCCGGCCTGCCCGGGCGAGAGGATGGCGACATTGACGCCGACGACTTCGCCCCGGGTGTTGACCAGCGGCCCGCCGGAGTTGCCCGGGTTGATGGAGGCGTCGGTCTGAATGATGTCGCCCATGCGCCAAGGCCGTTCGGGGTCGTCGAGCATGCGACCCTTGGCGGACACCACGCCCACGGTCACGGTCTGCTCAAGCTGGAAGGGCGAGCCGATGGCCATGACCCACTCGCCAACTTCGAGCGCGCCCGAGTCGCCCACGGGGAGCGTCGGCAGCTTGCGGCCGGCGTCGATTTTGAGCAGCGCCAACTCGGTGCGCGGGTCGTCTCCCACCACCTTGGCCTCATACTCCCGATCGTCGTTGGGCCTGTCGTAGAGCTTCACGCGGATGTCGCTGGCGCCCTTCACGACGTGAGAGTTGGTGACGATGTAGCCATCTTCACTGTAGATCCAACCTGAGCCCAATGCGACGCGCGGCGGCGTCCGTATCTCAGGCGCGCCGTGGCCGTCCCGCGGCATGGGTACCAGCGGCCCGAACTGGCGGAAGAACGGGTCCTCGAAGAACCGCCGCAGCTCCTCGGGCATCTGCTGACGCACGGTCTGCGAAACGCTCCTGGCGATGATGCTGACGACCGCCGGCTTCGCCCGACTGGCGATGGTGACGAAGGTGCGGTCGGAGGCTATCGCCGTCTGGGCATGTGCCGGCTGGATGGGGCTGACCGGGGGATGCCCGTAGAGGAGTCCGAAGGTCAGCGCCGCGCCCGCGATCATGCTGAGCAGTACGATGGCGACCCGGCCGCGACGGCCACCTGTACGCGTGCGAAGAGACATAGTGCCTCACCTCCAAAAGGGAACCCGCGGCCTGCGCATGGAGGACCGCGGAGGGGGTACCTCGCATTCTATGACGAGGCAGGAGCGGCAAAGTTCGATGACTCGGGGATGTCGGCGGGGCACAGGAGGGCCGGCGGAGGGGGGCGAAGGCGCGGGCGTGAGAGCCGGGACCGCGACCGCTGGAAGCGAGACTCTTCGGCCCCCCGCGGGTCGGATCGACACGGACGTTTTGTGCGGAGGCGATGGCGATGGGCATCACCATGGGCGCGTACATCGATCAGGGCGGGCATGTCGATGGCCACATGCGCGACGCGGAGCTGCATCCGGGCATCGATCGCCTGCTGCTTACCGGTTCGGAGCAGGCGCGGGAGATCTCCGGGCGCATTGACAAGGCCGAGTTCGTCGCCGACTGGGCGACGCTGCTCGACCGCGAGGACGTGCCGTTGATCCTCATGCTCACCAACAACCTCGACGCCGGACGGCTGACGCTGGAGGCGGTCGAGGCGGGCCGGCGCGTCTACGGCGAGAAGCCCGGCGCGCGCACCGCCGAAGACATGCAGCGCATCGTGGAGGCATGCGTGCGCACCGGCGCGCACTACACGCCCTGCTATGTGCGCCGGACCATGACCGAGACGCGCGAGATCAAGCGGCTGATCGAGGCGGGCGCGCTCGGGGAGCTGTGGTCCTTTCAGGCGAGTTGGATCACCTGGTCGGCGGAGCTGCGGGGCGTGGACCAGTGGCTGTTTCAGGGCGAGATCGCCGGGGGGGGCATCCTCTACTGGCTGGCCTGCCACTGGATCGACCTGCTGCGCTACGTCACCGGGCGGCGCATTGTCGCGGTGAGCGGAATGACCGCAACGATGGACGAGCGCATTTCGGTCGAGGATGTGGCCTGCCTGAGCGCGCGGCTTGAGGGCGGGGCGATCGGCACCATCCGCTGTGGCTATCTGCGCAATCCCGCAAGCGGCAACTACGACGACTACCAACTCATGACCGCCTACGAGGGCTCGCACGGCGTGATCACGCACATCCCGCGGGGCGAGGTGACCGTACGGGTAATCTCGCGCGCCGCGGGCTTCGTGCCCGGCGAGCAGCGGGACCTGCGCATCACCACGCCCAAGCGCGGGGGCTATGCCTACGCGCTGCTCGACGAGGTGGTCGCGGCCACCGTGGAGGGACGCGCGCCGATGATCACCGCGGAGGACGCGCTCTACGTGCTGCGCGTGGCAGAGGCGGCCTGCGAGGCGAGCCGGACCGGGCGTGAGGTGGTGGTGCCCGGGCATTGACTCCCGGCGAGGGCGGAGTACAATCGACCTGCGGACGCCGACTGACCTCAGGGGAGGTGCTGCACGATGGCACGTCTCGCGCTGCACTCGGCACTGACCCTCGCACTGCTGTTCGGACTGCTGTTCGCGGTGGCGACCGGCGTGCTCTACGCCCTGGAGGCGCCGCTGTGGCTGGCGCTGCTGGTAGCGTTGGTGTTCGCCGGCCTGCAGTACGCGATCTCTCCGTTCGTCATCGAGTGGATCCACAAGATCGAGTGGGTAGCGCCCGAGTCGATCGACCCGGGCATCGCATCGCTGGTCCGCTCGGTGTGTCACGAACATGGGCTGAATGAACCGCGCTTCGGCGTCATCAGCGACGGCAACCCCAACGCCTTCACCTTCGGCCACCACCCCGGCAACGCGCGCGTGGTGATCACCACCGGCCTGCTCGAGGTGTGCGACACCGAGCAGCGCCGGGCGGTGGTGGCGCATGAGATGGGCCACATCATCCACTGGGACTTCGTGGTCATGACCGTGGCCGCGACCGTGCCACTGATTCTCTACTACATCTACCGCTTCGGTATCCGCGCGCGCAGTCGCCGCGACGGGGGCGTGGTGCTGCTGGTCGCGTTGGCGGCGTTCATCGCCTACCTGATCTCTCAGTACATCGTGCTGCTGCTCTCGCGGGTGCGTGAGTACTACGCCGACGAGTTCTCGGCCCACACCACCCGCAACCCGAATGCCCTGGCCACCGGGCTGGTGAAGATCGCCTACGGTCTGGCACGCTCGCGCCCGCCCGTCGAGAAGGAGGAGCAGGTGGCGGCGGTCGGTGCGGGCATGAAGGCCTTCGGGATCTTCGACGCCACCTTCGGCAAGTCGATGGCGGTGGCGACCGCCGGCGCCTACGGGCTGACCGACGACGGCGCTCAGGCGACGGCGCACGCGGCCGATGCCATGAAGTGGGACCTGTGGAACCCGTGGGCGTTCTTCATGGAGCTGCGCTCCACTCACCCGCTGCCGGCGAAGCGCATCCGCGCGCTGGGGAGGATCGCCGAGCGGATGGGCCAGGTGCGCGCGTTCGAGATCCCCGACCGCGCCCCGGAGAGCTACTGGGACGAGTTCGGCATGGACCTGCTGGTAAGCGCACTGCCGCTGATCGGTCTGATCGTGGGCCTGGCGATGGGCGTCGGTCTGGGCTTCGGCCAGGCGATGCCGGTCACCGGCTTCGCGTGTATCGCGCTCGGCCTGGGGATCGGCTGGCTGGCCAAGCTGGCCTTCACCTACCCCATGGGCCGGTTCGGCCCCGGGCGCGTCGCGGAGCTGGTGGGCGAGATCAAGGTGTCGGCGATCCGGCCGGTGCCGGTGCGCCTCGAAGGCCAGGTGATCGGGCGCGGCATCCCGGGGCTCTACTGGGGCGATGACCTGGTCATGCAGGATGACAGCGGCTTCATCCTGCTGCAGTACCGCCAGCCGATCGCGATCCTCGAGTTCCTGTTCGGCCTGTTCCGGGCCGAGGGGTTCATCGGCCAGCGCGTGATCGCCGAGGGCTGGTACCGCCGGGCGCCGGTGCCCTACCTGGAGCTGTGGAAGGTGCACCTGCCGGGCGGCGACACGCACACCAGCCACAATCGTGGCGTGGCGTTCGCGCTGGCGGCGCTGCTGACCGCGACCGGGCTGATCGTGGCGCTCGTGGGCATGGCGGGGCAGATGTGAAGGCAGCTACCAGCGGCCAGCGGTCAGCTATCAGCGGCCAGCAAACGGCAGACGGCGAGGGCGCGCGCCAACGACGTGCGGCCTACTCCCGGGTCACGTAGACATAGTAGGCGCCACGCTCGTCGCCGTCGGCGTCGATGAACCAGGCCTCCAACTCGCCCGCGCACCGCTGCAGGTCCGCCTCGAAGGTCACGCGATCCGCTCCCGCGGGCACATCCGCGAAGGCCTCGAAGTCGCCGAACTTGATGCGCGCGCGCTGCGGGTGGATGGCCGTGCTCGCCTCGTCGGCGAGCGCGGCGTCGATGGGCAGGCCCAGCTCGCGCGGCCAGCGCTGCAGCTCGAAGCGATAGTGACCGTCACGCTCCACCTCGACCATCCACCTGCCGGTTGACTTCTGCGCGGCGCGGATATGCGGCTGGTCCCACGCCACGTCGCCCAGCACATCCATCGCCCCCAGCCGCGTCGGGTTCTCCTCATCGGCGCCGAGGCTGATCGGGCAGATCTGCGCCAGCAGCGGCTCGATCTCCGCCCAGAACTCCTCGTGCGCCATGCGCAGCCGCCGGACCATGTCGGGGTAGATCTCCGAAACATCGTTGCGCTGACCGGGGTCGGCGGGGAGGTAGTAGAGTTCCTCGCCGCCGATGAGCCGCCAGTGTTGGCACATCACCGCGTTATCCCACATATGCGGCGGCTCGGTGCTCTGCCGGTACTGCAGGACGATCTCGCGGTGGGGCAGTGCCTGGCCCTCGCCGCGCAGCAGTGGGGCGACCGACCGGCCATCCCAGGGCTGGTGGTCGGGCTCGTCGAGGCCGCACAGGTCCACGAAGGTGGGGAGCAGATCGAGGTGGGTGATGAGCGGCGCCACGTCACGGTGGCCGATGCCGCCCCCGGGCCAGCGGATGAAGAACGGGACGCGGTGGCCGCCGTCGTAGTACGACCCCTTGCGCCCCCGCATCCCCGCGTTGTAGCCCTTCCCGGTCTGCTCGACCCAGCCTCCGGATGAGCCGTTGTCGGTCATGAAGATCAGGATAGTGTCCTCGGCGATCTCGAGGTCATCGAGTAAGGCCAGCAACCGGCCGAAGTTCTCGTCGATGTTGGTGATCATCCCGTAGAACTCGGGCTCGGGGATGTC
>CAZTZN010000234.1:1840-6812 GCA_964617715.1 uncultured Armatimonadia bacterium | reverse complement strand
TAGAGATCCTTGTGCAGCCTCTTCATGTCTCGTCCGGCCATCGGCAATCGCTCCTCGTTGGTCGTCTCCCGCGAGCACACGTACCGGCCGGCCGCGCGCCCGCCTCCGGGCGCGCCCCACGCTGGTGGCATTTCGGCACGACACCCGCGTTCCCTGCTGTCGAGCACAGTGGCGGGCAGGTGAACCCGCGCCCGGGGGCCAACTATCCGCAACGTGCCAGATGGGCCGGGCCCGGAGGCGAGGGACCGTGAACTTCGTCATTGTCGTGATCGACACGCTGCGCTACGATCACATCGGCGCGCACGGGAACGAGTGGATCCAGACGCCCAACCTCGATCGCCTGATCGGCGAGTCGTGGGACTTCTCGAACTCCTACTGCGCCAGCTTCCCCACCATCCCCCACCGCACCGACGCCATCACCGGGCGTTCGGGCAGCCCGATGTTTCCCTGGACGCCGCTACGCTGGGAGCTGCCCACGCTGCCGTGGACGCTGGCGGAGGCGGGCTACGCGACACAACTCATCCACGACACCCCGCACCTGGTAAACGGCGGCCACAACTTCGACTGGCCGTTCCACGCGTGGACGCAGATCCGCGGCGCCGAGGTCGATCGCCCATGGCTCGACACCAAGGACTGGTGGCCCGAGAACTGGGAGCGCGATCCGCTCTTCGACTTCGTGGGGCGCGAACCGCAGGAGCTGCGCCTCATCCCCACCTACGCGCGCGCCAACCGCCTGCGCTACCGCCACGAGGACTGGAACTGCGCGCGCCTGTTCCAGACCGCCGCGGCGTGGCTGCGCGACAACGCTGCACGCGAGCGCTTCCTGCTGTGGGTTGACTGCTTCGATCCGCACGAGCCGTGGGACGTGCCCCCCGAGTTCGCGGCGCTCTACGACCCCGCGGGCGATTGGGACGGGCGCATCGACCCGCGCGCTTTCATGGTCAACGACACTGAGGGCGCCCCGCCCGAGGCCGTGGCGCGCATCGCGGCGCTCTACGCCGGCAAGGTGAGCTGGGTCGATCGCTGGCTGGGCGACCTGATCTGGGCGCTCGAGGACACCGGCCTGGCGGGCAATACCTGCCTGCTGCTGACCTCCGACCATGGCACTTCGCTGAACGAGCGCGGCTACTTCGGCAAGCGCACGCCGTTGCACGAGCAGGAGGGTCACACGCCCTTCATCGTGCGGCCGCCCGGCGGCGAGAAGGGGCGCAGCGACGTGATCGTGCAGCCGCAGGACATCTTTACCACCATCGCCAACCTCGCCGGTGTCGCTGAGCCCGAAGGCACCAACGGCTACGATGTACTGCACCAGGCCCGCACCGGCGTGGCCGAACGCGAAGTCGCGGTGGCCGGGCGCGCCGGCGGGCCGTGGTGGGGCAAGCCGGGCGAGAAGCTGTTCACGGTCTTCGACGGTGAGTGGTGTCTGGAGTATGCGGCGCGGCCTGAGGACTGCGCGCTCACACGCATGGGAGAGACGCAGGACGTGGCGGCGAGCAATCAGGACGTGGTCGCGCGCCTGCGTGAGGCCGGGCTCGAGGAGATCGCGCGCCGCGGCGCCGACCTGCGGCTGGTGCAGTGGCTGAACGAGGATGGCGCGGGCCAGCTTGATGAGGAGATCGTGTACTGGGATGGACACCCGGGCCCGCCGGGCTACCGCGCGTACTTCTCGCGCCTGTGGGACCAGTGGCCGGGTTAGGACGCCGGTGAGGGCGACGGCTCGACGGCACCGACTGACTGAAGGAATGAAGGAGCGACTCATGCGAGAGCTGCTGGACGTGCGCCGCATTGTCTGCGTCGTGACCCTGCTGGCGCTGGCGGGCTCAGGGGTGTGGGCGGAAGTGACGCTGAACGGGATGTTCACCAGCAACATGGTGCTGCAGCGCGGGCTGGAGCTGCCCATCTGGGGCAACGCCGCGCCGGGTGAGCGGGTGACGGTCAGCGCCTGCGGACAGAGCCACAGCGCCACCGCCGGCGATGATGGTCGATGGATGGTGCGCCTTGACCCCATCGAGACGGCCGAACCCTTCGCGGTCACCGTGAGCGGCGAGAACGAGATCGTGCTTGAGAACGTGATCATGGGCGACGTGTGGATCTGCTCGGGGCAGTCGAACATGGCCTTCACCGTGAGCAGATCGGCGAACGCGGCCGAGGAGATCGCCGCCGCGGACTACCCGATGATCCGCCTGTGCCAGGTGGCGCGCACGACCTCGGTGGAGCCGACCGACCAGATCACGGCGAGCTGGCAGCCGTGCTCGCCGGAGACCGTCGGCGGGTTCTCAGCCATCGGCTACTTCTTCGGCCGCGACGTGCACCTCGCGACCGGTGTGCCCATCGGCCTGATCAGCACCAACTGGGGCGGGACTCCGGTCGAGGCATGGACCAGTGCAGAGAAGCTGGCGGAGTACCCGGAGATCGCCGGGCCCCTGTATGAGCGCTGGCAGAAGTACATCGACGCCTACCCCGAGGCGCTGCTCAAGTACCGGAACGAGACCATTCCGGCGTGGGAGAAGCAGGTCGCCGAGGCCCGCGCCGCGGGCAATACCCCGCCCGCCCGACCCCGTCCACCCCTCGGTCCCGAGGCACCGGTCCGACCCTCGAATCTGTTCAACGCGATGATCTACCCGATCATCCCCTATGCCATCAAAGGCGCGATCTGGTACCAGGGCGAGTCCAACGCGCGCACCGGTGATACCGGCGCATGGAACTACCGCATCCTCTTCCCCGCGATGATCGAGGACTGGCGCGAACGGTGGGGCCTTGGCGACTTCCCCTTCGGCTGGATCCAGCTCGCCAACTACCGGGACATCGCCGAGCAGCCCGGTGATAGCGCGTGGGCCGAGCTGCGCGAGTCGCAGAGCGCGACCCTCGCTCTCCCCAACACCGGGCAGGGGCTGGCCATCGACGCCGGGATGGCCCACGACATCCACCCCAAGAACAAGCAGACACCCGCGCACCGGCTCGCCCTGTGGGCTCTGGCGACGGTCTACGGCCAGGACGTGGACTACCTGGGCCCGACGTACGAATCAATGCAGATCGATGGCGACCGCATCCGGCTGCACTTCACCGGCGTCGCCGATCGCCTGCGCCGCATGGTCACCGAGAACGCGCCGTATCCGAGCCCCCTGGTGGGTTTCCAGATAGCGGGCGCCGATCGGCAGTGGGTGTGGGCCGACGCGCAGATCGAGCACGATACCGTGGTGGTCTGGTCCGGCCAGGTGCCGCACCCGGTCGCGGTGCGCTACGCCTGGTCGGACAACCCGGTCGCGAACCTCTACGACGACGCCGGCCTGCCCGCCGTGCCCTTCCGAACCGACGACTGGCCGCTATCCACTCAACCTCCCCGATAGCTCACTCTCCGACCAGACAGAGCCTTGCGGCCCATGGCCGGGCCGCAAGGCAGCCTCATGATGTTTGCAATTTGACGAAGCCCTCGGCATCAACAAGCATGCGCTCGTTGCGGCGCCGTGGTCTGCGCGCGGCAATGTCCAGGTACAATTCGGGGCGTGTTTACGTCCTCCTTGAGTTATTATAGAGGTAATGAAGGACGGCGATATGAGCCACTGACACTTGACTTTCTGGCTGTCTTGAGCTATACTTGAGCCCGTCAATAGCGAACACCGAGCCAAAAAAGTTTCTCCAGAAGTTTTGTTGAGCGCTTGACATGGAATACTCAGTGTGTATACTGGTGGGCACAAGTTGGGCATAGCGGGTTGAGCGAACGTTGAGATACAGGACGGCGACAGTCACGGGCCGACAGGGCCCCTCCGGGAAATGGCTGGTCGCCCAACGGGAAGCGGCAACCCGAAAGGCCCATACATTCTCAAAGCTGCATTGAGGAGGCGGACAAGATGCGCGAGCTGTGGAAGGACGAGGCTGGTCTCACCACCGTCGAGTACGCTCTGCTGCTTGCCCTGGTCGTTGTCGCCGGCATCGCCGCGTGGCAGGGCCTCGGCAACACCGTCGAGAACACGGTCAGCAGCTCGGCCGGCACCATCGCCAACGCCAGCACCTGATCTGGCACAAGCCGCTGACTGAACGTCCGAGCATTCGACCTTTCTCGACGAGTACGACGTAGCCGGTGTCAGTTTTCCTGTCTCACAAGTGTAGCGGTAATCCGAGGCGCTTGCGGAGACAGGACGTCCAGCCGGCGGTAGGCGGGGGAGCGCAAGCTCCCCCGCCTCAATCTTTAACCCAGTAGTCTCCCCAACAGGTAGCCCGCCGCCCGCTTGTCCGGGATGCGCCCGCGTACCGCGCTGTCCAGATCGGTCATCGCAAACGGCGGCAGGGCCGACCCCACGCACGAGGGACAGCCGTCTTCGCAACCGCACTCGGCGATCACCCGGGCGATAGTCGGCATGATCTCCTCGATCCGCCCCAGACACCGGTGCGCGTAGCCCATGCCGCCCGGGTAGCGGTCGTGCACGAAGAGTGTGTCGTGCCCCAGGCATGATGAGTCCACGACCGTGCCTATGTCCTGCACGTCACACATCACGAACAGCGGCGCCACCTCGGTGAAGACGTTCGCGATCCCGATCAGCGCCTCGCCGACGATCATTCCCTGTCGGGCCATCTCCGCCGCCAGCTCCGCGGGCGGCGTGAACCACATCGCCACCGTCTCCAGCTCCTGCGGCGGCAGGTCGAGCTGCTCGAAGCCCAGCGAATCACGCGTCGCGAACTTGATCTTCTTGAACATGGGGATGCTGGTGGTCACGGTCACATCCCCGAAGCCGACGGTGCCGCCGAGCCACGCGCCCTCCTCTTCGACATCCTCGATGTGGATCTGCGAAACCTGCACGGACTGCGTGTAGTAGTCGAGGTCGCGCCGGTCCACGCGTGCGATCTTCTGGTCGAGGTCCAGCTCCTCCACGAAGTAGGTCTCCGCCCCGTGAATGTAGACCGCGTGGTCGTGGAGCTGGCTGAGCGCCGAGACCTCGTCGAGGGTGCCTATCACGCGCTCGCCCTCGCGGCTGAC
>CAZTZN010000234.1:0-1830 GCA_964617715.1 uncultured Armatimonadia bacterium | reverse complement strand
GCGGCTGTCCTGGATGGTGTAGACGGTGCCCGAGATGTTGCGCAGGTTCACGCCCGCCGCCGGGTACTCTGAACTCGCCCAGTACCAGCGCCCGTCGATGTGCCGCACGGCCCCCTCCTCCTCGAGCAGTTCGAGCACCACCTCCGCGTATTCGCCGAACCCCGGCACTTCCTCGTCGGCCAGCGGCAGCTCGTGGGTTGCGCAACGCAGGTGACCGATGGTAACGTGCGGGTTGTCCGGGTCCACCACGGCCTCCTCGGGCGACCGGTCGAACAGGTAGTCGTGATAGGCCATCAGGTACTGGTCTATCGGCGTGTTCTGCCCGATCAGGAAGACCAGCGACTCCTCCTCCCCCCGCCCCGCGCGCCCGGCCTGCTGCCAGGTGCTGGCGACGGTCCCCGGGTAGCCCACCAGGATGCAGGCGTCCAGCGAGCCGATGTCGATGCCCAGCTCCAGCGCGTTGGTCGAGGCCACGCCCAGTATGTCGCGCTCCACCAGCCGCCGTTCGATGGCGCGTCGTTCCTCGGGCAGGTAGCCACCGCGGTAGGCGTGCACCGACTCCGCGAGCTTGCGGGAGATCGGGCGCAGGCGGTCGCGCACGCCCTTGAAGAGCAGCTCCGACGCCAGCCGTGTGCGCACGAACGCGATGGTCTGAACGCCCTCCTGCACCAGCACGGTCATCAGGTCGATGGCCTGCCCCAACGCGCTGCGCCGATCTCCACCCGCGCGCCAGCTATCGTTCGAGCCGCGGGCGGCGGTGGTCAACGGCGGCGGGTTCCACAGCACAAAGCGCCGCGGGCCGCGCGGCGAGCCGTCGCGATCGACCGCTACCATCGGCACGCCGGTGATCCGCTCGGCGTGCTCCCGGGGGTTGCCGATGGTCGCCGAGCAGCACACAAACTGCGGGGCGGAACCGTAGTGCGCGCAGATGCGGCGCAGCCGGCGCACCACGTTCGCGAGGTGCGAACCGAACACGCCCCGGTAGGCGTGCACCTCGTCGATGACCACGTAGCGCAGATGCGTGAACAGGCGGTTCCAGCGCGCGTGGTTGGGCAGGATCCCCTGGTGGAGCATGTCGGGGTTGGTGAGGATGACGCTGCCCGCGTCGCGCAGCCGCCGGCGCAGGCTCCCGGGCGTGTCGCCGTCGTAGGTGCCGGCCATGAACCAGCCGCTCGTCTCGTCGGTCTCGAGCATCCCCAGGCTGCGAAGCTGATCCTGCGCGAGCGCCTTGGTGGGGTAGATGTAGAGGGCGGTGGCGCGGCTGTCCTCGAGCACGGCCTCGACCACCGGGATGTTGTAGCACAGGGTCTTCCCCGAGGCGGTGCCGGTGACGATGACGACATTGCGCCCCGCGCGCACATGCTCGATGGCCTCGGCCTGGTGAGTGTAGAGCCGCTCGATGCCGTGTTGAGCCAGTGCCGCCTCGACCGCCGCGTGCAGACCCCCCTCGAGGTCGGCGTACTGTGCCGGCCGGGCCGGGATCACCTCGACATGCGCGATCTGATCGGCGAAAAAGTCGTGCCCGCGAATGCGATCGACGAAAGTTGCTGCGTCCATGAAGCGAGTGCTCCTCCTGTTGCTCGAGTTGGCCAGACCGCGGGCGGCGCCGCTCGCATGTGGCTCCCGGTACGGTCGCCGCCCCGGGCCGTCAGCCACCCTCGGGCTCGCGCACGAGTCCGAGCAGTGCTATCGCGATGATCGTCAGGGCCAGCGAGGCCATGAACGGGACGCCCGGCGCGAGGCGATCCCACAGCACGCCCGCCAGCAGCGACGCTGGCAGCGCCGACAGGCCCACCACCATGTTGAAGCCGCCAAGGATGCTCCCGCGCA
>CAZTZN010000233.1:0-6871 GCA_964617715.1 uncultured Armatimonadia bacterium | reverse complement strand
GACTCAGCCGGTGTCGCCGGCGTCCACCTCTGCTTCGAGGCGCCGAACCCTCTCGGCGAGTTCCCCGTAGAACACTCCGTGCGTGTGTAGCGCGCTCAGATGCAGGCCGGCACTCGGATTGCTGACTCCCAGCAGCAGGTGCTCTGTCCGCACGCGCCCGCGGGAAGAGCCCCGGCCGGCTCGCGCCCAGGCCCGTCGAGCCTCAAGCCAGGTCGCCTGCATCACCCGCTCGGCACGGGCACTGAGGCGGATATCTTCAGCGGGCCTGTCGCCAGGCGCTTCAGGCACACCGGCGCTGCTCTCGGCGCGCAGCGTCGCGGCCAGCGCCTGCACATCTACGCCTGTGTCGGCCAGCAGCCGCCCGGCGGTACAATTTTCGACCATGAGCATCGCCAGAACCAGATGCTCCGCGTCGATCATCGCTGAGCCCTGACTGACAGCGATCTCCCGGGCGGCCAGCACGGTTTCCTGGAGGTGGGGGCTGCACAGATGCCAGTAGTTCACGCGCTGCCCTCCGCTCCCGCACAAGGTGGCGCAACGCGACCCGCACTGCGGCGCGAAACCTTTCTCCCGCAGCAGCGTCCATGACTCGACAGTACCCACGGTTCGGCCTGCGCCGTCGGAGCATCTACAGTCGTGACGGCTTCGTCGCCGTGTGGGAATGAACCTGCGGGTCGCGAAGGCGACCGGCCGCCCGCCGACGAACTCAAGGGCACACTTGGTCACCGGCAAATGCAGCGCGTGGTCGGGTTCGCGCGCCTCACAGGAGGATGTTCAATCATGAGATCGAAGCATCTGGCAGTGCTTGCGGCACTCGTCGTAGTGACCATCGCAGCTCTGGTGGGGTGTGGCGGCTCCGACAACACCGCCGAGGGAGAGCGCCTCGCGCTCGCGACGGATGTGCCCGGCACCTGGGACCTGGACGTGTTCTTCTCCAGTGGCGACACCACTCTCGGTGACTACTTCAATGACTCTGAGATCGCGCAGGTGGACGCGGTCTTTCGCGTGGATCGCACCTTCACGATGACCCTGCGCGACGCGGCCGGCAGCCGGATCGGCACCATCGACGGCACCTGGGACATGCCCCAGGCGGGCGCCCTGGTCATCAACTACCCCGACGGGCCGGTCACGTACGGCGCGCGCTACGTCCAGGGCTGGCTCTACCTGCGCACCAGCCTCAATGGCGAGGAGATCCGGTTGTACTTCTACTGATCCGCGGAGCCGCCATTGACGTCGGCTTCAACGCGACAGGGCCGGGGCATCGCCCCGGCCCTGCGTAACTTCGTGGGTGTCCGACAGGGGCTACTCGGCCGCCGGGGTTGACCGCAGTCGGCTGAGCACAGCCATCACCAGACGCTCCACTCCCAGTCCGACGAGCACGAGAACCACCGCGTAGAACAACACCGGCGCGAGGTCCGAGCCCGTCGCCTGGTAGAGATACTGATAGATGCGCGCCATCAGGTCAGTGATCACAGTTACACCTCGATGTATGTTATCAGAACCGCCCGCGATACGCAGGCGCATGCCTTCGGTTGCATGAACGCTCTGGTGCGGCGGAATGTTCCTGAGAGCAGCGCTCTCTCCCCTACTCCGCGACCCGGATGTGAACTGCCTCACCATGCATGGGCAGGCCCTCGGCTGCAGCCAGGCCCATCACCGCCGGCGCCAGGTGCGCCAGCCCCTCGCGCGAGAGGAGCTGGAAGGTCGGGCGCTTGATGAAGTCATCGGTGGACAGCCCCGAGAACATCTTCGCGGTCAGCCCCGTGGGCAGCACGTGGTTGGTGCCGGTGGCATAGTCCCCGGCCGGAACCGGCGCATAATGCCCGAGGAAGATCGAGCCCGCGTGGCGGATGCGCGGAAGCAGCAGCATCGGCTCATCCACCGCCACCTCGAGGTGCTCGGCCGCGTAGTCGTTGGTGAACTCCAGTGCCTCCTCCATCGAATCCGTGACCACGATCGCAGAGTTGTTCTCCAGCGCCGGCCGCAGAATCTCCTGGCGGTCGGCCGCCTCGAACGCGCGCTGGATGGCGTCCGCGGTGGCCTCCGCCAGCTCCGCTGAGGGCGTCACCAGCACCGCCGCCGCGTCCTGGTCGTGCTCGGCCTGCGACAGGAAGTCGATGGCCAGCCACTCCGGGCGCGCGGAGTCATCGGCGAGGATCAGAATCTCGCTCGGCCCTGCCGGGGAGTCGATGGCCACCGTGCCGAAGACCGCCATCTTCGCGGCGGTCACGTACTTGTTGCCCGGGCCGACGATCTTGTTGACCGCGGGCACCGTGTCGGTGCCGTAGGCCATCGAGGCGATTGCCCACGGGCCGCCGATCTTGAACACGTCCGCGCAGCCCGCCAGATCCGCCGCCACCAGCGAGGTCGGGTTGGCGACCATCCCCGTGTTCGGCGGTGTGCACGCGATGATCTGCTCGACGCCCGCTGCCTTCGCCGGCAGGATGGTCATCAGCACGCTGGAGGGATAGCTGGCCTGCCGGCCGGGGATGTAGCAGCCCGCGGAGTCCATGGGCCGGATGATCCGCCCGGCCAGGATCCCCGGCGCGATTTCGATCGACCACATGTCGCGCTCGAACTGCGCACGGTGGAAGCGCTCGATGTTGCTCGCGGCGAACTTCAGATGCTCGACCACTTCGGCCGGCACCTGCTCGTACGCCGCTTCGATCTCCTCGGGGGTGGCCTTGAGGTCCGCGGAGGTAATGTCGTCCTTGAGTTTGCGGTAGTGCTCGAGGGTGACGGCATCGCCGCGGGTGCGGATGTCCTCGCAGATTGCGCGCACGTCGTCGTAGACGTCGCCGACTTCTTCCATCGAGCGCTGCATGATGGCGTGGTAGCGCTCAGGCGACAGCTCGCTGAGCCTCTCGACGCTGATGATGTTCATCCGCGTACCTCCCTGAACATGATACGAACGCCCGGACAGATCCGGACGCTCGCGTGAAGTTCGACATGGTGGAGACAGGCAATTCGCCGACGCAGGGCCTCTGACCTGCGGGATGCAACGTGACCCCGCCGCTCCATGTTCGGGTCTCTACTGCTCCTCCGCCGACCACTCCGTGAACAGCCGCTTCACGATGTCGCCCTTGGGCGTGCCGGGCGCCTGGTGGGTGTAGACGTGCACCCCGTCCGCCAGCTCGTGGCCGTACTGCATGACCTGCTCCACGTACTCGGGCGTCGTCTGGCCCAGCCGCGAGTGGCCGGTGGCGTAGAAGCCCAGGATGATCGGGAAGTCCTGGCCGAAGCGCTCGCGCAGGATCGCCAGTTCGTCCGGACAGAGGTCCGGATCGGTCAGGTTCGCTCCGGCCGACTCGTGTCGGTAGTAGAACAGCAGTCCGTCGATGATGTCCGAGTAGCGCTCCGCGAAGTCTGCGGTCGCCGCCGGGAAGTACGTGCACGGGGCGAAGGCCAGCAGCGGGTTGTGTGCGTGGGCCGCGTCCATCATCTCCTGCAGATACTCGGGGGTGTAGAAGCGCAGGTTGTGCGTGAAGTCATCTATGCTCCAGGCGATGAGGCGGGGGTACCGCGCGCTTAATTCGCCGATCGCGTCGGCCCACTGGACGTAATCGAGCCCGAACGGCTCCGACTTCTTCGTCCGGGACTCGCTCGGCGGCACCAGGGACACCCAGACCTTCAGCTCCGTGTCTTCGGTGGCCTCCAGAAAGCTGTGCAGGTCCTCCCAATCCGTCTCCGCATGCCAGATCAGAAAGTCATACGTGTTGCAGTTCAGTTCCTGCAATTGGCCGACGAGCCGCTCGATGTCCACGTGGCCGTTTTGCAGGCGCGGTTCACCGGCATAGGTCGCCAGCGTCCCCCGTATCGCCTGCCGACGAGCATCTCGCGCCTGCTCAGGGGTCATCGTGGCCTCTGCACCCCCGTCCTGGGGTATCGCGCATCCTCCCCCTGCGATCAGGAGCACCACTACCATGATCGGCATGTGTTTCACGGCGATCACTCCCTTTCCGGGCCGGGGATCGGGCCCTCATGGACGGGCGTCTGCTGCAGCTCCGTGATGAACCGCACTGCGTTGCCGACGAGTATCTCCTCGGTCTCAGGCGCGCATGCGCTGGAGTTCACCTCGTAGCCGCCTTCGGGGAACTGCGCGGCGTCCACGATGTAGCCGCCGCCCCAGTGCGTGTACCCACAGGTCCACACCCGCACGTCGCTCAACTCCCGCTTGATGCGCAGGCCGATCTGCGAGCACAGCTCGCACTGGCTGCCGAAGAAGTACACGTCGCCGATACGCCAGGCGCCGTTGTAGATCTCGTGAGACTTGCTCTCGGGCCGGTCCCTGTCGGGGACCTCAATGAGGCGCGTAATCCCGCCCAACACGACCGCGTCGCCGCCATCGGCGCGCACGGGCTCGGGGATGGCGAGCGCGGTGAGCACGGCCCGGCCCAGCTCATGCCCGATCTCCCTTACGGTCTCCTTCGGCCCGATGAGGACGTACCCGAAGCGGCCATTGGGCGCACAGTAGCGGGGCTTGATGTCGCCGGCGCAGCCCTGCAGGAACACGGGGAGGCACCCCGGGGACGCAGCCGCGATCCACTCCCGCGCCGCGCCGGGATAGTCGGGGCCGATCTCCTGTCCGCCCATTGTCGTGGGGTGGCAGGCGTAGCCGAAGATGACCGCGCGAACATCGCCCTCGGGTGTCAGCACGCGCAGCACGGGAACATCCGGGTCAATCGGTTTCCGCGGCTCGGGGCGCATCCCCGCGTAGTGGCCCTCATCGTCTACCCGCCGGCGGTTGACGGCCATCGTGCAGGAACCGACCGTGTAGTCCAACGAGGCCTCCTGAAGGTCTTCCACGGCGCTGGGGAGCAGGCCGCAGACCTTCGCCTCGAAGATGGGAAGGTAGTCGGGGTTGCGATCGCCGATGATGGTCGGACCGCAGTGCGTGTGCGAGCTGTTGATCATCACGTGCTGGGGCGGGATGCCCACCTGCTCCGCCGCCGCACGGATCTTCTCCATCTGCGGGATGCCGATCTTGCACACGTCAATGGCCACGATCGCGACCCGTGTGACCGAGTTATCGAAGACCACGCAGGAGGCGAAGATCGGCGCGTATGCGCCCTCGGACGGCTCGGTGCGCCCCGAGAAGCCGGCCATGTACACGGGCCCCTCCGGGGTGATGTCAACCGTCGCCAGCCCCACCTTCAGAGGGCCCGGCTGGTCGCCGGCAGGCTGTGCGCCGGCGAGCTGTGCGGCCACGCACAGGGCGCCGGCGATGATGATGAGAGTGACCGGATCCCGAACGATCATGCGCCCTGGTGCTCCCTTCCGTTGCATGAGTCGCGGCGCCTCTGTCTGCCGCTAATCGGCGACCGCTCCCTACAGTAACGCCTTCTGAGCGCGCTCGATGACCGCACGCATTGCCGCGAGCTGGTCCTCGCGCCCCTCGGGTTTGTTGTAGCTGTCGAGTAGCCGATCGACCTCGTCCGCGGCCTTCCCCAGCAGCTCTGCCTCGCGTGCATGGCCCGCGTATCCCGACCGGTCCATGAGCCGGGGGAGCCACACGCTGTCGCGGAAGCGCTGGGCGGTGCGCATGGTGCCCAGGTGGCTTTCGTGGATGCCCAGGTCCACTTCGATGATGTCGTCCAAGGCCAGGTTCTCGGGCGTGGGGTCGAAGTCGCGGGCGAGGTGTGCGGCGCCGGCCGCGAACTCGCGGTCGAGCAGCAGTTGCACCGGCGACATGATCTTGCCCTCGTCCAGCATCCCGCTCCCCGCCCCGAGTGACTGTCCGGTGAAGGCCGCGATGGTCATTGACTTGTAGGCCTTCTCCAGCGCCGCATAGAGGCCGGGCACGCGCGCGTCGCAGTACTCGCCCCCGCCCATGGGGATGGTGAAGCCGACCCAGCGGCGCATGAACTCCACGCACGCGAAGCCGTAGAACATGGCGTCCCACGCCGAGTAGCTCACCGCGCCGGTGGCCATGTCTACCGTGCCCGGCCACATGCTCCCGCGCAGGGGCACCTCGGGGTTGATGGCGCGCGCGGCCATCCACGTGGCGACGAACTCGGCACTGGCGACCACCACGAAGCCCTCGACCGTGATCGGCGTCGAGACGCCCGCGACCGGCATCGCGGTCAACCCGCACGCCTCTCCGGCCTGCGCGCGCGCCACGTACTTCCCGGCGGTGTCGCGGTCCAGCCGCAGCGGATGGGCGAAGCATACCGCGCCCCACGAGAACCAGCGTTCCCGGCCGATGATCTCCCCCATCTCCTCCAGCCACGGGATCTGCTCGACATGCCAGGCGAAGGGCGGCTGTGGGACCGTGGCCCATTCGGCGAGCAGCAGCCCGGCGACCAGGGGCTCGATCATCGGCGGACAGTCGGTGAGCGACAGCACATGCCCGACGCCGCTCTCGCCGTGCAGCACCTCACCGAGCTTCACCAGCGTGATCATGTCCTGCCGGCTGGCCTGACGCTCCTCGCCGGTGTGGTGGTCGAGGTAGAGCTGGGCGACCTGAGTGCCGATGCCCGGCAGCCCGGGCGCCTCGAGCCGGTGCGGCTGTGGCTGTGGCTCGGCCGCAAATTCTGCGCGGATGGTCTCAATGAACTCGGCGGTCAACTCGCGCGGGAAGTGTACCCGCTCGCCGGCGTAGTCCACCCGCGCCCCCATGGTATCGAGGCCGTGCAGCAGTTCATCGTTCTGGCACAGCACCCCGACCTTTTCGAGCGTGGTCAGCACGGCATCGGCCAGCGGCTCGATGTGCTCGTCGCTCACGATGAAGCGCTGGAACATGGACATGTGCCTCCGTGTCTCGCCGTGAGATTGCGTCGCGCGGCCAGGCGTTCCCCCTACTCCTCATCCCCGTATGCCCGCGCGATCGCCGAGCGGTGGTCGAACATCTCCTCGATCGGCCCGAGCTGCG
>CAZTZN010000232.1:0-6935 GCA_964617715.1 uncultured Armatimonadia bacterium | reverse complement strand
TCGGTTTTTGGGGGAGGGGGCGCCCGCGCGGGGGGGGGGGGGGGGGTTTTCTTCCAAGCCCCCCCCCCCCCCACATGCCGTTGCCGTTGCCGTTGCCGTTGCCCTTGTCGTTGCCGTTGCTGTCGGCGCCGACCGGAGCGAACGGCGCACGGGCGCGGCGCAGCGCGCGGAAGGCCTGGCTCCGTCGGACGGCGAACTCCCGCCCGGCCCGCAAGCCGCCGCCCTCCAGGAGGTCGCCCATGTCGCCGCTGCTGCGTTGCTCGCTGCTTATGCTTGCCCTGCTCGCCATCCCCGCGCTCGGGAGTGCTCAGCCCATGAACCTGCTGCTCAACCCGCGTTTCGAGTTCCACTCCTTTGTCAACCATCGCGATGGCCGCGCAGTCAGCTACGAGTCCGGCAATGTGGCGTTCTGGAACACCGACGCGTGGGGCGACATCACCGTCATGCGCGAGTCGCACGCGCCCGCCGAGGTGCGTCCAAGCTTCTCGACCGGGAATCTGGTGCGCATTGCGCCCGGCAAGCGCTTCTGGCAGTTCTTCACGCTGCCCGAGGTCGGCCTGGCGCCGGGCGAGGCGGTCAGCCTGATCGCGTACGGGTGGCAACCGCAGGCCGGGGCGCTGCGCGCGAGCATCAAGCTGATGAAGATCGACAGCGAGGACGGTGAGTGGACGCCGGCTGACTTCGGGTATGCAGACCAGCGCACCTTCCCGCGGCACTCGCGGGGCGAGCTGGTGGTGGCGGAGAGCTACGAGGCGACCGGCGACGGCACCGGCCGTATCGAGCTGCGCATCGACGGCGCGGAGGTCATCGGCCACTTCACGCCCGGCGAGGAGTCGCACTCCGCCGACGTCAACACCGTCGGCATCCGCGTGCAGTTCGAGAACACGCTCGAGCCTGCCGAGGGCGAGGAGCGCGACGTCTGGGTGTTCGCGCCCTGTCTGAGCGCCGGCGAGGTGGCGGTTCCCGGCCTGCGCCCGTGGCGCGAGATGCGCCCCCTCTACCGCCACATCCCGCGCACCATCCAGAAACTGTGGAAGGGCGAAGCGCTGCACGTCATCCTGATGGGCTCGAGCATCGACCGCGGCAGCGCCAACCCGCCCATGTACCTCTACGACGAGGACCCGGCCTCTCCCACCTTCAAGCAGCCCCTGTCCGAGCGCATCTTCGACGCCGAGCTGATCGGCCGGCCGGAGCTGGCGGGCTACTTTGGCTGGTGGCAGCACTTCTTCTGCTACACCGGGCGCCTCAAGCTTGAGTTGATGCGCAAGTTTGACCTCGGCCCCGACAGGCTGCTGTTCAACTGGATGGCGTGCGACGGCTCGTCCATCGCCGAGGCGCATTCGGGCTTCGCCGCGTACGCGTCGCTGGCGCTGCCGCCCGAGGAGAATACCAACGGCCATCAGTCCGGCCGCACCTGGGAGGAGCTGTACCCGGAGCTGTTCACCCGCCCCGGAGGCCCGGGGCCGGACCTCGTCATCTTCGGCGCGGGCGCCAACGAGAAGACCGACACGCCCGACGAGGTCGCGGTCTTCGAGGGCGCGATCCGCTGGTTCCAGCGGCACTACCCCGGCGTCGAGTTCCTGTTCTGCATGTTCCAGAACATGGGCGGCTACACGCCCAACCCCGGCGATCTGCAGGCGCTGGCGCTGCGCTACGGCATCCCCATGTGCGACTACGGGCTCATCGGCGACCAGCTCACCCGCTGGGCAAACCGCCGCGCCGTGGTCCCGCGCGACGGCCACCCGCAGGCGCCCGGGCACTACTTGTGGTTCAAGCAGCTTGAGCGCGCCTTCGAGACCTGGGACCCGATCGAGGCCGGGCAGCCGCAGGAGTATCTGCCGGAGCGCGTCCACCCGAATACCTACGGGTGGGAGGGCGAGATGGCGCGCTTCGACCACGACAGCCCGCGAATCCTCGGCAATCGCTTCATCCTCGAGGACACCGCGTTCAATGCCTTCGCCGGCGCCGAGGGCGATGCGGCGCCGGTGCCGGTCATCGACGGTGTGGAGTTGTCCGGCGCGCGACGCAGCAGGCCCGGCTACGATCCGCGCAACTCGTGGTTCCGCCACGGCAACCTGCGGCTGGGCGATCGGCACATCCTCGAGGTCAGGGGCCCCGGCGCGCAACTTACGTACGTGGACTCAAAGCTCTGCCCGAACCGACGCTTCATCGGCGTCGCCAGCGGCGAGTGGTCGCTCGGCGATGCCGACGTGACCGCCTTCGCGTCCGAGTGGGGCGCGCCCTTCGGCGACAGCCAGGCGGTGCTGGCGCCGGGCGCGGCCTTCGAGATCGAGGTGGTCGCGACGGACGTCTCAGTGGCCTACGTGGATGCCGCTGACGCGGGGACGCTGCGGGTGCTGGTGGATGGCGAGGAGCGCCTGGTGCAGCCGGCCAACGTGGCCTTCACCGACTGCGACGGCGCGGAGCACTACCTGGAGAACCGGCGGGGCATTCTCGGCCTCGGCTACGGGCTGCACCACGTGCGCCTGGAGGCGGCGGACGCGCCGGTCGCGATCCTGGGTATCTTCACCTACGATGCGCGGCCCAACCGCGCCGCCGAGCGTCGCCTGACCGGCCTCGCGGCACCGGGCGAGACGATCATGCTCACGCCCGCCTTCCGCGCGCGCCCGCTGGTCATCGCCCATCCGCCGCTGGCCGTCCGCCCTGAGGATATCACGCCCACGCAGATCACCTTCACCGGCGACGGCCCCGGCACGTACGAGGTGGTCGGGGAGTAGACCGGCTTCCTTCGCCCGAGGCAGGCCCTCGCGCCCGCGCGCGGAAATGTCGCGAAGGATGCGAGCACTCTCGTGACGCGAGGTGACAGAGATGGCGGAATTGACCGAGGGGAAGAGCGCACCGCGCTTCACGCTGCCGGGGATCAACCTCGATAGGATCGGCCTGGAGGGCGACCGGCTCGCGCTCAGGGACCTGATCGGCGAGCGCATCGTCGTGGTCTACTTTTACCCGCGCGACAACACCAGCGGCTGCACGCTTGAGGCACAGAGCTTCCGCGACCTCAAGGGCCAGTTCACCCGCAACGGCGCGGTGGTCATCGGCATCAGCACCGACGACATCGCGTCACACAACAAGTTCGCGGAGAAGTACACGCTCAACTTCCCGCTGCTGTCCGATGAGGGCGGCAAGGTGGCGGCGAAGTACGGCGCATGGGCCGAGAAGAAGCGGTACGGGAAGACCTTCATGGGCATGGTGCGCTCGACCTTCGTGATCGACCGCAGGGGCAGGATCGCGAAGATCTGGCCCAGAGTCAGCCCCGAGGGCCACGCCCGCGAGGTGCTGGACTTCGTCAAGAGCATGGACTGACCGCGCGCCGACGGAGGAAGCCCGATGAGCCGGGCCACGCCCCAGAGTCTGGTCGTGCTGTTGTGCGACCAGATGCAACGCCACTGCCTCGGCCCCTATGGCGGGCCGGCGCCCACGCCCACCTTCGACCGGCTCGCGGCCGAGGGCGTGGTCTTCGACCGGTTCTACTGCGCCACGCCGCTGTGCATCCCCACGCGCCCCTCGATGATGAACGGACGCTGGCCCCACGCCCACGGCGCCACCAGCTTCGGCCGCGACTACCAGGTCATCGAGCGCGGCTCGGAGCTGCTCATAGACCGCCTGCACGACGCCGGCTGGCCGGTCGCCTACGACGGCATCTGGCACATCCGCCGCCCCGAGGGCGACGACCGCACCGGCGAGTACGCGCACTTCGTCCGCGGCGGCTTCCCCTACGAGGAGCAGGGCCGCGAGCTGGAGGCCCTGGGCCGCAGCCCCGACGAGCAGCGCGCGCCGGTGCACACGCTCACCGACACCGGCGTCGAGCCCGGGCAGATCTCGGTGCCGGTCCCGGCCACCTGGACGCGCCCGCCCGATGAGCACCCGGACATGCAGCGCGCGCAGCGCATCGCGGCCTTCATCCGCGACGCGCCCGCGGACCGGCCCATCGCCGCATGGTGCTCGCTGGCGGGGCCGCATCCGCCGCTGCTGGTGCCCGAGCCCTGGATGAGCCTAATCGATCCCGCGGACGTGACCCCCCCGCCCGGCCTGGGCATGGACCTGTCGGGCCTGCCACGCGGGGTGCGCGAGGCCCCGGGCGCGCTGGGCACCGCCGGGTGGGGCTGGGAGCGCTGGGCGCCGGCCATCGCCGCCTACTACGGCTACGTGGCCTTCGTCGATCACTGCCAGGGCATCGTGCTGCAGGCGCTGGAGGACAGCGGGCGGCTCGATCACACCATCGTCATCGCCTCGACCGACCACGGTGAGATGCTCGGCTCGCACGGCATCTACCAGAAGATGGTGCTCTACGAGCGCGCGATCAACATCCCGCTGATCATGCGCATCCCCGGCATCGAGCCCGGGCGCCGAGCGCATCTGACCTCGCAGACCGACCTGGCGCCCACGGTGCTGGAGCTGCTCGCTCAGCCGCCACTGGCCCGTGCGCAGGGGCGGAGCATGGCGCCGATCCTGCAGGACCCGCGAGCCCAGTGGCGCGATTACACCTTCAGCGAGTACAACGGCTGGCGCGATGGCGGCCACCGCATGCGCGCGGTCATCGGCGAGCGCTGGAAGTACGTCTACCACCACGGCGACAGCGACCAGCTCTTCGACCTGGACCGCGACTGCGATGAGCTGCGCGATCTGATGGGCCGGCCGCGCTACGCCGATCTGGTGGACCAGCTCCGCTCGGTGATGGTCGGGTGGATGAGCGACACCGCCGATCCGCTGCTCGAGGAGCTGGAGCGCCCGGACTGAGTTGCGACCAGGCGCAAGGTACCGAACCTGTCCGTCGCCCACAAATGGCGGAGCGCGCGTCGCCCCGCCCACATGGAGGTATGCCGACCATGGACCTGCACGCCCTCAAGACACTCGCGATCGTGACCATTCCGCTGCTGGCGCTCGCGGCCGGAGTCGCGGCGCAGACCGAGGACCTGGGCAATGGCTTCCGCCACCACGGCGTGGCCACGCCCGTGAGCAATCATCGCGGCACCGTGGCCACCGTCGATGGCGACGGCAACCCGGTGGTGCTGGTCTGGCTGTTCGACCACCGCGGCGGCTACGGCATCCTGATGATCGACGCCAACACCGGCGAGAGCGTGACCTACCCCACGCCCTTCCCGCCCGGCGGCGACACGCCCTACGCCTCGATCCTCTCGAGCCGCAACCGCTACTACACGCACTTCAACGGTTGGTTCTGCGAGTTTGACCCGACGGTGCCCGGGTTCACCTTCTACGAGCAGACCGCGCGGCAGATGGCCATGAGCATGACCGAGGATGACAACGGGGTCATCTGGTCGGCGAGCTACCCCAACGATGGCATCGTCTCCTACGACCCGGAGAGCGGGGAGATGCGTGACTACGGGCACGTGTACGTGCGCAACTGGCCCCAGTATCCGCGCTCGATAGTGGCCGATGACCAGGGCTGGATCTACTTCGGCGATGGATCGACCGAGGGGCAGATCCTCATCTTCAACCCCGACACCGGCGAGGCCACCCCGGTAGTGCCCGAGGACGAGCTGGCCCACGGCGCGGGCGTGGTCTATCGCGACGTCAACGGCAAGGCCTACGGCAAGGTCGGCGACCGGTGGTGGGAGCTTTACGGTGGTCAGGCCACGCCGCTGGCCGAGGCGCCGGCCGTGAACCGCAAGCCGATCATCACCGGCAGCCAGGGCCTGTTCCACCGCGCCTTCCCCGGCGGCCAGCGGCTGGACTCGGTGGATCTGATCAACCGCAAGGCTACGGTGACGGACGTCGATGGTGAGACCCGCACCATGGACATCGACTACGAGAGTGAGGGCGCGCATATCATGGGTCTCGCCGCCGCCTCCAACGGCACCATCTGCGGCGGCACCGCCTTCCCCATGCGCTTCTTCAGCTACGACCCGGCGGCCGATGAGTGGACCAACCGCGCCGCGTACGGCCAGTGGAACACCGTCGCGCCGGCCGAAAGGCTCTTCTACGTTGGCGGCTACGGTGGCGGCTTCCTGCTGGAGTGGGATCCGCTCGCGCCGTGGGTCCCCACCGAGAAGGGCAATCCCGACAGCAACCCGCGCTTCCTCACCCAGATCACGCCGGTGGTGCATCGCCCGCACGACCTGCTGGTGTATCCGGACGGCCGGCACGTCATCCTGGCCGGCACACCCGGCTACGGCTTTACCGGTGGCGGCCTGCTCATCTGGGATCGCGAGACCGAAGAGGCCACCGTGCTCACTCATGAGCAGCTCATTGCGCAGCAGGCGGTCATGAGCCTGGCGCCGCTGCCCGACGGCAAGCTGCTGTGCGGCAGCACCATCGCGCCCGGGACCGGCGGCCAGGTCAAGGCCTCGCTGGCCGAGCTGTTCATCCTCAACCTGGCCACCGGCACGGTCGAGTGGCACGAGCCGGTCCTCGAGGGCGCGCGCAGCTATATCGATATGATCGTCGCCCCCAACGGGCTGGTCTTCGGCATCGCCGACCGGACACGCCTGTTCGTCTTCGATCCGGCGCAGCGCGCGCTGGTCAAGGAGATCAACACCGAGCCCGACTTCGGGCCAAGCGTCTCTCATCAGGGCACGCGGGCGTTCGTACAGGCCCCCGACGACACCATCTACGTGCTGTTCAACCGCGGCATCGCGAAGCTTGACCCCGACGCGCAGGAGCTGGAGATGCTCGCCGAATCGCCCGTGACCATCGGCGGTGGCGGCGACTGGCTCGACGGACGCATCTACTTCTACAGCGGCTCGCACATGTATAGCTGGGAGGTCCCGGCGGAGGAGTAGCTGCGGGTCGCATGTCACCGGTTGCAGCTCGCAAGCCGACGGCAACGGCGGGCGCGCATCGCCGCCGTTGCCGTCATGTCGAGCGGGGACCTGCGCTCTGCCTGCCGTCGCTGTTTGGAGGGCTGACGGAGAACGCGTCATCTCGTCGTTCGGAGGGCGGCTCTTCAGAGCCGC
>CAZTZN010000231.1:0-6944 GCA_964617715.1 uncultured Armatimonadia bacterium | reverse complement strand
CAGATCCGCGAGTGCCACGGTGAGGGAAAGGAGCATCCGTGTGCGGACAAGGCCGAGGGTGCCGGCACGAAGTAGGCGGGCCGGCGGCAAGGAGGGCCCCGGGGACGGAGCCCTCCCGCCCTGCTACCCGTTCGTCGCGGCGGATGTGGTGCGTCTGTGCCGGCCACGGGACGGCGGCGTCTGGGTAGACCTCGGGGCGGGCCCGGGGCCGGTCGGGCTGGCGCTGTTGGAGCGCTGCCGGTCGCGCATCGTGCTGGTGGACCCGAACGCCGAGTCGCTCAGTGCAGCGCGGCAGGAGGCCGCGGATCGGGGCGTGGCGGATCGCATTGAGCTGGCGTGTGGCCGTGCGGAGGCGCTGCCCTTCGCCGACCAGTCCGTGGACCTGGTGGTGAGCCGCGGCTCGATCTACTTCTGGGATGATCAGCCCCGCGGCATCGCCGAGGTCTACCGGGTGCTGCGGGAGGGCGGCCAGGCGATGATCGGCGGTGGTCTCGGGCGGGACTACCCGCACTGGGCGCGCCAGGAATTCATCCGCCGCCGCCACGAGGGGGTGCAGCGCAAGGGGCCGGAGGCCTACGCGGAGTTCCTGCGGCTCCGCCACCCCGACACCTTTGCCGCGTGGGCGCAGCAGGCCGGGGTGCCAAGCTTCGAGGTCGAGGGGGAGGGCGGCCGGCCTCCGGGTGACCCGAGCGCCGGCCTCGGTATCTGGCTGCGCTTCGGACGACAGGGAGTGACGCGATGAACGCGGTGATTGAGGTCGAGCGTCTGACGAAGTGCTACGGCCAGATGGTGGCCGTGGATCACGTCATCTTCGAGGTCTATGCAGGCGAGATCTTCGGCTTCCTCGGGCCTAATGGAGCGGGAAAGACCACCACGCAGCGGATGCTCACCGGCGTACTGCCGCCGAGCGAGGGCAAGGCGTTGGTGCTGGGTCATGACATGGTCACCGACCCGATTGCGGCCAAGGAGCACATCGGCGTAGTGCCCGAGGTCGCGAACCCTTACATGGACTTGAGCGGCTGGCAGAATATGCTCTTTGCAGGAGAGCTGTACGGCCTCCCCCGCGCACTGATTCGCTCTCGAGCCGAAGAGCTGTTGGGACAGTTTAGCCTGTGGGAACGGCGCCATGACCTTGCCAAGCGCTATTCGAAGGGCATGAAGCAGCGCTTGATACTGGCCATGAGCCTGATCCACGAGCCGCGCGTGCTGTTCCTCGATGAGCCCACGGCGGGCCTCGATGTGGAGAGCCGGCGCATGATCCACGGGCAGGTGCGGGCGCTGGCGAGTCAGGGCGTGGCGGTGTTCTACACCACGCACAACATCGAGGAGGCCAACATCCTGTGTGACCGCGTTGCGATCATTTGCAAAGGGCGGCTCGCGGCACTGGACACTCCAGAGGCGCTGAAGGCGACTTTTGCGAGCAGTCAGTCGGTGGTGGTGAGCTTCAACGCGCCGGTGGCACCGGCAGAGCTTGAGGCATGGGATGAGGTGACTCACGCACAAAAGGAGGGCGACAAGTTGCGGCTGTTCACCTCCTCGCCCGGGCGGGTGGTCGAGCGCCTGGTGAACCTGGCAGGAGAG
The DNA here is from genome assembly GCA_964617715.1 of uncultured Armatimonadia bacterium. GTDB lineage: Bacteria > Armatimonadota > Zipacnadia > Zipacnadales > UBA5352 > JALGVA01. The sequence goes on along the minus strand of CAZTZN010000231.1, from coordinate 5,363 downwards.
CGCGGTCTGGAAATCCTGAGCGTCAACACGTTGGGGCCCAGCCTCGAGGAGGTCTTCGTTTCCCTCTCCTCCGCTACTCGGTTCGAGGGTCCGCATCACAAAGGACGATAATCAGATGACGAGCAAGTGCTGGGCGATCGCGAAGAAGAACATCCGTATCTACTACCTGAAGGGACCGGTGCTGATCTTCGGGATTCTGTTCCCGACCTTCCTGTTCCTGGCTTTCGCCATCGGTCGGAGCGTGCCCGCCGAGAGCCTGGTGCCGGGGCTGATCGGCATGGCACTGTTCTTTACGGCGTCCGCGACCACCCCCGCAATACTGCCCTTCGAGACGCGCACGCGTACCCTTGAGCGCCTACTGGTGGCGCCGCTGCCTGTGAGCGTGCTGATCGGCGGAGATGTGCTGTCGGCCTTCCTTTACGGACTTCTGGTGTCCGCCATCCCGATCGCGATCGGCTTCGGCGTATTGGGAGCATCCGTGGCACACCCCCTGAGCATCGTAGCTGCAGTGGTGTTGTCCGCACTGTGCTTCGCCCTGCTGGGCACCTTGTTGTCAACGCCGCCGACCGATGACCCTTCTTCTATCATGACGTTAGCCAACCTGGTGCGCTTGCCGCTGATCTTCTTCAGCGGCGTCTTCGTGCCGGTAAGTCAGATGCCGCAGTGGGGGCAGTGGCTGTCGCGCGTCTCGCCGCTGAGCTATACCACCGAGCTGCTACGCGCAGGTATCGGCCAACAGGTGCAGATCGGGGCCGGGTGGTGCGTGGTCGCCTTAGTCGGGTTCTGCGTAGTTTTCTGGGCTGTTAGCTTGAAACTCCATCGACGGAACCTAAGTCGTCGTCTGGCGCTGTAGCTGAGGCGAGTATCGGGCTTTCCTTCGCCCTCGCTATCGCTGTGGAGAAGGAGAGAATACCGATGACAAAGGATGCCTTTGCGGTTCGCAGGACCGACGCGCAGTGGCGCGAGCAGCTTACCGACATGCAGTACCGGGTGCTGCGCGAGGTGGGCACCGAGCGCGCGTTCAGCGGCGAGTACTGGAACGAACACGGCGACGGCATCTACCACTGCGCCGGCTGCGACAATGAGCTGTTCGACGCGGCGACCAAGTTCGACTCAGGCACCGGCTGGCCGAGCTTCTACCGGCCGATCGACGAGGGCGCGGTGGTCGAGCGCGAGGATCGCAGCGCCGGCAGGGTGCGCACCGAGGTGGTGTGCGCCAACTGCGGCGGGCACCTCGGGCACGTGTTCACCGATGGTCCGCAGCCGACCGGCCTGCGCTACTGCGTGAACTCGGCGGCCATGAAGCTCAAGCCGCGGGAACAGACGGGGTAGCTGCGGTGTTAGTTACTTCGCCTCCCCGAGGCGTCCTGAGAGGTCCCCCCCCGCCTGTCAGAGAATCGCCTTCGGGGAGGCATTGCCATGTACGATGGCCACCGGCCGCGACCGACGCCGCGGCAGCTTCGCTGGCAGGACTACGAATTCGGCATGTTCTGCCACTTCGGGCCGAACACGTTCTGCGATCAGGAGTGGGGCGAGGGCGACGACCCGCCCGAGGTGTTCGCGCCCACCGACCTCGACCCGCGCCAGTGGGCCGCAGCCGCGCGCGCGGCCGGGATGCGCTACTTCGTCTTCACCACCAAGCACCACGACGGCTTCTGCCTGTGGCCCACCGAGACCACCGCCTACTCGGTGGCTTCCAGCCCCTGGCGCGACGGCAAGGGCGACGTCGTCGCCGAGGTCGCCGACGCCTGCCGCGAGGAGGGGCTGGCGCTGGGCCTCTACTGCTCGCCGTGGGATCGCCACGAGCTCTGCTACGACGATGCCCCCGCCTATGACCGGCTCTTCGCGCGGCAGTGGACTGAGCTGCTCACGCGCTACGGCGAGGTGTCGGTGGTGTGGCTCGACGGCGCGGGGTCGAAGGGCCATCTCTACAACTGGGAGCTGATCATCGGCACCATCCGCGAGCACGCGCCCGAAGCGTGCATCCACGCGCTGGGCGCCCCGGACTTCCGCTGGGTCGGCAACGAGGACGGGCTGGCGCCCTACCCGTGCTGGAACGTGGTTGGCTCGCCCGAGGAGGCCAACCAGAACACGGGGCTGTTGTTCGAGGGCTTCCGCGAGAGCTTCCCGCACTGGCTGCCCGCCGAATGCGACGCGCGCATTCGCGCCAACTGGTTCTGGCACCCCGGCGACTGGGGGACGCTGAAGAGCTGCGAGCGGCTGGTGGACATCTACGAGTGCTCGGTCGGGCGCGGCGCGAACCTGCTGCTGAATGTCGGCCCGGACGATCGCGGGCTGCTGCCCGAGCCGGATGTGGACCGGCTGCTGGAGATGCGCGCGGAGATCGATCGGCGCTACTCTCGCCCGGTGGGCGTGGCCGAGGGCCCGGCCGCTGAGTTGACCATCACCCTCGACCGGCCCACGCCGGTCAACGCCGTGGTGGCGATGGAGGACCTGACCGCGGGCGAGGCGGTGCGCTCGTGGCGGTTGCTGGCGCGCGTCGCCGGGCGCTGGCAGGGGGTGGCGGTCGGAACCGCGCTCGGGCACAAGCACATCGCACGTTTCGCGACCGTGGTCGCGGACGCGGTGAGGCTGGAGGTTACTCGCGCCGACGGCGATCCGGTGCTGCGGCGGCTGGAGATCTGCTACTGCTGAGGTGATGGACTCATGCTGCGCCATCTGACCATCGGATTGCTCATCACCACGTGCGTCGCGCCCGCGCTGGCCTTCACGCGCGATGAGGTGCTGCTCTATGTGCCCTTCGACGGCTCGCTGGAGCCGGCGGTTGCGGCTGAGGGGACCGAGCCCACGGTCCTGGGCGAGTTCGAGTTCGACGCCGGGATCATCGGACAGGCGGTGCGCGTGGGCGCCGCGGGTACCAACCTGACCTACCCGACCGCGGGCAATATGCGCCCGGAGGAGGGCACCTTCGCGATCTGGGTGCAGTCCACCGACTGGACGCTGACCGACGCGCCGCTGGTCAATCGCTGGTGGATCGACGTGGGCGGCCCGACGCGCTTCCTGATCTACCACTACCTGCACACGTCCGGCATCTCGTTCTATCACATGGACGTGCGGGGTGAGCGCCCGAGCATGACCACCGTGCCCACGCAGTGGGAACCGGGCGAGTGGAAGCACCTCGTCGGCACCTGGCGCGAGGGCCGGCTGCGCCTGTACATCAACGGCGAGCGCACGCCCGAGGAGCTGCAGGTGGAGCTGGGGCCGATCGGGCCGAACATCCGCGTCGGCGGCCCGGTGAGCAGCAGCGAGGCGGTCGAGGCGCACGCCGACACCAACCTCGACGAGTTCTACGTCTTCTCGCGCGCGCTCGAGGACGTCGAGATCAGGGCGCTTTACGAACGCGGCCTCGACGAACGACGCGCCGCACTGACGGTCCCGCCGATGGCGGCGCCCCGACTCGACGGAACCATCGACGAGGAGGAGTGGGCCGCGGGCGCAGCCGTCACGGGCTTCGTCAATCGCGTGACCGGCCTCCTCGACCTCGAGCAGGGGGCCGCGTGGATCGGCCACGATGGCGCAGACCTTTACGTGGCCCAGCGCTGGCCCATCCCGGAGCGCGTGATCCAGCAGCCCGACAACTACTCCTTCGGCGCCTTCCGCAAAGAGGCCGCCCAACGCGACGACGAGCTGCTCGGCGCTGATGACGTGGTCGGCATCGAGGTCGTCGGGCCCGACGGCATGCGCCGGATCGTCGCCAATGCGGCGGGCACCATCGGCGATGCAAGCGCCGGCGACGCCTCATGGGACAGCGGCGCGACCGCGAGCTGCACCATCGACAGCCAGGCGTGGGTCTGCGAGCTGGCCATCCCGCTCGCGGACCTGGGGCTTGCGCCCGGCGACAGTGCGGAGATCCGCCTCGTCCGCACCCATCGACTTCTGCGCCGCGATGACGTGGCCTGGCCGCACACGGACTACGCCGCGGAGAGCACGCTGGCCACCACGCCCGGCGCGGTGCAACTCACCTCGGTCGGCAGCCCCGCCGACGGCCTGCTGGATGTGCGGCTCGCGGCGGCCGGCGACGGCGTCCAGGCGGCCGTCACCACCGACAGTGGTGAGGTCGAGGTGGCGCGCGCGCTGGCCGCGGGCGAGGAGCTGGCGGTCACTCAGACGCTGACCGACACCTCGGTGACGTCACTGGACGTGCAGGCGACGCGCGCGGACGAGACGCTCCTGGCGGTCGCCCTGCCCTTCACCTATCCGCCGATGCTGGAGGTGGCGCACTTCCTTTACCCGTCGCTGGACCAGCTCGAGGTGGTCATCTCGACGCGCGGCGCGGCCTCGGCGGCGGCGGCGAGCATCGAGATCAGGCCCACGGCCGGCGGGGCGGTGGCCGCAAGCGCGCAGATCGCCGGCGGCCCGGGCGATGTGCGCACCGTGCCGGGCCGCGTCGCCGACCTCCAGCCGGGCGCGTATGTGGGGACGGTGACCGTCGGCGAGGGCGAGCGGCCGCTGGGGCAGCAGAGCTTCGGCTTCGAGCTGCTGCCGCGGCCCGAGTGGCTGGGCAACACCATCGGCATCATCGACTACGTGCCCGAGCCGTGGACGCCGCTGGAGTATGAGGGCGACCGGGTGGCGTGCTGGGGCCGCGAGATCGACCTGACCGGCTCGCTGCTGCCCGCGCGCATGACCTCGCAGGGTGAGGAGCTGCTGGCCGCGCCGGTGTCGCTGGTGGCGAGCATCGGAGGCGGGGAGCAGCGCCCCGGCCCGGCGCAGGTGCAGTGGGAGCTGCAGGACGACCAGCGGGGCGAGTGGCGAGCGCGGGCGGCGCTCGGGCCGGTGCGGGCGGAGGCCAGCGCGTGGGTCGAGTTCGACGGGTGCATGTGGTTCGAGGTCGCACTGAGCGCCGAGCAACCGGTGACGGTTGACGCGCTGCGGCTGGAGGTGCCGATGGCGCCCGACAGCTCGACGCTCATGTACTCGGGCAACTACCGCGGCATCGGCACCGGCGCCACGCCCGCGGAGCCGTGGGCGACGTCCTTCACCGCGTGTCTGGGGCTCAGCAACGAGCGGGTGGGGCTGCAGTGGTTCGCGCAATCGCGGCGTGGCTGGAACCTCAGCCAGCTCGATCACGCCATCGAGGTCATCCCGAGCGCGGACGCCAACACCCTGGTGGTCAACTTCATCGACACGCCCACCGAGATCGGCCCTGAACCGCGTACCGTCTGGTTCGGCCTGCACCCGACCCCGGTCAAGCCGCCGCTGGAGGGCCGGCGCATGATCCGGCCGGGGATCGGCAAGATCGAGGGCGAGCCGCCGGCGAACATGGCGTTGTGGGCCACGCACTGGTGCCTGGGCTGCAGCTACGCCCTGCCGGTCAATGAGCGCAATGCCGAGTGGTACGC
>CAZTZN010000230.1:0-6966 GCA_964617715.1 uncultured Armatimonadia bacterium | reverse complement strand
GGCTTCATCGATGATCCACGCTTCCGGTTCGTCGAGGCGGACATCTCCCACGGCCTGCCGGGCGACTTGCCCGTGCCGGACGTCATCTTCAACATGGCCTGCCCGGCCAGCCCCAGGGACTTCGGCGCCCTGTCGCTGGAGATCCTCGACGTGTGCAGTCGGGGCATGGCGAACGTACTGGAGCTGGCCCGGCAGCACAACGCGGTGCTCGTCCAGGCATCAACCTCCGAAGTCTACGGAGAGCCCGAGGTCCATCCGCAGACCGAGGACTACTGGGGCCATGTGAGTTCAGTCGGCGAACGCTCGTGCTACGACGAGGGCAAGCGCTATGCAGAGGCACTGGTGATGGCCTATCGTCGGCGCCACGGCGTCGATGGCCGGCTGGCGCGGATCTTCAACACCTACGGCCCGCGCATGCGCATTGACGATGGGCGCGTCGTGCCCAACTTCGTCTGCCAGGCCCTGGCCGGACAGCCGCTCACCATCTACGGTGATGGCACCCAGACCCGCAGCTTCTGCTATGTCAGCGACACCGTGGCCGGCCTGCTGGCACTGGCCGACGCCGATGCCGCCGACATCGACGAGGACTGTCCCGCCTACAACATCGGCAACGGCACCGAGATCACCGTCCTGGAGTTCGCCCGGCGGGTCATGGAGCTGTGTCGGTCTGCGAGCGATCTACAGCGCCTCCCTCTTCTGCAGAGCGATGACCCAACGCGCCGGCGGCCGGACACGTCGAAGCTCACCGCCCTCACCGGCTGGCGCTGCCGCACGGACCTGGGTACAGGCCTGGCGCGGACCATCGAGTGGTTCGCGGCCCGACTGGCGGAGAGCCCTCAGCGCGCGGCACCGTCACCGCTCGACGACGCTTGAGGACGGCCCGGCGAGCCCACTGCAGGCAGGCCATCAGCCCGGGGGACTGTGAGGATACTTTGAGATAACTTGGCAGGCGGTTCTGCTACACTTACGAATGCTAACGCACAGAACCGCAGACACCCTCAACCGACGGTCGAGCGAACTGTTGGAAATGCCGTGAGGCGGTGACCCGAGGAACTGCGGACCAAGTAGTTGGAGCCAAGGAGATGGGGCTCCCTGGCTCCGGGGCAGACTGGCATCCTGGCTTGGGATTGGGCCTGCCACCTTTCATCGTAGCAGACACGCTCCGCCCTGTCAAGCCTCAGCACCCGCCATTTCCCCGCGGCGGTTGGCCGGGGTGTCGGTCTCGCCCCCCATGCAGATGATTCTCGGCACGTGGCGCATTGTGCCGTACGTGGAGGCGAGACCGGATGATCGTTCATCGGTGTGTAGGCGCGAGGGTGGGCCTGATGGGAAACCCCTCCGATGGCTTCGGAGGCAAGACCATCGCCGCCCTGGTCGAGGACTTCCACGCCTCGCTCATGCTGTGGGAGTCGCCGGACCTGGAGATCATCCCCCACCCTCACTTCGACCCGTTCTGCTTCAGCAGTCTCGACCACCTGGCGCAGGTCGCTGAAGATGACGGCTACTACGGCGGAGTCCGACTCCTGTACGCCACCTGCAAGCGCTTCCACAGCTACTGCCGGGAGGCCGGCATCCACCTGGACCACCGCAACTTCACCATCCAGTACGACACCAACATCCCCCGCCAGGTCGGGCTTGCCGGCTCGAGCGCCATCATCACCGCGGCGCTCAAGTCGCTGATGGATTTCTACGGAGTCACCGACCGCGACATTCCTCGTGAGATCCAGCCGCAGCTCGTGCTCTCGGTCGAGACCGAGGAGCTGGGCATCCAGGCCGGTCTGCAGGACCGCGTTGTGCAGATCTACGGTGGCCTGGTCTACATGGACTTCAACCCGGACCTCATGGCGGCTCAGGGCCACGGCCATTACGAGAAGCTCGACCTGGCCAAGCTGCCGCCGCTGTGGGTCGCCTACGTCCCACACTCCACCGAGTGCTCAGGCAAGCTGCACAATGACATGCGCTACCGCTTCGACTCCGGCGAGCCCCAGGTGGTCGCCGGCATGAGGCAGTTCGCCCGCTACACCGACCTGGCACGTGAGGCCATCGAGGACGGCGACTATCAAGCGCTGAGCGAGCTGATGAACCGCAACTTCGACCTGCGCCGGCAGCTCTACGGCGATGCCGCGCTGGGTTGCCACAACCTCGAGATGATCGAGATCGCGCGGGCCGCGGGACTGCCCGCAAAGTTCTCCGGATCCGGCGGGGCGGTTGTCGGGATCTACGACGAACCGGCGCGGCTGGCCTTCGCCACCAGGGCCTTCGAGCAGGCGGGCTACGTAGCGCAGTCGGTGACCGCCACCGAAGAGCTGGTTCCCGAGCTGAGCACCATGGTCGCGGCGCCGCGCCGGACCGCCGGCGCGTCCGCCGGGGCGTTCCACGCGGCCGTGCGCAACGGCCGGCATGAGGAGCTGTTTGTCGCCAAGTAGCTGAGGACATGACGGCGATCGGAGGCGCGAGGCCGGACATGAAGATCGCGATGCTTGGCGTGAAGGGTCTGCCCGCCATCGGCGGGGTGGCTCACTACGTTGAGCAGGTCGGCGCGCGGCTCGTCGAGCGCGGGCACGAGGTCACCGTGTACTGCCGCCCGCACTACACCGCGGAGACGACCGCCTATCGCGGCATGCGGAGGGTGGTCACCGGCGGGGTTCGCGGCAAGCATCTCGACGCCACCAGCCATACGCTGACCGGCGCCCTGCACGCCATGACCCAGGGCTTCGACGTGCTGCACATCCACTGCCCCGGCCCGGCCTACGTCGCACCGTTGCTGCGGCTGCTGCGCTCGAGCCGGATCGTGGTGACCATCCACGGCCCGGACTGGGCTCAGCAGAAGTGGAGCGGTCCAGCCGGCATGTGCATCCGCGCGGGGGCCTGGGCCGCGGCAAAGTTGGCGCACAAGGTGGTGGCCGTCTCCAACGCCGTAGCGCATGCCTTCAGCCGCGAGTTCGGGCGGCGTCCAACCACGATACCCACAGGCGTGGAACTCATGGAGCCGACTCAACCGCACGAGATCGCGCAGTTGGGTCTGACCGGCGGCGACTACATCTTCACCGCCGCGCGGTTGACGCCGGCCAAGGGCGTGCACCACCTGCTGGATGCATTCGAGCGGCTCGACACCGACAGGAAGCTCGTCATCGCGGGCAGCAGCCCCTACGACGATGGCTACACGCGCAGACTGCTCTCGCACGCGTCCGACCGTGTCCGCTTCGTGGGCTACGTGACCGGGCGAATGCTGGCCGAACTCTACTCGAACGCGTATCTCTACGTGCAGCCCTCAGAGATCGAGGGGCTGTCGGTGTCGGTGCTGGAGGCGCTCAGCTACGGTCGGTGCGTGCTCGCCAGCGACATCGAACCCAACGTCGAGGCGCTCGGCGGCTGCGGGTTCACCTTCGCCAGCCGCGATGTGGACGATCTGACGCGACGGCTCAACGAACTTCTGTCCGACCCCGAAACGGTGGCGGCGCAGACCAGGATCGCCCGGGAGTACATCCGCACCCAACGGACCTGGGAGCGCACCGTGGATGGGTACGTGACGCTGTACGAGGACGCACTCGCCGGACGCACCGCGTTCGCCGCAGAGCAGGTTGTCACCACGGGCTAGCCGCACGCCTGGGGAGGGCAAGCAATGGCTGACTCGAGGACGGTAGAGGGGACTGTGGTCGCTCCCCCGCTCGAGCACGTACGTCAGCGCGTGATCGACAGCGGAGCCGAACGGTCGGCTCAGAGCGCTTCCAGAGCCTACCTGGTGCTCAAGCGGGTCGGGGATGTGATCCTCGCGACCCTCGGCATCGTCGTGTGCGCTCCGCTGTGGCTGGTGTGCGCCATCGCCATCAAGCTGGACTCGCGCGGGCCGATCTTCTTCCGCCAGGTGCGTCCGGGCCACCGGGGGGTGCCCTTCCACATCCTCAAGTTCCGCACCATGGTCCAGGACGCCGAGGAGCGCCTCAACGAGGTGCTCGACCGCAACAAGGAACCCGATCACTCGCTGATTCGGGTCGATGATGATCCGCGGGTCACCCGCGTGGGGCACCTGCTGCGCAAGTGGAGCATCGATGAGACGCCGCAGTTCATCAATGTGCTCAAGGGCGAGATGAGCATCGTGGGCCCACGCCCGATCTCGCGGCCCATCAGGGACCCCCGGGGGACGCTGAGGCTGGAGGCCCTGCCGGGCATCACCGGGCCGTGGCAGACCAATGGGCGCAAGCTGACCGACTGCAACCACATGCTCGAACTGGACATGAAGTATCTGCAGGAGCGCAACCTGTGGCTCGATCTGCGCATCGTCTTCAAGACCGTCGAGGTCGTCTTCCGCGGTGATGGAGCGGAGTAACTGACCATGCGACCGACGACCACACACTTTGCTGCGCTGGGCATGCTGGCGGCGGCTCTCCTCGCCGGCAGGGCCGCACTTGTGGTGGTCGATGTGTCCAACCTGCCACTCGCGCAGATCCCCGAGCGGCTCGGCCCGTGGACCTGCGTTGAGCAGGAGATGCCGGCCGCAAAGAACACGGACGAAGCAGTCTACATGACGAGAGTCTACGAGCACGAGGATGGGACGCTGATATCCTCCAGCTTCCAGGTCACTTCGAGCCGGCTGGGCGCGCTGCGCAACTGGTCGGTGGCCATGATGGGCAACGGCTGGAATGTCGAGGAGCCGTGGATAGTAGGGCCCATCGCGGCCGACGGCCTGCCCTTCGATCTGCGCCTGAAGCTGCAGTGGCTGCACCGCACCGGCCTGCGCCGGCTGACGGCGACCTGGTTCGTCTCACCCGGCGCGCAGGCGGTCGAGTATGAGCGGGCGCAGATGCGCGGCTGGTGGGACAAGCTGGTGGGCAGGTGCGTGTGGGGGGAACTCTACATGACCACACTGAACGGCGACTCAGCGAGCGGACTTGAGCGCGCGACACAGGACCTGGCAACGCGTTTGGCGCCGCACTTCTACGCCGCGCTGAGCGATACGCCCGCGGTGACCGGCGTAGAGGACCTGACGATGACCGACGGTGGGGAGCTTGATGGTGACTGATATCCGGCCCGCACAGGAGACTCAGCAGGTGGTCCGACCGCGTCGCGGACGGGCGGCGGCGAGTGACGCGGCGGATGCCCGCACGGCCGTCAACCGGGCCGCGCGAGCATGGCTGCTGGGCGCGATCATCGCCGGCTTCGGCGTTGCGGCCTTCGTCCGCTTCTACGGAACGCACTTCGAGCAACTCGCGACCACCGACAGCATCAACGTGGCCCAGGTCGCGCGCAACGTTCAGCACGGCCGCGGGCTCAAGAGCAACGTGGTCTACCCGCTGCACGCAGCCATCGGCCGGCCCGATGCCAGCCGCCACGACATAGCCGTCGGCCCGCTCTACCCGCTGGCGCTGGGCATGTTCTTCAAGGGGCGCGGCGCCGAGGACAGCGCGGTCGCGCTCTTCAATGGCATCCTGCTCTTCATCACGGCCGCCTTCCTCTACGGCCTGATCAAGCGCGCATACGACAAGCCCATCGCGGTCTGGACCACGCTCGCCTACTTCGTGAGCATGAAGGCGATCTCACAGGCGCTGGGCGCGGGTGGGGCGACCATCGGCGCACTGGCGGTGACCGCGGCAATGTACTTCGCGTTCATGGCCGTCACCAACGCCGAGCGTGACTCGGAGGCAGGCGCCGATGACCTTGACCCATCGGCCATCGACCGCCTGAAGGCCTTCCTGAGTACGCCCTGGCCATGGGCGGTGCTGGCCGCGGTCACCATCGGCGTGAGCTACCTGACCGGGATGGTCGGCTGGCTGGCCATCGCCGGCCTGGTGTGGCTCGCCAGCCGTCACGGGCCGAACACGCGCAGGAACTTCGCGATCATCGCCATCATTGCGCTCGTCATCGTCGGACCGTGGCTGGCGCGCAACGTCAGGCACTTCGGCTGGCCGGTGCCGCCGCTGAGCCGCTACAGCCTGATCATGCTCACCACCCAGTTCCCGGGCAATTCGCTCATGTGGGCGACCTCGGGAGTGCCCGACAACCCGGAGCTGTGGGCACTCACCAACCCTGGTGAGATGCTGCGCAAGCTCGGCGTCGGCCTCACCAACCTTTACGGTGCGGTGCCCGAGATCATCAACCGCTACCTGTTCCCCTTCCTGCTGGTGGGGGGCCTGATCCTTGCCAAGACGCGCCGACAGCGGCTGCTGTGGGGGATGGTGTGGTTCATCCTGCTCGCGCAGGTGCTGACCGTCGCCATCTACGACCGCGACGGCGACCCGCTCGGGGTTGTCACCCCGCTGGCCCTCGGCCTGGCCGTGGCGACCCTGATCAGCCTGATGCGCCGGCACCTCACGGCGCGACGTGCGTTCGTCGCCACGGGGATCGCCGCGATAATCATTGTGGCCTGGCCCTACACCGCCAGCTCGATCGCGGGCACGCGCGGCCCGACGACGCCATCCAAGCCCGTGCTCGACCTGCTGGGGTCGCTCGCGCCCGAGCTGCGCAGCGGCACAGTCGCCAGCGACATTCCCTGGCAGGTCGCGTGGTACGGCGGCGAACGCGCAATCCTGTTGCCCGACACCTGGGAGAAGCTGGCCGCACTCGAGCCGGCGGGGTTCGCGACCGACTATATCTATCTCTCGCGCGAGCTGCGCGGGTCGCGGGTCATGCGCGGCCGCGAGTACTGGGCGCGCATGCTGGCTACCGGCCAGGGCATCGACAAACTGCCTCTGACCGAGCACGAGCGCTTCCGGCCGCAGCTCATGCCCAACGGCGAGGCGCTGATCTTCCTGAAGCACGCCGATCCCATGCTGGAGGCGTTCGAGGCGAGGCGGGCGCAGCAGACCGGCGCGACTGAGGGCGACGACGGCGACGGGGCCGCTGCGCCCGAGAATGCGGGGGAGTAAGTGGCGAGATACCGATCGTTGCACCCCAGAACGGGTGACCGTGAGATGAAGCGCAGCGATCGTAAACCGGTTTTCCCGCGGACCAATCGGTCCCTACTGGCGA